>CANRDQ010000029.1 GCA_947629395.1 uncultured Bacilli bacterium
TTTATTTGTCTTGGCATAATCTTTTTTGATTATGTTTTTTTCTTTTTTAGATTAAACGCACTTTCCTTATAAATAAATAAAAAAGATACATAAGTATCTTAATTTTTATAAACTGATTTTATCAATGTTTTAGTATTACAATTTATCTTATCAAGCATTTCACAATTAGGATCTTTTAATTTAATTTGATCATATAAAGCCATTCTTTTTCTAAATTCTCGTTCATCTAAACCATTAAAATATAATCCGACAATACCACCATAATAATATTTTAAACATTCTTTATAACTATAAGCTATACGTGGAGAATAACCAGCAAACATTAAGTTTGGATCTTGTTGTAATTGCTCTGGATAAATTACAAATGAATCTATTATTTTCTTTTTTACTCCATCAGAAATATCTTGTGTAAATCCATATCTTTTTAAGAAATCAGCATATCTAAATTCTTGTAATATTGAATGTGTTTCTGTATAAAACGAATATTTATGAAAATCATCTATATCTTTAAAAGTTGTTAACCCTTTATTATTTAAATCTCTAAATTCCATTATATGACCTAATTCATGAAGTAAAATATTAATAAAGAATAGTTCATCATGTAAGGTATAGTTATTAGCAACTCTACTTACAAATACATAATCTTTATTTTTACCATATACATCAGGAAAAGATAATCCCGGATTTACAGATCCCATTCTTGTTTTATCTAAATATATAATTCTTCCATTTTCTTTTAATTCATTATATAAGTTTTTATGTTCTGGATAATAAGTCGCCAAAAAACCATTTATGATATTATCTTGTTCTCTTTCATTTAAACGATAATTTAATTGTGCTGGTTGTAATTCTCTACTCATTCTTGTAAAAAGTTGATAAGATGCTGGTACAATATCAGTTTGTCTTAAAGCACAAATATGTTTAGGCACTTCACTAACAACATAACTTTCCATATTACATTCTTCAGAAACCATTTTATCATGTAGTGGTAAATTATTATTATAAATAGTACGTAAAGAAAATAAATCTTCATTTGTATATAACTTATAAATATAGGACATTCCTGATAAAAGAGAGTATTCTCCGTAACTTCCCCCTTCATAAAATCTTTCAGATCTTTCTAAAATATCCTGTTTTAATCTCATTAGTTGTTCAAATTCTCCCATTACCTCACCTCTTACTACTCCTTATATTACTAAAAAACACTTATTTAATCAAGAAAAAATAATGAGCTAAGTCATTATTTTGGTAACATTTTAACTATTGCCATATTATCTACAACATTTATATTAGCAATAACTTTGTCTATCTCTTTTTTATTTAAACTACGAATGATATCAACTTTATCTTCTATTACCTTACCATATTTTAAGATATCATCAAATTGATTATATACAGTAGTATCAACTACATCTATCATTTTTACTTCATTTGCAATCCAAACTTTTTTAAGTCTCGTTAAGTCTTCTTCTCTAATTTCCATATTAGCTAAAGTATTTTTTAATTTTTCTATTAACTTATCAGGATCAGTTGTTTCTGCCATAAAACTTATCACATAATATTCATCAGTAGTTTCGGTACCTGAATAAAACCCTGTCGCTAATTTTTCTTCTCTTAAAGCTTCACGGAAATCACTAGACATTCCAAAAATAATATTTAAAATCATTTGAATATATAAATCTAATTTATATTCATCTTTAATTTTAAATTTATCTTTATTAATTTTAAGACTTAATCCTACTTTTGGAAGTTGAACATTAAATTTAATTTCTTCATATTTTTTATGTATTTTTTCTGGTTCTTTATATTTCTTTTGAACGATAACTCCACCCTTAGAAACTTTTTTCTCTTCTAAAGTCTTCTTAATTATTCTTAAGGCTTCATCTTTATCAAAAGCTCCTACTACTAATAAAAACATATTATTAGGTTTATAAAATGTATTATAACAATTATATAAATCTTCTTTAGTAATTTTAGTTATATCTTCTACTGTTCCTGCGATATCAATTCTACGAGGATGTATATTATAAGTATTTTCTCTTAATTTATTTTCAAGAACAGCTTCTGGCATATCATCATACATCTTTATTTCTTCTGCAATTATACCTTTTTCTTTTTCAACATTTTCATCAGTAAAATATGGTTCATTAACATAACTTAATAAAAATTCTAAATTTTCATTAAAAGCTTTTGTTCCATAACAAACATATTGAGTTGAATCAAAAGATGTCATCGCATTATAACCAGTTCCAAATTTAGAACCAAATGTAAATGGATTCTCATTTGTTTCTGATTCAAACATTTTATGTTCTAGAAAATGAGCAATTCCTGCGGGTACTTTAATTTGTTTTTTACCTTTATTAGGGATAAATTCTGTCGTAATAGATCCAAATCTAGTTGCGTAACTAATATAATAGTTTTTCTTATCTGTATATGGAATTAAATAAACATCTAAACCATTATCTAATTTTTCATAAAAAACAGTTTTATCTAAGCCAATCAATTCTATTTCTTTCATTCTTCTGTCCCCTCTAATAAATAAATTGTATCCATTTTGACTTTTTTCGCCACTTTAATGATATCTTCTTTTGTAACTTGTTTTATCTTCTTATATCTTTCTTTAATTTCATCAATACCTATTAATTCCATTAAATAATGTGTCTCAATTAAGTAACCTGGATTTTCTTCTACTTCTTGTAAAGAAGTATTATAGATTTCTACTGCTTTTTTAATATCACTATCTGAAAAATCACCTTTTTTCATAGCTTGTAATTGTTTATCTATAAGTTTAATAGTTTTATCAAAATTTTCTTTAGAAATACCTGCTCTAATAAGTAAAGTATTATCAAGCTTATTAGGAACAGAATTAATATAATAAACTAAAGATTTCTTTTCACGAACTTCATTAAATAATTTAGAATCTCCACTAGAGCCTCCTAAGATTAAACTATATAAGGTTAAAGCATAGTTTCTTTCTTCTCTAGTAAGTCCTACTAAACGACACCCAATAACAAGTTTAGATTGTTTATTATTTTCTTGTTCTTTTACTATTTTTCTTCTTATTTGTTTCTTAGGCACTTCTAGTAAATTAACTTTATGTGGTCTTTTAAAAGTATTAAAAGTAAATGTCTCTCTTATATCTTGTTCCATATCTTTGAAATCAAAATTACCTACCACAAAAATATCTATTTCATCTTTCTTTATCATATCTAGATAATGTTCATAAACACTTTTAGAAGTAACTTTTTCTAAATCATCTAAATACCCTGCCATACGATAAGAAACAGGAGTATCTGGTGCCATATTTTCAAGACAACGTACTAAACTATAATAATTAGAATTTTCTCTCATTCCTAATAATGAGTTTTTAGCACTTTCATATATCATATCAAAGGCTTCATTATTAAATTTTCCATCATCAACATTAGGATCTAATAATACATCTTTAACAAATTCTAAACTAGCTTTAAAATTACCTTCTTCAGTATATTTATCATTTAAACATTCTAAAGTAAAAGCTGTATTTAAATAATCTCCTAATCTAGTTGTTACCGCTGTCCAATTTATGGCATACAAATCTTGGGTTTTTATAACAAGTTCTTTCTTGGTCTTATATTTATTCGCAGAATGTGTTAATAAATCAGACAATATATTACGTACTGTAATTTCTTCTTTTTTTATTTTTCTTCTAAAGTTAATACGTACTGTAATTGTTTTAAATTTATCTGTTTTTAATAAGTGTAATTTATAAGAACCTAATTCTACATTTTTATATTTCATGTTCTCACTCCTTTCTATTTAGTATACACCAAATAAAAATTTTCATGTGTTTTGAGTTTATTCTGCAGACTCTAAAGCAAGTTTAATCATATTATTCAAAGATGTTTCTCTTTCTTCACTAGTCATTTGTTTTTTTGTTTTTAAAGCATCTACTACTGTTAAAATACAAGCTGCTTTTCTATTTAGTTTTTTAGCAAGATAAAATATTCCAAAAGCTTCCATTTCACTAGCAAGAGAATTTAAATCTTTAGGATATGGATCTTTATAAGTAGTGTGATCTATATATGGATCAAAAACATCTCCTGATATTATAGTTCCTCTTTTTATAGGAATATTCATTTCTTTACTTACTTCTTCAATATGATCAGTTAAATCAAGAGAAGATTCTACTAGATTAATTTCATCTCCAGCATAAAGTTTTGGAAATGGATTAAAACTAAAAGCTTTTTCTCCTAAAATAACATCTCCTAAATCAATATCTTCATGACTACTTCCACAAGTACCTATTCTGATGATTTTTTCTACATCATAAAATTTATATAATTCATAAGCATAAATACCGACACTTGGTATTCCCATTCCATGAGCAAAGACTGTTATTTCTTTACCTTTATAAGTACCTGTATAAGCAAGCATATTTCTTACTTTGTTTACTAATCTTGGATTTTCTAAAAAATTTTCAGCTATGTATTTAGCACGTAGCGGATCCCCTGGCATAATTACTGTTTTAGCAATATCTTCTTTTTTACTTTCTATGTGTGGTGTTGGCATATTTAATGCCTCCTTTCATTATTTATTTATATTATTTATTATACCATGAATATAAAAAAAGAGCAGTATTTATTCATTAGGTGTTTCATCTTCAAGTTTTACTAATACTACTCTTGGTTTTGAACCATTAGCGGGACCAATTATTCCTCGCTCTTCCAGTAAATCAATTATTCTAGCAGCTCTATTATAACCAAGCTTAAATCTTCTTTGGAGAAGTGAAGCACTGGCTTTTTGAGTTTCTATTACAAACTCCACAATATCATTATAAAGTGGGTCATCATACTCTTCTTTTTGTTTAGCATCTTCTATTTGACTAGCACTTTTATCACTAGATGGTGCTTCTTCTTCCAAGTTCATTAGAGCTTGATCATATTCAGCTTTTTGTTGTTCAACAGTATGATCAATAATTCTTTTAATTTCCTCATCAGCAATAAATGCACCTTGTACACGTTGTGATGTTGCCTCACCCATTGGCAAGAATAACATATCTCCTTTTCCTAGTAACTTTTCAGCACCAGTAGAATCTAAAATAGTTCTAGAATCGATACTTGAAGATACTGTAAAGGCAATACGTGATGGTATATTAGCTTTAACTACTCCCGTGATAACATCTGTAGATGGTCTTTGAGTAGCGATAATCAAATGAATTCCTGCCGCTCTGGCCATTTGTGTAATTCTCATAATTGAAGATTCAACATCTTTAGCAGCCACTACCATTAAATCAGCAAGTTCATCAACAATTACAACAATAAATGGCATTCTTTTTAATTTTTCATCATCAGGTAAATGTTTATTTTTTTCATCTATATAAGCATTATAAGTACCAATATTTTTTGTTTTTGTTTCTTCAAACATATCATAACGACGTTCCATCTCACTAACTATTTTTCCTAAAGCAATACTAGCTTTTTTAGGATTAGTAACGACTGGACACATTAAATGAGGAATACCATTATATAAAGATAATTCAACTTTTTTAGGGTCAACCATCATTAATTTTACTTCATCTGGTCTTGCTCTCATCAAAATAGAACATATAATTCCATTAATACAAACTGATTTACCAGCACCAGTTGCTCCTGCGACTAACAAGTGTGGTGTTTTATTGATTTCACACCAAACTACATTACCCATAATATTTTTACCAAGTGGCACTAAAAGTTTAGAATCTTGTTTACTAGCTGGTATTTTTTCTAAAACTTCTCTAAATGTTACAGGTACTGCTTCTTCGTTAGGTATTTCAATTCCTACTGTATTTTTACCAGGAATTGGAGCTTCTATTCTAACATCTTTCTTAGCAAGTACTAAAGCAATTTCTCTATTAAGACTTATAATTTTACTTAATTTAGTTCCAGATTTAATTTCTAATTCATATTGGGTAACAGTAGGTCCAACATGAACTTCTACAACTTTTCCAATAACACCAAAATCTTTTAAAACATTTTCTAGAGTAACTATATTTTTCTCAATAGCACTCTGATTAGCATTTTTACCTTTCTTCTTAGGTTTATTTAAAAGTTCAAGTGGTGGTAATTTATAATTTTTATTATAATTACTAGATACAGTTTCAGGTTGAGCAGAATGTTCTTCTTCTGTCTGTTCAACTTCACTATGTTCTACATTATTATCTTTAACACCTGGTAACTTATCTATACTAGAAATAACAATTGGTTTTTGCCCTTCTTTATCTTCCTCTTCTTCATCACCATTACTTATAATAACTGGAGATTTTTTAGGTTCTTCAGAAGTTTTCTCTTGTCCTAATCTAGCGAATAAAGATTTTTTAGGTTCTTTATCTTCTTTAGGCTCTTCAGGTTTATTAGCAACTTTTTGTTTATGATTTTCATAACCATTTCTAATGGCATCAAAAACAGAAAAGCCAGTAAATAAACTAAGACCTGCAGCAATTAAAACCCAACAAACTATCTGCATACCTGTAAGTGAAAACAATTGATCAAAGACTACAGCAAAAGCTCCACCTACAATTCCTCCTCCAAGTTCAAAGATAGAATTAACTGTACCTGTAGTCATTATATTATTAAAAGCTGTTACTAATTCATCTAGAGTAGCCTGAAAAATAAGACCTATATTACCTTCGTTCGCTACTACATACTCTCTATGCATTAGAACTAACAGACCTATCGTTAACATATAAATACCAATTAACTTAGTATTAAAGAAATCTGGCCATTCTCTTTTTATAACTAGATAAACTCCAACTATAAATAACACTACTAGAAATATTCCATAACCACTTCCTACTAAAAATATACCAAATGAAGCGATTAATTTTCCAATAGGACCATATTTTCCAATACCTAATATGGCTGCTAAAACTAAAAGCACACCATAAAGTTCAGCACTATATTCAAAGCCTTTCTTAACACTTTTTGTTTTTTTTCTCTTTGCCATATTATCATCTACTCCTCATTATAAATTATACCATTAAAAAAATTATATGAAAAGAAAAAGCATTCAAAATATTTATCTTTTATATTTTAGAAATTGACAAATTTAGTAAAATTAAAAAAGTGCCTTTCAAAAAAGCACTTTGCTATTTTATTAATAATTTCTATCTCTTAAGAATGGTGGTAAATCATATTCTTCATCATCTTCTATTGGTTCAACTTCTGTAGTTGCTACATAATCTACTTCTGGTTCTTGACGAGTACTTCTGCGAGGTACTGTCTCTTCTTCAACAACTGGTTTAGGTTTATTATTTTTCTTATCAAATCCAGTTGCAATTACAGTAACAATTACTTCATCTGTTAAGTTTTCATTAATAACTGAACCAAAGATAGTATTAATATCTGTATTAGCAGCTTGTCTAACAACTTCAGCAGCTTGTTCTGCTTCAAATAATGTTAAATTAACTCCACCAGTAATGTTAATAATAGCATCTGTTGCTCCTGAAATTGGTGTTTCAAGAAGTGAAGATGATACTGCTTGTTTAGCAGCCTCAATAGCTCTATCTTCTCCCATTCCAATACCAATTCCAATAATAGCATTACCAGAGTTTTCCATAACTGCTTTAACATCAGCAAAATCAAGGTTAACAAGTCCAACAACAGCAATTAAATCTGATATTGATTGTACACCACGACGTAACACATTATCAACTTCTTTAAATGCTTCTAACATTGGAGTTGACTTATCGATAATTTCTCTTAATCTATCATTAGGTATAACAATTAAAGTATCAACATGTTTTCTTAACTCTTCTAGTCCAATTAAAGCATTGTCCATTCTTTTCTTACCTTCAAAACTGAATGGTTTAGTAACTATAGCAACTGTTAAAGCTCCTAAAGCTTGAGCTATTTCTGCAACGATTGGAGCAGCACCAGTTCCAGTTCCTCCACCCATTCCGCAAGTAATAAATACCATATCTGCTCCACTAAGAGCATCTTCTATTTCTTTTTTACTTTCAACAGCAGCTTCTTTTCCTATTTCAGGTTTAGCTCCTGCTCCTAATCCATCAGTTAGAGAAGCACCAATTTGAATTTTTACATCTGCTTTAGAATTATTCAAAACTTGTAAGTCAGTGTTAGCAACAATGAATTCTACACCCTTTACCCCTGACTCAACCATTCGGTTAACAGCGTTTCCTCCACCGCCACCGATTCCTATTACTTTTATTTTTGCTAATTGATCCATTTCTAATCCGCCTAACATGTTTTAATCCTCCTTATCAAAAAAATGTCCAAATACTTTGTTCAATATGTTATCATGATTAACTTCTTTTCTTTGAGTTGAAAGTAAAGTTGATACATCCTCTTCACTAACTATATCATAATCTTTATCTCTTAAATCTAATTTTTCATGAAAATATTTGATCAATCCATCAACACTAGAATACTTATTATGCCTAATACCAATGGTTTTAATATTACAAATTGCAGCCTCTTTTCCTAAAATATCCTCTGCAAGATATATAAAACCTGACATCTCGCTTACTCCCCCTGTTATAATTATATAACGAATCTCTCTTTTTGTTAAGTTTTTTATTTTTTCTTGTGAAATTTTTAATATTTCTACTAGTCTAGCCTCTACTACTTTAGCAATTTTTCTTTGACTTAATCGTTTAGTTTCAGTTTTATCTTCTTCAGTTACTTCCACTTCAATTTCATCATTATCATCAGCTAAACTTTCCTTAGCCACAGCAAATTCTTCTTTCATATTTCTTGCTGTTTTGGAATCTACTTTAAATATATATTGTAAATCTTTATCAATATGATGACTTCCTATATTTAAAATTTGATTTTTAATCATAATTCCCTTATTAAATATAGAAATATTAGTAGTATCTTCTCCTATGTTTATAATAGCACCAACTTCTTTATCTAAAGATGGCTTTTTCACTGCATAATAATCTCCAATACTACCAAAAGCAATATCAGCAACTTCTAATCCTGAAAGTTTTAAAACCTCTAACATTCTATAAAGTGGTTCTTTTGGTACAGTAGATACTACTATTTTAGTTTCTAGAGTCTCACCTCTCATCCCTTTAGGATCTATTATTTTATCTTGATCATCAACAGTAAAACTAATTGGAATAGAAGTAACTAATTCATCTTCATCATTAATTTTACCAATTAAAGCATCCTTTAAGACTCTAGTTATATCTTCTCCTGTAATATTTTCAACATTAAGAACATCAACACTACCCTCTAAAATAGTCATCTTACAACCAGTAGTAGGAACACAAGCAACAACTTTTTTAAGAGCAAATCCTAACATTTCCTCTATATCTCTAAGAGCATTCTTGATTGATTCAACAGCTAATTTCATATCTACAATTTGTGATTTCTTAATACCTTTTGAAGGCTTAGAAACAGCCGCCAAAACATGATATTCAGAAGAAACCAGTTCACTAACTATTATTTTAATGCTATCAGTACCAATATCAATACCAGCATATATCTTACTCATACAATCAGCTCCTACTATCATAATTAATTATACTATACTTTTTTTATTAATCAAACACTTTTAAACTTTTTTTCATTAATTTTATTGATTTATAAGGATAAAAAAAGCAAAAAAAGATATTAAATCTTTTCGAAATAATATCTTTATCTTGTTTTAGTTAATTGTTTACATTCAATTTTTTTAACTAATTCTTCATTAAAATCAACATAAGGTTTAATAGTTTCTTGTTTATTAAGAGCATTGATAATTTGTGCAGTTTTCGCAGTCATATCTACATCATGATACCATTCTTTTTCTTTAATAGACTCAGGTACATAAGATAAATTAGTTGAATATAATCTAGTAAATAAGCCTTCATCATATGCTTTTTGGAATACTTCTGGTCCTTCTGTTAATAATGCAAATGTAGCCGCAAAATAAATATTTTTAGCTCCTCTTTCTTTTAAATCACGAGCAACTTCTATCATAGATGAACCACTAGCAATCATATCGTCTACAACTAAAATATTTTTTCCTTTAACATTAGAACCTAAATAAGTATGTTCTACAATAGGATTCTTTCCATTTACAACTTTAGATAAATCTCTTCTTTTATAAAAAACTCCAACATCGCATTTTAAAAATTCTGCAAAGTATTTAGCTCTTTCCATAGCTCCCATATCTGGACTTATAACTAACATATTTCTAATATCTTCATTATCTGCTATATCATTTAAAAATTCTTCAGTAGCAAATAAATTATCGAATGGTAAAGTTGGTATTGCATTACATACATTTGGATCATGTACATCAAAACTTACAATGTGATTTACTCCAAGTTCTTCTAATTCTTGTAAAGCAATAGCGCAGTCTAAAGACTCTTTTTTCTTTCTTCTATGTTGTCTAGACGCATATAAAAGTGGTGTTACTAAAGTTATTTTAGAAGCACTTCCACTTATTGCTGAAATTACCCTTTTTATATCTTGAAAATGTTCATCTGGTGATAGATGATGAACAAATCCATGCATCTTATAAGTAATATTATAATTACCTACATCACTTAAAATATAAATATCTTTATCACGAACAGTTCCTTCTATATTAACTTTACCTTCACCATTACTAAAACGTTCTCTTTTAATTGGCACAATATAGTCATCAGAAGTATCATTTATTTCCTTTAATTTTTCATTTACCCCTTCTCCTAATTCTTCGATGTTATCAAGTACTATTAATCTTAAATCATTCATACACAAATACCTCTCCTTCTAAACCTAATCTTGAATCATCTATTGTATTAAAAACAAATTTCTTTGTCAATACCACCAATTATAGAAAAACAAGCTAAAAAATTAGCTTATTTATTCCATTATTTTAAAGTGATTACCACTATCTAAATATAGAATACCTTTTCTACCTTCTAATTGTCCTAAAACTTCATCATAATAATCTATCATCGAAAACTTTGTTAAAGTTAAATAAACGCTATTACCATCATCCATAGAAAGTAAAAATCTATCCTTATCATAATCATTAGGTACATACTCTATTTCACTTATTTTACCTAATATATCATCATCTAATCTATTCATCCTATTTACAAATTTATTATATTTTTTATTATCACTAATACTATTTAATAATCTTGGTACTCTAAAAGAATATGTATCATCATCATCAGCAACTTTACCATCTTCAAAAACTATTTTTTTAGATAAATCATTATAAAATAAAGGTCTATTTTCTTCTATTTCTAATCTTAAAACATGATAAAATCTTTTTTTAACAGTAGCCTTTTTTACATAAGGACTAGTTTCTAATTTCTTTTTTATATTTGAAGATGTCGTAAAGAAAAAACCAGGATAATCTTTTACACCTGCTAAATCTAATAAGTAATCATCTTTTAAATAAGTAGTTCCCTCTACTATTATATTTTTAATATTAGTATTTAAATATAAATCTATACCAACAAAAAGAACTATTGCGATAAGCAATATTATTAGCAAACGGAAAACCCTTAATTTTTTCTTTTTAATTACTTTTTTAGCCATGTAATTACTCCCAGTTTACAAATTCTTGTTCTACTTTTAATTCTATATTGTATTCTTTTTTTACTTGTTCTTGTACAAAAGTTATTAAATTCTTTAAATCGTCTGCACTAGCATTCTTTTTATTAACAATGAAATTAGCATGTTTTTCACTAACTTCAGCTCCACCTATAGTTTTACCTTTCAAACCTAAATCTTCAATAAGTTTTCCAGCAAATAATCCTGGTGGATTTCTAAATACACTTCCTGCTGAAGGGTATTTAAGAGGTTGAGAATTTATTCTTCTTTCTCGTCTATCTTTAATAACATCTTCTAAAGCAGCTCTTTGTCCTTTATAAAGCATCATTGTTACTTCAAGGCAAATATAATCAGGATGCTTTTTCAAAAAAGATGTACGATAATGAAAGTCCATATCTCTATTACCAAGTTCAATAACTGTTAAATCAGGTGTTAAAACTTTAACACGGGTAACGATATATCCCATATCACTTTGATAAGCTCCCGCATTCATAAATACTGCTCCTCCCACAGTACCAGGAATACCTGAAGCAAACTCAAGACCTGCTAAAGACTTCTTAGCAGCAATAATAGAAAGTTTAGGAAGAGGAAAACCTGCTCCTACTACAATTCTAGTACCAGTTATATCCAAATTTCTAAACTCATCTAATTTAATTAAAACACCATCATATTCTCTATCACTAAATAAAAGATTTGAACCATTACCAATTACTTTATAACGTATTTTATATTTTTTAATAAGAACAATTAACTTAATTAATTTCTCTATATCTTTAGGATAAACTAAAGCTTTAGCTGTCCCCCCTACTTTATAAGTAGTTAACTTTTTAATAGGTACATCTCTTAATAATTTACCAATTTGTTCTTTTTCTATTTCTTCTAAAAATTCTTTCATTTCACATTTTCCTAATCTGTATTTTCATTTTGTATTAATTTTTTTATTTCATTATAAATCTTAGTTGCTGAATCAGTAATGCCTAAACTTTCAGCTTGCATTTTCATCTCTTTATACACTTTAGGATTATCTAAAATACGATCTATCTCTGGTATTATTGTTTCAGAACTAAAATTACTTTCTTCAATTATAGAACATGCTCCTATTTTTTCAAGTTCTTTAGCATTCATCATTTGATGATTATGTGTAACATACGGAGAAGGTACTAAAATTGAAGGTAGTCCTATAGCAGTAATTTCAGCAATAGTAGAAGCCCCTGCTCTAGAAATAACCAAATCAGCAATTTTAAGTAAATTAATAAAATTATTTAAATATGGAACAACTCTAACATTATTAGGAGTTTCAATATCCGCATATTGTCCATAATAATCTTTACCAGTAACAATTAATACTTGATACTTTTTACCTTTAAAAGATAATATCAATTCTTTTAACTTCTCAGTCATAGTAGTAGACCCTAAAGAACCCATAACAATAACCACTAATTTAGCATTTTCACTTAAACCATATTCTCTTTTATTTGCAGGCTCTACACTCATTATTTCTTCACTTCTAGGATTACCTGTATAAACTACATTAGTCCCACCAAAATTATGAACTGTATCAGGAAGCGATACACAAACACGATCTACAAAACTAGATAGCTTTTTATTAGCTACTCCAGGAATAGAATTCTGTTCATGAATAAGAGTCTTAACTTTAGCTTTATGAGCCGCAATTAAAACAGGTACTGTAACATACCCACCTACTCCAATAACTATATCAGGAGTAAATTTTAAAACAGCCTTATGAGCTTCCTTTAAAGCCTTTCTATATGTTATATAAATCTTTATATTATTTAAAAGATTTTTACGATCAATACCTTTCATTTCAAGACCTAAATAAGGTATTTTTAATTCTGGAATTAGTTTTGATTCCATTCTATCAGTAGTACCAATATATAAAATCTCACTAGTAGGTTCCTTTTCCATTATTTTATTTATTATAGCTAAAGCAGGATAAATATGACCACCTGTTCCACCTGCTGTTATAATTACTTTCATTTAGTTCACTCCTTATTATAATTTTATGTTTTTAAAAAGAAAAAAGAAGATTAAGTAATCGCACTTATTCCCCTGTTTCAAAATTCGTATGCCCTTGAACTATACCTTCTAGCATAAATTGTCCATGGAAATGAGCACCCATTATTTCATTACCAGCACTATCATCTATCCAAATTTTCATTGTGTAAACAATACCTTGTTCACCTGAAGGAGTTGGTGCAATATCCCCAGTATCAAAATATTCTATATGATCAAGAGAATCTGTTATTAATGGTTCTCCATTTTTAGTAAAAGATACCATTATTTTATCTTTAGGAATTCTCTCACATCCATCTCTAGTATATTGTCTTTCATAATCAACAAGACTTATACGATAAGTAGCAGGTGATGTTCCTGTATTCTTAAGCGCAAAAGTATATGGTTCTTGAGAAAGACCAACACTTTCAATTACTGGTATAGCTGGATCTATATCAATAGCATTACCAGATAATCCCTCACTTAAAACAAGTCGCAAAGTACCAGTTACTACCTCATTTTCCTGTGTACCTTTTTGTAAAGAAGTAAATAAAGCATAACTAGCCGCAGCTAAACTAAGCAAAATAGTAAAACTAAGTCCTAAAATAACTTTAATATTTCTAGTATCTTTCTTTTTCTCTTTCATTAAGAACACTCCTATTCTTTATGATTATCTACAACTATTCTTACACTTTAAATTATACTTGTTTTATAACAAAAAGTAAATATTAATTTACTTTTCTATTAGTGGCACTTGCAATATCTATACCCTCTTCAACTACCTGTATTAATCCATGAAAATGAAGATTATTATCAGCAGTTAAAGAACCCTTTTGTGCCCAAAGTCTAATTGTATACTCTTCTGTTTGTTTTCCTTTAATAGTATCTGTAGTGATAATATTATCTGAAAAATCAACAAAAGTTAAGATTTTATTACTCTTTGTTTTTATGATAGCCCAATTTTAATACCTGCATTGGTATACGTGTTGTAGTACAACCATCTGCAGCAATGGCATTATTATCTTCTAAAAGTTTAACACTATATCTAACCGGTACATCTAAATTATTTTTAATCGCAAATGTATAAGCACGTGATGAAAGTCCCACACTGTCAGTTACAGCTACTACATCCTTTAAAGTTATTTTATCTCCACTACTCTCATGGAAAGTAATACTTAAAGAATCACTAGTTATAAACTGATTTCTTTGATCTTTAAATTTATTATAAATCAAATAAGTTGGTATCACGGCAAATAGTAAAATAGCAGTTATCTTTATAGCTTGTTTAATATAATGTTTTTTTAAATATACATTCATCTATTACACCTCTTACTACTTAATATCATATAACTTTTCAAGTAGGCAAGTCAACCAAAAGAAATTTTATTTATTTTTTACTGTAAAAATCTGTAAACAAGACCAATTTCACTCTTCTAAAAACAAAAAAAGACAACCATGTTGTCTTATCTAATATTCTTCTTTAATTGTAAAAGTTTTTGTATTTCCATAGTAGGTTTATACCCATCTAGTAAAATATCTCCGTTAGGATTAAACCAACAAGTGTCAATACCATTATCCATTCCACCCTTAATATCAGTAGCTAATGAATCCCCTATTAATAACATTTTAGCTTTATTCTTATTTTCAAGCTTTTTATATAAGCAATCAAAAAACTCTTTATTAGGTTTACCAATACCAATTTCTCCTGAAGTTAAAATTGCTGAGATATAAGGATCTAAATTAATTTTATTTATTTTAGTTAAAGCTGCCTCTTTAGGACCATTACTAGCAATAGCTATTTCATGTGTTTGACTTAAATCTTTAATTAAATCAGTTGCTCCTTCTATCTCTACAATATTAACTCCTAAATTATCACAATATAAATTATTTAATGCTACCGCATCATCAAAACTTAAATTTAAATTACTAAAAAACAAAGCAAAACGATAAGCTCTAACATAAGTTACCTCTTCATCAACAGAATTAAACTTAGGTAAAATTAACTTTTTATGTGCCCAGTTATCCCAAAAATCTCGATCAGCTTTTCTCCATTTTTGAAACAAATCTTCATTAAAATCAATATTCAACTTTTCTAATACAGCATTAAAAGCATATTTAATAGATTCTCCATCATCAACTAAAGTATCATCTAAATCAAATATAAGTGTCTCATACTTCTTCATGTCGTCTTCTCCTTAATGATTTATTATATTTAATTTAAAATTTACTGTCAATAAACTACTTAACTTTAGTTAAACACCTTACTTTATTTATTCTTGTTTGTCTAATATTTTCAATAGTATCTTCTTTTTCATCATAATATTTTTTCATTTCTAACATATCTGAAATAATAGAAAGAGACTTTCCATAATCATTATCTAAAGCATAATATTGAACATTTAACATTTCTATTTTTAATTCTTTTTCTTGTCTAAAATATACAACCATATTATCTAATAAATTATTTATATATTCTGCACTAAAGTTTTCTTTTAATTCCTTAATCTCATTAACATTATCTTCTTTTAATCTTTGATATATTAATTCAAAATACATCTCTTGAGCATCTTTTACTAACTTATTATTATCAACATTTTGATTTAATAAATCTCTTTTTTCTTTTTCTAAATTATATATCAACTCAGTCATACTCTTCTTAGTACAATCTTCATTATATTCTTTTAATAATGGTGGATACAACTTTAATAAATCAGCTTGCTTTTCCTCACATATTAAATAATCTATTAATTCAACAGACATATCATCTCTATATAGTGTTCTACCATCTACTTCATATTTTCCAGTTTTCTTTAGAACTGCTTGTTCTATTGTTTTTCTAACAGAAGCCAAATTATAATCATCCATTACTTCCATAAATTTTGTTTCTCCACGATGTCTAGCTTCTGTCTCAATACCAACACTATCATAATTAAGATGATATACATTATTACGTCTACTATTAATTATGGTATCTCTTGTATACATCATAGTATCTTTAGAACTTATATTTTTATCTATTATAACTTCTTGAACAAGATGTCTATCTTCATGAAATATATTCTTAATTATTTTTTTACAAAAATCCTCTATCTCTTCTTTAGAACAATATAAAAGTCTTGCTGCTAAATGAGCCATATTAACATCTATTACCATATCAGTATCTTCTACATTTCCTTCTTTATCTAACTGCCTAATATGAGAAAATTGAGCATCAGGTGAAAAAGTACCATCCATACTACATATATTTACCTTTAACTTATCTTTTATATCATCATCAATATAAATAAGATCTAAATCAATTATCTTTTTAACAATTTCTTCTATTTCAGGATACATAGATTCTGGAACATCATATCTCTTATGTTCTGTAAATAATTTTATAAATTTATCAATTTGTTCTCTCATCTCTTGTTTTATCTTTTCTTCATTCATAATAATCCTCTCACATCTCAATTCATTTCTGCTAATTATACCACAAAATCACTAAAAAATAAAGAAATAATGCCTTTTAACATTATTTCTTATCCTTAACGTAAAGTGAAAAGTTAAATTCCACTTTCAGTGTATTTGTATAGAATTTAGTCTTACAGTAAATTCCAGTTTAAAA
>CANRDQ010000030.1 GCA_947629395.1 uncultured Bacilli bacterium
AAGCCTATAAAATAGACTTTTCTCTTACATTTTTATTTTCTCTTTTGAAAGTGGAATTTAACTTTTCACTTTACCTTAATTAATCTTTATAACTATTTTTATATTCTCCAGTTAGAATGTTTTCAATCCACTCTTGATTATTTAAATACCAATCAACAGTTTCTTTAATTCCATCTTCAAAGTTGTAACTTAACTTCCAGCCTAATTCACGTTCGACTTTACTAGAATCAATAGCGTATCTTAAATCATGTCCTGGACGATCACCAACAAATTCAATTAAATCTTCACTTTTACCAAGTTGTTTAAGAATAGTTTTAACTACTTCTAAATTAGTACGTTCAGAGTGTCCACCTAAGTTATAAACTTCTCCTACTTTACCATTACGTACTATCATATCTACACCAACATTATGATCATGAACATGAATCCAATCTCTAACATTTTCTCCTTTTCCATAAACAGGAACTTTTTCTCCTTTTAAGGCTTTAGAGATAACTACTGGAATTAACTTTTCTGGGAATTGATAAGGTCCATAGTTATTAGAGCAACGACTTATAGTAGCTGGTAGTCCAAAAGTTCTGTAGTATGCTCCTACTAAAAGATCCGCACTAGCTTTAGATGAAGAATAAGGACTTGAAGTATGAAGTGGTGTCTCTTCTGTAAATAATAAATCTTTTCTATCTAAAGGTAAATCTCCATAAACTTCATCAGTTGAAATTTGATGATATCTTTTGATGCCATATTTTAAACTAGCATCCATTAATACTTCTGTACCAATAATATTAGTAGTTAAAAATACTTCAGGATTCTTAATAGAATTATCAACATGGCTTTCAGCAGCAAAGTTTACTACTACGTCAAATTTTTCTTCTTCAAATAATTTATAAACTGCTTCTCTATCAGTTATATCAATATGAACAAATTTATAATTATCTTTAGTTTCTAATTCCTTAATATTATTATAGTTACCAGCATAAGTTAAAGCATCCAAACAAACAAAATAATCTTCAGGATATTTATTTACAACATAATGTAAATAATTACTACCAATAAAACCTGCTCCTCCTGTTATTAAAAACTTCATTAAATCACATCCTTTATTTCTTTTAAATATCTATCTAAAGCATCTTCCCATGTAGGTAAAGATTTAAAATTGCTTTTTAATTTATCTTTATTCATTCTAGAATTTTTAGGTCTTGTAGCTTTTTGAGGATAATCTTTACTTTCTATGTAATTAACTTTCATATTTTTACCTACTTTTTTAAAGATAGCATCAGCAAATTCAGCCCAACTACAATAACCTTCATTAGTTACATGATATATTCCATACTTTTCAGCATTAGCCATGTCTACTAAAACTTTAGCTAAATCCTTAGTATATGTAGGAGATCCTATTTGATCACTTACTACATTAAGGGTATCTCTAATATCAGCAAGCTTAAGCATTGTCTTAACAAAATTATTACCATTTTTGCCAAATACCCAAGAAATACGAGTTATATAATATTTAGAATTACGCATAACTTCTTTTTCGGCTAAAGCTTTACTTTCTCCATAAACACTTTGGGGATTAAGATTATCTGTTTCAAGATAAGGACTATCTTTGGTACCATCATAAACATAATCAGTACTCATAAAAAGAATTTTAGCTCCTATTTCAATACTAGCATCAACAATGTTTTTAGTTCCTTCTACATTAACAGCAAAGCATTTTTCTTTATCATCTTCAGCATTATCAACAGCTGTATAGGCAGCACAATGAAAAATAACATCAGGTTTTTCTGCTTTTATTAAATCTAGTACTGCTTGTCTATTAGTAATATCTAATTCTTGTGAAGTGGGAGCGACAATATTTTTTTCACCACGATTAAGAAGTTCTTCTTTTAAATCATAGCCTAATTGTCCACCTACTCCTGTTATAAAATATTTCATATTATCTCCTATTATACATTGTCTCTTTCATCTCTAAAGCTACCTCTATTTTGGTCTTTAGCAGATAAAATTAAATCTGTAATGCCATATTTTTCAAGATCCCAATTAATATTTAATTCTTCATCTTTATAAGAAAATCCACCTTCACTTTCAGGACAATATAAAGAATCTACTAAATATTGAAAAACAGTATCATCTTCTAAAGTTAAAAATCCATGAGCAAAACCTTTAGGTATTAATAATTGTTTATGATTCTTTTCAGTAAGTTCTACACTAATCCACTTTCCAAAAGATGGTGATGATTGACGCATATCAACTGCGACATCTAAAACAGCACCTTTTATACACTCTACAAGTTTAGCTTGAGCATGTTCTCCTTTTTGAAAGTGCATACCACGAAGTGTTCCTTTTTTACTTTTAGATCTATTAGTTTGAACAACTTTTTCAAAAATATAATCTAGACCTTCATCTTTTAATTTCTTTTCACTAAAATATTCAGTGAAATATCCCCTATCATCTTCAAATACATCTGGTTCAATAATATAGCAATCTTTTAAACTTGTTTCTTGCTTTTTCATTAATTATTTCCCTTTCTTTATTAATTTTTGTAGATATTTTCCATAAGAATTTTTAGATAATAAGTCAGCTCTTTCTTTTAGAGATTCTTTATCTAACCATCCTTTATCATAAGCTATTTTTTCTGGACAACAGATTACTCTATCACCTTGAGTTTCAATAGACTTAATCATGTTACTAGCTTCATTCATACTTCCAAAAGTTCCAGTATCATACCAAGTATAACCATCTCCTAGAAGTTCACTTTGAAGTCTAGATTCTTGTAAGTAAATATCATTTAATGATGTGATTTCTAATTCCCCACGAGCAGATGGTTTAACTTGAGCTGCTTTTTCGACAACATCTTTTGGATAAGCATAAAGACCTGTAATAGCATAATCACTTTTAGGATGTTCTGGCTTTTCTTCGACACTGATAACTTTTCCATTATCATCAATTTCCATAATACCAAAACGTTCTGGATCTTTTACTTCATAACCAAAGATTGTAGCTTTTCCTTCATCAGCATTCTTCATAGCATTTTGAAGTTTTTCTTGAAGCATAGCTCCATAGAAAATATTATCTCCTAAAATCATAGCTACACTTTCATCTTTAATAAACTCTTTATCAAGTAAAAAAGCTTGAGCAAGTCCATCTGGTGATGGTTGAATTACATATTTTAAATTTATTCCAAATTTTTCTCCATTACCAAGTAATCTCTTAAATGAAGCTTGATCTTCTTCAGTAGTAATAAGCATAATATCACGAATTCCTGCACTCATTAAAGTTGATAATGGATAATAAATCATGGGTTTATCATAAATAGGCATTAACTGTTTACTAATACCCTCAGTTATTGGATAAAGTCTTGTTCCTGATCCTCCTGCTAAAATTATTCCTTTCACTTTTTTTCCCTCCTAAATATATTTCTAATTTTTAAAATTACAAGTGATATTTTATTAGTTATACACAATAAAAACATTTGAAATTTATTAGCCTTTAAATAATTTTCTACAAAATAACTTTGACTTGTTTTTAAAGCATTATATTTTCTTACTCTATCTATGTTTTTATCTATTGTAACAGAGTGGTTATGGATAACTAAAACATCATTATCAATTACAATTTTACGGTGTGTCTTTTCTATTCTTTTAGAAAAGATATTTTCTTCATAGTATAAGAAAGTATTTTCATCAAAATAATCAATGTCTTTTAGTAAATCTCCATCAACAGCGAAAAAACATCCTGAAACTACTCCCACAGGTGATAATCTACCTTTATAATATTCATCCTTATAATATAGAGATTTTTTAAACCATCTACTTATCAAAGGTAAATTAGCCTTAATTTCATCTTTAACAGTAGGCATTTTCCAACCTCTGTTTAACTTTTCTTTTTCGACTATTGTAGGACCAACTACACCAACACCGATTCCATGACTATTAAGATCACTGGCCAAGTTTTCTATATCTTCCTCACTATGGATAATAATATCGGAATTAGAAAAGATTAAATTAGCGTGTTTTAATTTCTTTAAGGCATACTTTGCCCCAAAATTAAGTCCTTTCGCATAACCTCCATTTTCTTCAGTTCTAATAAACTGAATCTTATCGTTTTGAAAAGATTTTAATTTTTGTAATTTTTCCAAACTACCGTCAGTTGAATGATTATCCACTACTACAATTAAATCTAAACAATTATATCCTTTGATATTTTTTAGTAAACTTTTAGTAGATTCATAATCATTATAGTTAATAATAATAAACGCTAATTTTTTACTTTTCTTCATTCTATACCACCCTTATTTAATTATAAAACACATTTTTAATTATATCAACAAAGATATACGCTATCTTCTTTTATATCTTCAAATCATTCTCCTTAATTATATCATGTTTTAGATTAGACTAGACATATTTTTATCATCAAAACATTGAAAAAAGAATATGTTTTAGTTATAATTATATGTAGCTAAGAATTGGAGGATTTAAGATGGCAAATGTGAAAAATGAGAAAAAAGCTAAAAAAGAAAAGAAACCGACGAATCAGATATTAATATTGATATTCGTAATACTGAGTGTAATCGCAAGTGCGTTTGCGATTTATAATATATATTTATTAGATAGTATCGAGAACTTAATTCGTTATATCGTGATGATATTAATGATTGTTTTAGATTTATTCTTGATTATAAAAACAGTTCTCATCTTTAAGAATAAAAAGAAAACAAGGCATAGAGTTCTTCTTACCTTTATGATTTTCTATATTATAGCGAGTGTTGCTGTAGGTGGCGCTATATTCTATGGATATGGACTTATCAGTAGTGTTAATAAAAAAATGGTTACCTACTCTTCTAGTTTAGTTACTAAAAGCACTAATGAAGCTAAAGATGCTAAAGATTTAAAAGATGCAACGATAGGAATGATTAAAGATAAAACTTCTCCTGAAGGTTATATTATTCCTATGGAAATGATTGAAGAAAATAAATTACAAGATGAAAATGATATTAAAAAATATGAAGATTATTCCGCTATGATTTATGATTTATATAATGGTGAAATTGATGCTATGTTTGTTTCAAGTGATTATGTTTCAATGTATAGTGGAATTGCAGAGTTTGCTAATATTAGTACTGAAACAAAGGTAATTGCTACTAAAGAAAAAGAAATGGCAAAAAAATCTGAAGCTGATACTAAATCAACTGGTAAGAATTTAAATGAGCCATTTACAATTCTATTAATGGGAATTGATTCTATAGAAGAAGGTTTAAAGAAAAATGCTGTAGCTAATGGAGATTCCCTTATATTAGTAACATTTAATCCTAAAACATTAAGTGCAACAATGCTTTCTATTCCAAGAGATAGTTATGTTCCAATTGCTTGTTTTAATGATAAAGCTGAAAATAAAATTACTCATGCTGCTTGGTATGGTACTGACTGTATGATGAAAACAATAGAAAATTATTTTGATATAACAATTGATTATTATGCTAAGATTAACTTTAAAGGTTTAGTTCACTTAGTTGATGCAGTTGGAGGAATTGATGCTCAAGTTCCTGCTGACTTATGTACAGATGATTCTAATAGATGGAAACAAGTATGTATTAAGGAAGGTTTCCAACACTTAAATGGTGAACAGGCCCTAGTTCTTTCTAGAAACAGAAAACAATTAAAAGCTGGAGACTTAGATCGTGGTCAAAATCAACAACTTGTTATTCAAGCTTTAATTAATAAAATGAAAAATATTTCTGATGTAAATAAATTTATGGATATCTTAAATACAATTTCTAATAACTTAGATACTAACTTTACTACAAGTCAAATCTTATCTTTCTATAATATAGGAAAAGATATATTGAAGAAGAGTTTAGCAAAAGATGAAGCTGATTTAATTAGTATTCAACAACTATATTTACAAGGAACTGGTCAAATGATTTATGATGAAAGAATGAGAATGGTTCTTTGGGATTATGTACCAGATACAAATAGTCGTGATGATATTGTTGAAGCAATGAATATTAACTTAGGTAAAGAAAAACATAAAACTATTAAGAAGTTTAACTTCTCTATTAATGAGCCATATGAAAAAGAAGTCATAGGATACGGTCCTTATAAAACCGCATTCACTTATGACTTAGTACCGAATTTTGTCGGTTATTCTGAATCAACAGCAAGATCTATTGCTAGTAGATATGGTGTTAGTGTTTCATTTAGAGGTAGTGGCGGATACGTTGTATCTCAATCTGCCCCAGCTAATAAACGTGTAGATAAATTTTCAGGAACAGTTACTTTAACCCTATCAGGTGGAAGTAGCAGCAGTAGTAGTAGTTCTAATAATACAACCACTAAAAAAGATGATGGTAACAACAATAATAATACTGGTGGATCTGGAGGTTCTAACGGATCTGGAGGCTCTGGTGGTGAAGGAGGTTCTGGTGGATCTGGAGGTTCTAACGGATCTGGAGGCTCTGGTGGTGAAGGAGGTTCTGGTGGAGGCGAAGGCCCTACAGATGGTGACGGCGCTGACTAGAATAAAAATAAACAACATATTACAGAATATGTTGTTTTTATATTGAATATTTTTTGTTTTAAAGTTTTTTAAAATTAAGTAAATAATTATCTTTATAATGACTTATCTGTTAATTTTTGTTTACTTATTGGTTTTATATTTCCGTTGTCTACTTTATATACTACATCACATAATCTATCAACGTCATCTTTAATATGAGTAGCAATTATTATAATTTTTCCATTTTTCTTTTCTTCTAATAAAATATTTCTTATCTTTTTAGCGCTTTTATCATCTAATCCATTAAAAGGCTCATCAAATATCATTACTTTAGGGTCTTCCATCAACACCTGAGCTATTCCTAGTTTTTGTTTCATTCCTAATGAATACTTATGATATGTTTTATCAGCAGCATCTGTTAATCCAACATTTTCTAGAGTTTGATTTATTTCTTCATCCCCTATTCTATTTTGAATCCTAGCTAAAAGTTTTAAATTATCTCTTCCTGATAAATCCGATAAAAATGTTGGCTTTTCAATTAAAGCTCTTGTGCTAGGAGGAAACTCTTGCTCAGCAATTATATTTCTTCCATCAAATAAAATTTCTCCACTTGAAGGTTCATAAAATGCACATAACATTTTTAGTAGTACAGTTTTCCCAGATCCATTTGTACCTATTAAACCATAGATTTTACCACTTTCAAAAGTTAGATTCACATTATTTAAAACATCAATATCCTTAAAACTCTTTGATACTTTTTTTACTTCTATTTTCATTATATACCTCCCATAGTTTGAATAACTTTTCTCTTATTAAATTTATAAATTGGTACTGAGATTAAAATAATTATAGTATTGACTATTAATAATATTAATTGATACTGATTATACCACATAATATTTTTAGGTATTATCATAGCAAAGGCAACAATTATCACAAATAACAAACATTCTATTATTTTTGGCAAAGTTCTTATATTAAAATATGTAAGTATAAATATATGCTGTATAGTAATAGTAAAAAGAAAATCGGATAAAAATATTTTACTTATTATAGAAAAATTTAAATTGCTTTTTTTAGAAATTATTAAAATTATTATTATTAAAGTGTATTGAATGAATTTTAAAAAAAATGTAACAAATAAAGTAATAATTTCTTTTGCTAAATACCATCTTATTGATGATAGACGAAGAAAAATATTATCTAGTCCTTTTTTTAAATCCTTGGCATATAGACTTAATACTAAATATAATTGAATAACTATATTAAAAACAAGCATAGCAACATTAAAAATATCAAAACTTTCTTTTTTTAGATTCAACCCTAATGTCATTTTTAAAATTTCAATTCCATCTTTATATATTACAATATATATAATAAGAAGTACCAAAAGTGGTAATAGAATTAAAAGCAGGATCTCCTTATATTTTTCTCTGAACAAAAATTCCAAATCATTTAAAATCATATATATATAAGTTTTATTATTAAATCTTGTGTTTACCAATTTATAAACTAAACATATAATTAATTCTATTAATAAAATAAACAATAATGAATAATTTAATTCTAAACTAAAACTACCATATTTCACAAATTTAAAATATTTCCAAGGTAAAAAACTAAAACTATTAACAGTCTTCAAACTAGTTCCTATCACCCAAAAAAATGCTACAAAAACAATACTAACAAATAATGTTTTCTTTTCACCAAATTTCACATAACTTAATGTACATAAAATACTCATAGATAAAGCTATAATAATATATCTAACAAAATAGAAAAACATATAAGCAATATTATTTATATAATTATTAAAAGTGCTAGAAATTAAATATTGAAACTCTACAAGATTTAATAAAGCAAAATATGTTAATATGATAACTGAAAGAACAATAATATTACTATATACTACAATCTTAATTAGTTCTTTTAAATATGTTTTTTTATCCTTTAAGCGAATAATATAAAAATCATATTTATCAAACATTGAACAAACATTAATAGTATTAATAAACAAAATCAAAAAAAGTAATACATTAAATGTTGGAAATTGAAAAGTAAGTATTGCAGAATTAAAATAATTTTTAATACCTGCGCTTAATATGAAACCACCATAAACACTCAAAAGAAAAGATAAAATAATAGTAACTTTAAATTTATTTTTGTTAGTTAAAAAATTTAAAATTTCTAAAGTACTATTTATCTCTTTTTTATTATTAACCATTTTCTTTTTCATTAGCTAATATTACTCCTTCCTTATTTTTATAAATATTGTATAAGGCAATACCAGAAGAAATAGAAAATATACAAGCAATTAATATAACAAATAAAAGATTAGTACCTGCTTCAAAATGTAAATAATCTAAAATATTAAAATATCTCATCATTTCACCAGTTGTATCTATTCTTAACCATCTACATAAAATTAAAGCATATATAACAACATAGAAAATTATATCTATTGCAAAATATGTAATATATCCAAGAAAAACAGATATTACTTTATTTTTATTTTTTTTACAAAATATCAAGCCTAAATTACCATAAAATAAAGCCATTAAATACTGGATAACACAGATAATAATTCCATATAAAATAAAATTATTATATTTCCAAGGCTCATATACTGAAATTTTTAACACCTCTTTATCAACATTAAAATTAAAACCCGTTATAATACATGAAATAATAAAAATCATAATTAATAATATAGGAATTAATAAAGCAGGTTTTAAAGATGTTAAAAGTATTCTTTTTAAATATTCCTTATACTTCATTCTTGTTAAATAATACTTAAACATACCACTATTTATTTCTTTATGCATTCTATTAATCGTAATAATTATAATAAATAAAGGAGCAAGTAATCCCATATAGAAAAAAGCATGATTCTCTACAATTTCACATGTCAATGTAATTGCATCTAATTTATGGAATTTAACTTTTGGATTTTCATCTGGGCTAAATATATTAAATTCTTTACAACTTTGTTCATTTTTGTTTTGCTTACATTCTCTTTCTAATTCATAATATTTAGGAGCATAACCATAGTAATCTTGAAAATATTGATAAAAAGAGAAAATAGTTATAAAAAGAGAAACAGTAATAACTATAATACTTAAACTATTTTTAAATATATATTTTTTTATTTTTTGCATAATATTCCTCCTTTAAAAATATTTATCTAAAATTTTCTCATTAGACAATAAAAGTTGTAAAGAAAGATTATCTATGTCTAAAATTTATATTTTTATATTATTAAATTAATTAATATTCCAAGCGCCGTAAAAAGTACCTTGAGTTATAAATGAATTTGCAGCTTTTAATTGAAGATTAAATGTACCTGGACTAGCAAGTACTCCATCAGTACCTGTTATATTAACATTTGTACCCTTTGGTAATGTGTACCAAGAACCATTAGTTCCATAATTAACACTATGAACTCTAGCTTCTATTGCCATTTGATTTCCACTTAAATTATCTGTACAATCAGTTTTAGTTGCTTGTTGTCTACCATAATTATCTTTATTATGGTTACCTGTTGCTGTTATCTCACTATGTGCAGGAATTGTAATGTTTAATATTGTAACAACATTTGCTAAAACACCACTTGATGAAATTATAGTAGTAAGCACTAATAATAGTGCTGTAATTTTTATATATTTCATATCTATTTCTCCTTTCATAAAAACAATTAGACAACCTTACTTTACAATTAAATTATATCAAAAAGTATTTATATAATCTATATACTCATTGATATTTTTATATAAATAAAAAGAACTGAGTATTTTCAGTCCTCTTATTAATCATTATTATTATAATCACCAAACATTTGAAGTAATGTTATAAAGACATTAATAAAGTCTAAGTATAATTGAAATGCTCCATAGATGGCAACATTATCTTCTCCTATTTGATTACATAGTTGTTCAATTACTTTTATATCGTAGGCAATGTATCCTAGAAAGACTACTATGGTAACTACATTAATTACTATAACTAGAGTACTACTTTGGATAAATATACCAAAAATAGATGCTATTATTGTACCAAGTAAAGCCATGAATAAGAATGTTCCTAACTTACTTAAATCTCTTTTAGTAACTTTACCATAAATAGCAAATATTAAGAATAATAGCGATGTTATAGCAAATACACTAATTATTGATGTCATTTCATATGCTATAAACAATGTTGAAAAAGTAAGTCCTGTTACAAAGCAGTATACCAAATAACAAATCATTGCTGTTATCTTACTCATCTTTGCTACTCTAAGACCAAAGAATAGTGCTATTCCTATTTCTACAATCAATATTATAAATACAGAACCTCCACTAAATAGATTTTGAACCATAGTTTCATTTAGGGATAAGAAATAACCTGTTCCAAATGTTACTGCTAGTCCAATGAACAACCACATAAATACTTTTGAATAAACTTCGTTTCTCATACTATCCTCCCTTTTTAGTTTATTTCCATAATTTTTTATTATATACACCAGTATATACTAATTTTTTAATAGAATCCTTAACAGGTTCTAAATCTTCTCTATATGTAACTCCATACCATGTACTTTCAGTAGGAATTACTTTAACGTTAACATCTTTGTTACGAATCATTTGATCAATTACATCTGGAAGTAACATTTCAACTGTTTCTAAGTCGCCTTTATTCTTTTCAAAGAAAGCTGGCATTTGTTCTTCAATAGCATCAAATATTTTTGGATTTAATCCAAATAATATCATTGATACTGGATGTTCATCTTCAACTACAAAGCTATCTGCTCCAGAAAGTGGAGTACATAATACACCGTCATCTACTTTCTCTACTTTACTTTCAATAACTTGAGTTAAGTATCCATCTTTTTCCATACAAACACCACGTTTTACGGCTCCTGTTTCTGATAATGTTTGTCCTATTTTATAACCTATTACACAGAAATCATCATTATTTTTTAAATAATCTGCAGCTTGTTTAAAGGCATCTCTACCATAGAAATCATCAGCTGAAATAAGAGCAAAGTTTTCATGTACTTTATCTTTAGCACAATATAAGGCATGTGCTGTACCTAATGGTTTAACACGATTTTCTGGTAGCGTAACATCTTTAGGTATATTATCAAAGTTTTGGAAAACATATTCTACGTTTACATAAGGCTCTACTCTCTTACCTATTGTTTCTTTAAACTCTTCATATATTTCTTCTTTAATAATAAAAACTACTTTATTAAATCCTGCTTGAACTGCATCATAAACAGAATAATCAATAATAAATTCTCCATTTGGGCCGACTGGTTCTATTTGTTTAAGTCCTCCAAATCTACTTCCCATTCCTCCTGCTAGAATTACTAGCGTAATATCTTTATTCATATAAATCCTCCTAAATTTTTGATAACTTTTTATGGTTTTTCATTAATTTCTTAATACCATAAGGGTGTTTAAAAGCAACACTTACTAAAGTGTTTGTTACTTCAACTACTTTTCCTTGACCGAAAGTTTCATGATATACAAAATCACCAACTTGATAGTCAACATCTTCTTCTCTAAACACTTCTTCATCTGAAATTGTTTTTTGTTGAATTTGTTGTTCTTTAACATCCACATTACTATTTATCAAATCACTTCTAATCTCACCAATAAATCTACTTGGAGGATTAATTTGATCTTTTCCAAATAATGTTCTTCTTCTAGCATTTACAAGCCATAAATTTTCTTTGGCACGAGTAATTGCTACATAACAAAGTCTTCTTTCCTCTTCTAATTGAGATGCATCCATTAAAGAGTTTATATGAGGAAATAATCCTTCTTCTAAACCAATTACGAATACATTAGAAAACTCTAAACCTTTTACAGAGTGAACTGTCATAAGACTAATCCTATCATCATCTTCTTTGTATTCTTCAACATCACTTACTAAACTAATTTCTAATAAAAATTCTTCTAGTGATACTGAACCTTCTCTTTCTTCAAAGCTTTTTGTAATAGATTTAAATTCTTCTAAGTTTTCAAGTCGTATTTCACTTTCTAAAGTTTTTTCTTGTTCAAGTGCTTTTTTCATACCTGAAGCATCTAAGACTTTATCTATTAATTCAGTTAAAGTTATAGATTCTGATACTTTCTTTAAATCTTCTATCATATTCTTAAAATCTTTTTCTTTACCTGATTCAATAACCTCATAGATACTTTTGTCCATATTATCGGCTAAATTTGTCAGTTTGTCAATAGTCTTGATTCCTATCCCACGTTTAGGAACGTTTAAAACTCTAAGTAAACTAACATTATCTTTAGAGTTATGGATAAGTCTTAAATAAGCAATTAAATCTTTAATTTCTTTTCTACTATAGAAATAAAAACTTCCTACTACTTTGTAAGGAAGATTCTCTTTTAACATTTCTTCTTCCATTACACGGGATTGAGCATTTACTCTATAAAGTATGGCTATATCTTTATATGCTACATTCCTATTTACAAGTTCTTTTATTTTACGAATTACATATTGAGCTTCATCTCTACCATTATATGCTCTATAATAATTAATTTTTTCTCCTTTTCCTAGAGATGTCCAAAGATTTTTTTCTTTTCTTTGTTTATTATTCTTAATAACATCATTAGCTGCTTCTAGTATAGTTTCTGTAGAACGATAATTTTGTTCTAATAGAATTGTTTTAGCTTCTTTATAATCTTTTTCAAAGTTTAAGATATTTTTATAGTTAGCACCTCTCCATGAATAAATACTTTGATCAATATCACCTACTACACATATATTTCTATATTTGGCACTAATTAACTTAGACATAACATATTGAGCTTCATTAGTATCTTGGTACTCATCTATTAAAATATATTGAAATCTTTCTTGATATCGTTGTAAAACTGCTGGATGTTCTCTAAATAATTTTATTGGTAAAAGTAGTAAATCATCAAAATCTACAGAATTATTTTTCTTTAATTTTGATTCATATTTCTTATAAACTTCTAATATTACTTTTTCATATTCACTAGCAACATATTTTTCATATCCTGCTGGAGATAACATATCATTTTTACAACTACTTATTTTAGCTCTTATAGCTTTTGGATTATATACTTTAGGATCTTTATTCATATCTTTTAAGATTTTTTTAACAACTGTTAAACTATCATCACTATCCATAATGACAAAGTTTTTTTCATATCCTAAAATTTCATAATTTTCTCTTAATATTTTTACTCCAAAACTGTGGAAAGTAGATACTTGTATATTTTTAGATATATTTCCTATTAAGGAGTAAAGTCTATCTTTCATTTCTTTTGCAGCTTTATTAGTAAAGGTGATTGCCAAAATATTATATGGACTTATATCACAATCTTCTACTAAATAAGCTATCTTAGTTGTTAGAACTCTAGTCTTTCCACTTCCTGCTCCCGCTAGAATAAGAAGGGGTCCACTTTTTTCTAAAACTGCTTCTTTTTGTTTGTCGTTTAATCCTTCTAACTTCATTCTTCTACCCACTTTCTATATTTTATTATATCTTATATTGGTAGAAAAATAAAGTTGCTTTTCTGGAAAGAAAAAAATGTAGAAATTAATCTACATTTTAAATAATACTTTTATATAAATCTTGTAATTCTACTAATTTAGGTTGAATATTTGGTGTTTCTTTCTTTGGTTTTTCTACTGGTGTTTCTTCTTCTATTACAACATCACGAATTTGTTCTTTCTTCTTTTCTTTTTCAGCTTTTAATAAATTAAGAAGTAATTTGTAATCTTCTAATGTTAAAGTTTCTTCATAAGCAAGCATTTCTTTTGTCTTAGCAGGTTTTACTGGTTCAACTGCTTCTACTGGTTTTACAGTTTCTACAGTAGTTGCTGGTTCAACTTGTGGAACTTCAGTAATTATAGTTTCAACTGTTGGTGTAATTGGTTCAAGTGGTATTACAATTGGTTGTGTTTTTTCTTCTATTACTGGTGTAATAGGAGGTTTTTCTTTATAAGGAATTGTAACAAAAGCAGGTGCTTCTTTGATGTTTACTACTTCTTTTATACCTTTATTTTCAACAGGTGCATTAGCATATACTACTACTTGATTTAAGCTAACTCCTTTTCTACTATAAATAAAAGCTCTTACTACTGTATAAATAACTAAAAATACAATCCAAGTAATAAATATAATACTACTTAAATTTATTAGTGCTACAACTTGTTCATTTCCATAAACTGATTGTTGAGAAAAAATATCAAGTTTTTTATCTTTAACTATCATTAATAATAATAAAAGTAAATAATGTAATGCAACAAACACGGTACTATTAATGAATTTTATAGTTCTATTTTCTTTTCCATTTAATGTAGTTGTCCATAAAATTACATTAGTAAATACTATTGCTGCTAAGTAAGCTGCTAGATTAGGAAAACAAAATACTACAAATAAATTATTTACTAAATAGTCAAACATAGTGGACAAATCTTTATAGAATATACCAATTAAAGATACTATTACAGCTAGATAAACTATAAAATATATTCTTCTTTTATATTTAACATTCATTTTAGTAGTGGTACTAATAAATCCTATTATTAAGCAACCTACTACTATTAAAGCAATGTAAAGGCTAGATGAAGCCACTACATCTTTTAAAATTCCTAAATTTTCTAATACTGTTAATGGTCTCATCTTATTAAGCCTCCTTTTCTACTTTAGTATTTTCAAGTAAATAAATTGTTTGTGCTGTATTATTAGCGTATGTACAAGTTATTAAAGTTAAAACTCTTTTATCAAAATTTCTATTAATAGTGATAGTTCCTGTTTTAGGTTGTTGTTCTATATTTATGATTTTATAAGTATAAATATAACCTTTATAAGTTACTTTAGCTATATCACCCATATTTAATTTATGAAGGTTTTTAAAGAATGCTTTATAACCAGTACCAGAGTGTCCGGCGATAATTAGATTACCATTTTTAACATCAGGATAATCTGATTCTCTTAAAACAAGTAAATTTTTATCAACGTTATTGTATTGTGATTTTTTATCTAAAAAACCTTTTTTAAAGTTAATGGCTGGTATTTCTAAGTAACCTATATAATCATACTCTATTTCAGATGTAAGATTAGTTGGTTTAGGTGCTTCTTCTTGAGGTGCCTGTTCTTGTTTTTCTTCTTTCTTATCTGGTCTTAATTGCATATTAATTTCATCATAAGCTAGTTCTCTTTTAGTTAATATATAATTATAAGATACACAGAATAAGCCGATCATAATTAAAATTGTTGACATTAAAACAAATCCATTTAACTGCATTACTTTTTTAGTATGCGCTTTAGGTTTTACAAATTTTTTATTAGTATGTTCAACACGCATCTTAGGTGTAGGTTTTATAGGATTTTTTTCTTTTTTCTTAAATATTTTCATCCGTTACCCCTCCTAACAAATTGCTCCCCTATTATAACATAAAACTTCTTTTTTTTCAAGTTTTAATTATAATTTAATACTGATGAACACAATTAATGGAATTTACATATAATTCTTCTTTAATTTAACTCCTTATATAGTCTATTTTTATATCAAATGAAAAGACTATCAATTTTGATAATCTTTCTCACATGAATTGTAATTTGTATTATTTACAATAATTCATAATAATTTCATCATCGTACTTCTGATTTTTAATAATTTCGTAAGTTTCTTCTTTAGAATTTTTATTACATCTTATTACATCGTAGAATAATGTGTCATAATAAATTGTCGAATCTATTGTTGTGGTTTGTATTGAAAATATAGGTGGACGATTATTATATGAAACTCCAATATAATCAAAAAACATAATAGTTGCCATATATCCAATGAAAAATAATACTAAATAAATCAATGTTTTTAAATTTGATTTTGATTT
>CANRDQ010000031.1 GCA_947629395.1 uncultured Bacilli bacterium
AATCTATTTAAGTTCTTTTCTATTTTATACATAATATTTCCTCACTGATTAGTTATATTATAACATAAAGATAATATTTAACAGTTATTATTTGAATATAAAATATTTTAAATTAGGTATTAAAAAAATATAGGTATTGTGTTATAATACACCTAGAAATTTTGGGGTGTACCATTTTTCTATGAGTGAGAAAAAATTATATCACTATTGGTTATTTTGTGATAGAATTATGAAGTGGAGTGAGTTGTGATATGAAAATAATTATAGTTGGGATTGGTAAACTGGGAGAGTATTTAACAAAAAGTTTGGTAAAAGATCAAAATGAGGTAACCTTAATAGATGTAGATTTTAATAAGACTAAAGATATTATAAATAATGAAGATGTTAATTATATTTGTGGTAATGGTCTTGATTCTAATGTTTTAGAGGAAGCTGGAGTAAGTGATGCAGATTTACTTATCAGTGTAACCGATAAAGATGAACAAAATGTTATGTGTTCATTATTAGGAAAAACTTTAGGATGTCCAAATACTATTGCGAGAATTAGAACTCCTGAGTACGCAAATTCCATTAATATTTTAAAAGAACAATTAGGACTTTCAATGGCTATTAACCCAGAATTATTAACAGCTGCGAAAATAGCTAGAGCTTTAAGTATTCCTAGTGCTTTAGAAGAAACTACTTTCTTAAAAGGTAAAATTCAAGTTGTAACTTTAAGAATTAAAGAGAATAGTAATTTAGTAGGATTATCTGTAACAAATATTTCTAAGAAATTTGGACAATTAATTATTTGCGCAATTGAAAGAAATAATCAGACTATTATTCCACAAGGAGATACTGTTTTAGAATGTGGGGATAAAGTTCATATTACAGGATCTCATAAAAATATTAATAAACTATTAACTTATGCAGATTTAATTAAAGAAAAAACTAAGAAAGTTATGATTTGTGGTGGAAGTAATACCGCTGTTTATTTGGCAAGAATTTTAATTGGAATGGGTATGTCTGTAAAAATAATTGAAGTAGATGAAGAAAGATGTAAGGTATTAAGTGAAAAATTACCAAAAGCTTTAATTATTAATGGAGATGTTTCTGATCAATATGTTTTATATGAAGAGGGGATTGAAACAACAGACGCTATTGTAACTTTAGCGAGTATAGATGAAGAGAATATAGTTTGTTCTATGTTTGCTTCTATGCATAATGTTCCAAAGATTATTACTAAAATTAATCATATTCAATTAGATGGTGTAGTAGAAAAAGCTAATATTGATACAGTTATAACTCCTCATAAAATTGCGAATAATCAAATAGTTCAATATGTAAGAGCTCTTAGATATGGTAAAAAGAGTAGTTGTGAGGCAATTTATAAATTTGATGAAGATGATACTTTTGAAATGTTAGAATTTAAAGTAGAAGAAGATTTTAAAGGTATAGGAAAACAAATTAAAGATATGAAAATTAAGAATGGTATTATTATAGTGGCAATCTTAAGAGGAAGAAAAGTTATTTTCCCTAATGGTTCAAATGATATTTTAGAAAAAGATACTATTGTTGTAATTGATGCGAATGATTCTGTTAGAGATATAAATGATATATTGGGGTAGATTATGAGAAATAAATTAGTATATAAATATCTTGGGAAAGTATTATTAGCATTTTCTGCTCTTTGTATAGTTCCTATTTTAGTAAGTATCTTTTATCACGAAAATATAATATCTTTTTTAATACCTGGAATAATAAGTTTAATATTAGGATATTTTCTTAATTTAATAAAAGCTGAAAAACAGACATTATATTCTAAAGATGGATTTATTATAGTGGCTCTTGCTTGGATAATAATTAGTATATTGGGAGCTATTCCATTTATGATAGATTGTAATGTATCATTTTACGATGCTTTCTTTGAATCTGTATCAGGATTTACGACAACTGGTGCTACTATATTTAAAAATGTAGATGCATTATCGAAGTCAATAATTTTTTGGAGAGCCTTTACTCATTATATTGGAGGATTAGGTGTTTTAGGTTTTGTAATGGCTGTTATACCGCTTTCTAAAGATGATAAATCAATGCATATTTTAAAAGCAGAAATGTCTGGACCAACAATATCTAAATTAGTACCTAATATTAAGAAAACATTACTTTACTTATATGTAATTTATATTGTTTTGACTTTAGCTGAAATAGTGTTACTATTATTTGGAAAAATAAACTTGTTTAATAGTATTGTTGTTTCTATGTCTACTGCCGGTACAGGAGGATTTTCATATCTTAATTCATCACTAGCAACTTATTCAATGTATAATCAATATGTAGTAGCTATATTTATGTTCTTATTTGGAGTAAACTTTAATCTTTATTTTTTGGTTGCTACAACAAGAAGTTTGAAGGCAGCATTTAAAAGTGAAGAGTTAAAATTGTATATTGTAATATATATTTTTGCGGTAGGTTTCGTATTGATGAATACAGTTAATATGTTTAGTAGTTTTGCAGATGCTTTGGCATCATCAGCCTTTCATATTAGTTCTTTCATGACGTGTACGGGATTTAGTGTAGGGGATATAAATATTTATCCTACTTCTTGTAGATTTTTAATTCTATGTTTAATGATTATGGGAGCTTGTGCGGGTAGTACCAGTGGAGGTTTTAAGATTTCAAGATTTATTATTTGGTTTAAATCAATAAAAAGAGAATTCTTAAAAGTTATTCATCCTAGCAATGTACATACTATAACTTTTGAAGGTAAAAAAGTTGATGATGATACAATAAGAAACACATGTTCATTTATATTTTTATATCTTTTCTTTATTATATTAGTAATATTTTTAGTAAGTTTTAATGGCTTTTCATTAGAGACTACTATAAATGCAGTTGTTTGTACATTTGCAAATGCAGGACTATGTTTTAATATTTCAAACTTTTCTATATTTAATGATTTTTCTAAAATGGTTTTAAGTTTTGGAATGTTGTTTGGAAGATTAGAGATATTCCCTTTACTAGCTCTAGTAAGTTCAATTAGAAGTAAGTAGTTGAGAGACTACTTTTTTTGTTACAAAAATGTAAGGTTAGAGTGTTAGTATTGATGGTATAATAAATATAGAAAAGTGGTGATAAGAATGAAGAAAATAATGATAGTAGAAGATGATGAAGTTATAGGCAATGAATTAAAGGAACTATTAGAGAATAGTGGTTATTAGGCTATTATTTTAAAAGATTTTAAAAATGCTTTAAAAGAGATTTTAAATGTATCACCAGATTTGTTATTGTTAGATATAAATATACCTTATATGAATGGAGAATTATTACTTCAAAATTTAAGAAAGAACTCTAATATTCCTGTAATTATGGTAACTAGTAAGAATCAAGAGGCTGATGAGGCTTTATCAATAACTTTAGGTGCAGATGATTATATTACTAAACCTTATAATCCTAATATTTTACTATTAAGAATAGGAGCGGTTTTAAAAAGAAGTAATTTGAGTTCTAATATTATTAATTATAAAGATTTAAAGATTAATATGGGAAAAGGTATTATTATTAGAAGTGATAAGGAAGTTATATTAACTAAAAATGAGATGATTATTTTTTCTTATTTACTTTCTAATCAAAATAGAATAGTAACTAGAGATGAGTTAATGACTGATTTATGGAATAATAATGAATTTGTTAATGATAATACTTTAACAGTTAATATTAGTAGATTAAGATCTAAATTAAAAGATATAGGATATGATGATGTTATTGAGACAAGGAAAGGGCAAGGTTATATATTAAAATGAGTTTAAAGAGTTATATTAAAGATAAGTTATTATCAATATTTATATTATTATTTAGTTATCTAATTGTTTTATTAATTCTAATGGCTTTTAAAGTAGATAGGTCTTTGATAGTAGTTATTATGTTTATTTTGGTTTTAACATCTTTAATGATAATTCTAATAGAGTATTTTAGAAAGAAGAATTTTTATACTAGTTTACTTTCTAATATTGATAATCTAGATAAAGCTTATTTAGTTTTAGAGACTATTTCTAAACCAGATTTCTATGAGGGCAAAATACTTTATAAAGCTTTATATGAGATAAATAAGTCAATGTGTGAGAATGTTAAAAGTTATGAGATGCAGACTAATGATTTTAAAGAATATATTGAAATGTGGATTCATGAAGTAAAAATACCACTTGCTAGTTTAATTCTTTTTGAAAATAATCATAAAGATAAAGTAGATAAGAAAGTAAAAAAACAATTAAGAAGATTAGAAAATTATTTAGAACAAGTTTTATATTATGTGAGAAGTGAAAATGCGGAAAGAGATTATTTTATTAAAGAGATAAATTTAAAAGAGGTAATAAAGAAAGTAGGTCTAAAAAATATGGATGACTTACTAGAAGAGAAAATAGATTTTGAGGTTTTAGATGTAGATTATACAGTTTTAACAGATTCTAAATGGTTAGAGTTTATTTTGAATCAGATTATTAATAATAGTATTAAGTATAAAAGGAATATAAAAGATTCTTATATTAAGATTTTTACGGATAATAAAAAAGACAAGATAACTTTAGTAATAGAAGATAATGGAATAGGGATACCTAAGAGTGATTTAAAACAAGTATTTGATAAGACTTTTACAGGGGAGAATGGTCGAAAAAAGAGTGGTTCTACAGGAATGGGATTATTTATTGCTAAGAATTTATGTAAAAAGTTAGGTCATCATATTGAAATAAGTTCAGAGGAAGGAAAATATACCAGAGTATCAATTACGATTGGGAAAAGTGATTTTTATAGTGTTATAAAATAGACTTACAAAATTGTAATGTTTAGTAAGATTAAACGAACGACAAAAGTAATATTTTATTTTATTATTGGTATTGAAAGGAGAAAGAATATGGAAAATATTTTAAAAGTTCAAAATATTGAAAAGTATTATGGTAGTCGTTCATCACTGACTAAAGCTATTAATAATTTATCTTTTGAAATAGAAAAAGGGGAGTTTGTAGCGATAATGGGAGCGAGTGGTTCAGGGAAAACTACCCTTTTAAATGTTATATCAACTATTGATAGAGTTACTTCAGGACATATTTTTGTAGGAGGAGAAGATATTACTAAATTGAAAGGTAATGCCTTAAATAAGTTTAGAAGAGAAGAGTTAGGTTTTATCTTTCAGGATTTTAATTTACTTGATACTTTAACAGCTTATGAGAATATAGCACTGGCTTTATCTATTCAAAATGTTAAAGTAGGTGAAATAGAGGACAGAATCAAGAAAGTGGCTTATGAGTTAGGCATTAAAGATGTTTTAAATAAATATCCTTATCAAATGAGTGGTGGTCAAAAACAGAGGGTATCGTCAGCTCGTGCTATTATAACTAATCCTAAACTTGTATTAGCAGATGAACCAACAGGAGCTCTTGATTCAAAGGCAGCTAAGATGTTACTTGAAAAATTTGAATATTTAAATAAAAAGTTGGAGACAACAATATTGATGGTAACACATGATGCTTTTACTGCTTCTTATGCTTCACGTGTTATCTTTATCAAAGATGGTAAAATCTTTCAGGAGATTCATAGGGGAAATAATGTTCGTAAAGAGTTTTTTAATAAAATCATTGATGTAGTAACTTTACTTGGTGGGGATTTAAATGATGCTTTGTAGATTATCACTTAAAAATATCAAGAAAAGTATTAAAGATTATGCCATCTACTTTTTTACTCTTATTCTTGGTGTAGCTATATTTTATGTATTTAATGCTCTAGATAGTCAAACTGTTATGATAGATGTTTCTTCATCAACACAGGAAATTATTGAACTTATGATGACAATGTTATCAGGTGTTAGTGTCTTTGTATCATTGATATTAGGATTTTTAATTATATATGCTTCAAGATTTTTAATAAAAAGAAGAAATAAAGAATTTGGAGTATATTTAACACTTGGTATGAGTAAAAGAAAAATATCAATGATTTTATTTTTTGAAACTTTATTTATTGGTATTTTATCTTTAGTAGTTGGTTTAGGTTTAGGAATACTACTATCACAGTTTATGAGTTTATTAGTCGCTAATATGTTTGAGGCTAATTTAACAAAATTTGCTTTTGTATTTTCTTCTTCAGCTTGTCTTAAAACTATTTTTTACTTTAGTATTATGTATTTAATTGTGATGATATTTAATACTTTTAGTGTTAGTAAATGTAAGTTGATTGATTTGTTAACTGGAGCAAAAACAAATGAAAAGGTAAAATTAAAGAATCCTTATTTATGTATTATTATTTTTATTATAGCTACGATTGTACTTGGTAAAGCTTACTATATTGTTAACCATGATTTTAATACCTTACAAGAGGCTAGTGATATAATGATTCCTATTATAATGGGAGTAGTAGGAACATTCTTTATATTTTGGTCTTTATCAGGATTAATAATTAGGATTACTATGGGTATAAAGAAATTTTATTATAAAGATTTAAATAGTTTTATATTAAGACAGTTTTCAAGTAAGATAAATACTACTGTATTTTCAACTACTATTATTTGTTTAATGTTATTTATAACTATTTGTTTATTATCTTCGTGTCTTACTATTAAAAATTCTATGAATGCTAATATTAAGAAATTGGCACCAGTAGATGCAATGTTTACTCAAAATATGAATATGGATAAGTATTATGATGATTTTAGAAATTATGGATATAATGATTCTCAAATAAAAAATTCACATTACACTGCGAAAGAATTATTCAAGTTATTTAATTTTAATATCACTTCTTATTTTAAAGATTATATAGAAGTTAATACTTATGCGACACCTGATTTAACGTTAAATCATACTTTAGGTTCAAGACTAGATAGCATTAGAACACAATTTCCGTTTTTAGCTTACGATACAAAAGAACCTATAATGAAAATAAGTGATTATAATAAAGTGGCTAAATTTTATGGTATAGATGAATATTCCTTAAATAATAATGAGTATATGATTGTAGCTGATTTCAAGTCAATGGTTAAAATTAGAGATGTAGCTTTAAAAAATGGTGAAGAAATTAATTTATTTGGTCATACTTTAAAACCAAAATATAATACTTGCCAAGATGGATTTTTAGAGATGTCTAGTCAACATATTAATACGGGTATTATTTTAGTTCCGGATAATGTTATAGATGAAGATTATTTGATTTACAATCACTTAATAGGTAATTATAAAACTACTGATAAAAAAGAAATAATGAAAATAGAAAATAGTATTAATAAGTTGGATAAGGATGAGAAAGCTAATATCTATTTATTACCTAGTGGTTCTACTAAACTTTCTATTACAGAAGCTACAGTAGGGTTATCTGCCATGATAACATTTATTGGTCTTTATTTAGGGGTTATCTTTTTAATTAGTAGTGCTGCTATACTAGCTTTAAAAGAATTATCTGAAAGTAGTGATAATCAAGATAGATTTAGAATGTTAAGAAAGTTAGGTACAGATGAGAATATGATAAATAAAGCTTTATTTAAACAGATTGGTATTTTCTTTATGTTACCATTAATTTTAGCGTTAATTCATTCTATATTTGGAATAATGTTTGCTGTTAAATTTTTAGAAGTATTTGGTAATGAAAAACTTCTACCTTCGATTATTATGACTGCAATATTTATAGTATTTATTTATGGTGGATATTTCTTGATAACTTATTATTGTAGTAAAAATATTATTAAGGAAAAATAAATGAATTATTTGCTCGCAATCAGGGCAGCAGTATTATTCTTTCCTTTAGTATTAATGACTTTTTTAATACCTTATTTTATATATCAATATTCCCAATATAAAAGAATAGATAAATTTAAAATATTTTTAGTAGTGGCTTTTATTCTCTATATTTTAATAATGTATTTTCTAATTATTTTACCACTCCCTAAGATTGGAGAAGTAAAGCCATCTACAAGTATGATTAGATTAGTACCTTTTACTTTTATAAAAGATTTTCTACAAGAGACATCTTTTAATATATTAGATTATAAAACTTATATAAAGGCTGTAAAAGAACCTTGTTTTTATACAGTAATCTTTAATTTAGTAATGATGATTCCATTAGGTATATATTTAAGATGTTACTTTAATTTAAATTTGAAATATACAATATTAATAACTTTTAGTTTAAGTTTATTCTTTGAATTTACACAGGGTACAGGTCTTTATTATATATATCCTTACCCTTATAGAGTATTTGATGTAGATGATTTATTATTGAATACATTAGGAGGAATTATAGGTTATAAGTTAATTGATCTTTAAATAGTTAATAAAGTGTTTTAAAAAAGTTCTTTCAAATGAGAGAACTTTTTAGTCTTTAAATGTTAAATAATCTGTAACCAGGTATTTATCTAAGTTATCTTTTATTTCAGGAAATAAAGAGTATATACTATGCCCCATAATATTTTCTAGTTTATCTTGTAAAGAAAATATTTTTTTCCAAGTAGCTAAAGTATCTTTAGTAAAGCCTTTTCGTAAATGAACATCAACTAGTCTTCTTTCAATAGTAACAATACCATTGGCATCACCTAAATGATCTGCTAGTTGAATTATTTCATCATATAAATTGTAGTCTATGTTGTCTAAATAGTCTTGAATTATTTTTCCTTCTTCAGTACTAATGTCCCACATAGCACAGGAAGAGTGAACATCTTTAATAATAAAAGTATGGGTTAGGGCATATCTAGCTATATCGGGATATCCTAAATCATTAAGATAATTAAAACCATCTATGACGTGTTTTAAACCAATACCTTTTTTGATTCTACCTATATCATGAAGTAGACCACAAACATAAGCAAAATCCTTATCTAAGTTTAATTCTTCAGCTAATCGTTCTGATACTAAAGCTACATTTAAAGAGTGTTCATACCATTTACCAGGATTTATTTTAACAGCGTTTTTTAATAATTTTTCGGCTTCTTTTCTATTCATAATATTACCTCACTAAAATATTTTAACATATCTAAAATATAAATAAAAATTTATTTGTAAAGTTTAGGAGCTTGTGCTATTATAGTTATCTACGGAGAAGAGGTTATACTATGAATTATGCAGTTATAGTCGCAGGGGGACAAGGAAAGAGAGTACAAAGTATTGATGTACCTAAACAATATTATGAAATAGATGGAATGGCTATTATTCTTTATTCCCTTAGAAAGATGTTAAATATAGATATGTTTGATAAAATATATATTGTGGTAAATGATGATTATAAGAATCATGTTAATAAAATATTAGATGAATGTGTAAAAGATGAAAAAAGAGAAATGATAAGATTAGTATCTTCAGGTAAAGAGAGAATTGATAGTGTTCACAATGCTTTAGAAGAGTTAAAGAAAGAAGATATTAGAGATGATGATATCGTAGTTATTCATGATGCGGCTAGACCGTTTGTAAGTGAAGAAATACTAATAAATAATATTAAAGAAGCGAGACAACATGGGGCAGTAGTAACAGCGGTACCTGCGACTGATACTATGTTAATGGTAGATGATGAAAAAATGATAGATTCTATACCTGAAAGAAAAACAGTTTATAAAGAACAGACACCAACTAGTGCTAATTTAAAATTATTATTAGAATTAGAAGAGAATTTAACAGAAGAAGATAAAAAACATATTACGGGAACAGCCCAAATTTTTACTTTTAATAATTGTAAAGTAAAAATAGTAGAGGGTAGTGATAGTAACTTTAAAATTACTAATGATGAAGACTTAGAAAGAGCTAGACAAAAAATATTTTCTAAATAAAAGGAAGTTTAACTTCTTTTTTATTTTTTTCTAAAAAAGTGTTGACAAAAACATTTGTTATTAATATAATGTTAATAACAAACAAATAAGTTTGTTAAAATTCTAAATTGTGTTATTAACAAAATGATAATAAGTTAATTAAAAAGGAGATGTTAAGATGGGAAAGATTAAGAACTTAGAGGTTTATCAAGGTATGTTAATAGTTGTAGATATGGTGAATGGTTTTGTGAAGTATGGAGCTTTACATGATGAGAAGATTGGAGAAGTTGTACCAACTCAAATAAAACTTATTAAAGAGGCTCAAGAGAATAATAATTTAATTGTTTTTATCAAAGATACACATGAGGAAACATCTGTTGAACACAAAAGATTTGGTGGTGCTAAGCATTGTGTTAAAGGAACAGGTGAAGAAGAGTTAATTGATGAGTTAAAGATGTATGAAGGATTAGATAATACCATTTCTATTGAAAAGAATTCAACAAGTTTTATGGAAGCACCTTTATTTAGAAAAATAGTAGAAGAAGCTACTAATATTAAGGAAGTTAATATTGTTGGTTGTTGTACAGATATTTGTGATTTTAATGGAGCGATGGGATTAGCAAATTATTATGATCAATGGAATAAAGATGTAGATATTAATGTTTATTTAGATGGTATTGCTACTTATTCAGAAGATGAACGTCAAAATTATGTAGATGCTGCTAAGTTATTAATGGAACAACAAGGAATTAAATTAGTTAAGACTAAAACTAAATAATTTTTTTAGAAGTTGTTAATAATAAAATGTAAATAAGAGGAGATGGATAAGATGGAAAATAAAACTTTAATGACTGACTTTTATGAGTTAACTATGGCACAAACATATTTTAATGAAGATCTTAAAGATGAAGAGGTATATTTTGATATATTTTTCCGTAAGAATCCTTTTAATGGAGGATATACTATAAGTGGTGGCCTTGATGCGACTATCGAATATATTAAAAATTTTAAATTTGAAAAAGAGGAAATTGAATATTTAAGAGGGTTAGGTAAATTTAGTGATGAATTTTTGGATTATTTAGCTAATTTAAAATTTAAGGGAGATATTTATGCGGTACCAGATGGAACAGTGGTTTTTCCAAATGAACCTATCTTAACTGTTAAAGCTGATATTATAACGGCACAACTTTTAGAGACAGCATTACTAGCTAATTTTAACCATGGAGCTTTAGTTACTACCGCTGCGAAAAGAATTACTTCTACGGCTCAAGGTATTCCGGTAATGGAGTTTGGGGCAAGACGTGCTCGTGGAATTGATTCAGCTATTGAAGCTAGTCATCTAGCATATATTGGAGGTTGTTGTGGAACTAGTAACACTTATGCTGGTATGAAATATGATATTCCTGTTTTAGGAACTATGGCTCATTCTTTAGTTACAGAAAGTGAAGATGAATATGAAGCTTTCTTAAAATATGCGAAGAGTAATCCGGACAATTGTGTATTTTTAGTGGATACTTATGATACTTTACGTAGTGGTATTCCTAATGCTATTCGTGTAGCAAATGATTATCTAACTCCTAATGGTTATAAATTTAAAGGTATTAGAATTGATAGTGGTGATTTAGCTTATCTTTCAAAAGAAGCTAGAAAACAACTAGATGAAGCTGGCTATCCTGAGGCTACAATTTGTCTTTCAAATGGACTTGATGAACATTCAATTAGTAATTTATTAAAAGAAGGTGCTGTCATCGATTCTATTGGAGCGGGAGATAATATTGCCGCACCTAATGAAAGAGTTGGAGGAGTATATAAACTAGTAGGAGTTAAACAAAATGATGAAATAGTACCTAAAATTAAAGTTAGTGAGGATACAGAAAAAACTATTAATCCAGGCTTTAAAAAAGTATATCGTTTTTATGATAAGAAAACAGGTTATGCTATTGGAGATGTTGTTTCTTTATATGATGAAAATATTCCTTTAGATAATTATACTTTAGTTCATCCAGTCGATACATGGAAACAAACTACGATTAAAGATTATGAAGTAAGAGAATTACAAGAAGAAATTTATAAAGATGGAGTTTTAGTTTATGAAGATCCAACTATTAAAGAAAAACAAGCATATTGTGAAAAGGAATATCAAACTTTATATCCAGAGCATAGAAGAATAGATAATCCAGCTGAATATTATGTAGATTTAACTGAAGAGTTAAGAGAATTAAAAAGACAACTTATTGAACTTCATCAACAACAAGCTCAACAAACAAAAGATAAGGTATTTACAAAATGCGTAAAGAAAAGCTAGAGGAATTACATTCTTATATAGAAGAATTAAAGTGTATAAAAAAAGATTTAGTAAATAGTAATTCTCATTTTATAAGTATAGATAAATATAATTGTAAACTTAATAATGGACTTATTATTCCTCGTGAAAAAATTAGAAAAGGGAAGACAGATGGTAGTGCTGTTATAGTGCTTCCTATTACGGAAGATAAGGAAACTTTGTTAGTGGTACAACCTAGAGTTTTTACTAAAAGTAGTGTTGGGGTAGAACTTCCTGCTGGTTATATTGATAAAGGGGAAGCTCCTTATCAAGCGGCTTTAAGGGAATTAAGAGAAGAAACGGGATATGTTCCTTCTGAATTAAAGATGCTTTCTAGTTATTATCAAGATCAAGGTTGTAGTAGTGCTTTTAATCATACTTTTGTAGCGCTACATTGTCAAAAATTATTTCAACAAGAGTTAGATAGAGATGAGTTTATTAGATATTTTACTTGTAGTTATGAAGAAATGTTAGAACTAGTTGAAATGGGTTATATATGTGATGCGAATTCACTTATTACCATAGAACAATCTAAAAAATTTGTTTTAAATAAATAGAGGTGAGATTATGAAAGAATTTGGTTTTGTAAGAGTTGCTAGTGTAGTGAATAAACTATATTTGGCAAATCCCCAAGAAAATGCTAAAGAGTTAATAAAATTAATTAAAGAATGTGCTAAGGAAAATTGTGGTATTATCCTTACTCCAGAATTAGCGCTTACGGGTTATACTTGTGGTGATTTGTTCTTACAAGATAAATTACTTTCAGCGGCTCTTAAGGCTTTACAAATGATTATAGAGGAGACTAAAGAGATAAATATTATTTCTATCATTGGTCTTCCTCTTATGCATGATAATATGTTGTTTAACTGTGCTGTAGTTATTAACAAAGGAAATATTTTAGGAATAGTTCCTAAAACTTATTTACCTAATTATCAAGAGTTTTATGAAAAGAGATGGTTTTCATCTAGTAAAGATTTATTAACTAAAGAGATAAATATTTTAGGACAGAGAGTACCTATTGATACTAATATAATTTTTAAAGATAAAGAAAACGAAAATATCTCTTTTGCTATAGAAATATGTGAAGATTTATGGACTCCTAATCCTCCTAGTACTAAACATACTTTAAATGGAGCGAGTATTATTTTTAATTTATCTAGTAGTAATGAAATAATAGGTAAATATGAATATCGCAAAAATTTAGTGAAGATGCAGTCAGCTAAAACTATTTCAGCTTATGTTTATGCTTCAAGTGGAACCTGGGAATCTACTTCCGATATTTTATTTAGTGGTATGAGTTTAATTTATGAAAATGGTAGTTTATTAGAAGAAAATAAGCGTTTTGATTTAGATAGTAATATTATTATGGGAGATATTGATACTAATATTATTGTAAGTGATAGACGTAAAAATAAGAGTTTTATAGATAATATAGAAAGGGAAGATTATCAAAGAGTTTATTTTAAATTAGATGATAATTTAAGAAAGTTAAAAAGAGTTTATAAAAAATATCCATTTGTACCTAATACTAAAAGTAAAAGGGAAAAAAGGTGTGAAGAAATTATTAATATTCAAAGTCATGCTTTATTAAGGAGAATAATACATACTGGTTCTAAAAAGTGTGTGATTGGTATAAGTGGGGGATTGGATTCAACTTTAGCTTTTCTAGTAACATATAAGGCTTTTATGACTTTGGGTCGTGATCCAAAAGATATAATAGGTATAACTTTACCTGGTTTTGGGACAACAGGAAGAACTTATAATAATGCTTGTTTACTTGTTAAAGAGTTTGGAGCCACATTAAAAGAAATTAGTATTAAAGAAGCTTGTCTTTTACATATGAAAGATATTTCTTTAGATAAAGATGATAGAAGTGTGGCTTATGAAAATACTCAAGCTAGAGAAAGAACACAAATACTTATGGATATAGCCAATAAGGAAGATGGTCTAGTTGTAGGTACTGGTGATATGTCAGAATTAGCTTTAGGTTGGTGTACATATAATGGCGATCATATGAGTATGTATGCAGTTAATAGTGGTATTCCTAAAACTTTAGTAAGATATTTGGTAGAATATTTTAAAGATGAAAATAAAGATAAGAAAAAAGAAGTGTTGGAAGATATTTTAAATACACCAATATCTCCTGAACTTTTACCACCAGATAAAAATGGAAAAATAATTCAAAAAACAGAATCACAAATTGGACCATATATTCTTCATGATTTCTTCTTATACCATTTTTTAAGATATAATCTTAGTCCTAAAAAAATATATACTATTGCGGTAAAGACTTTTAATAATCTATATTCTAAAGAAGAAATATTAAAATGGTTAGAAGTTTTCTTTAAAAGATTTTTTACACAACAATTTAAACGTAATTGTATACCTGATGGTGTAAAAGTAGGTACTATTGCTTTATCTCCAAGAGGGGATTTAAGATTTCCAAGTGATGCTTATTATCAAGAATTTATTTCAGAGTTGGAAGAGTTGAAAATTAAAAAATGAAAATAGGTATTTATGTAGGGAGTTTTAATCCTCCTCATAAAGGTCATATTAAGATAATACATCACTTGATTACTAAAAAATATTTAGATAAGATAATAGTCATACCTACAGGTAATTATTGGGATAAACAAAATTTAATTAATATAACTGACCGAATTAATATGTTAAAACTATATGAAAGTGAAAATATAAAAATAGATGAAGAACATAATAATTTACAATATACTTATCAGGTTTTAAGAGAATTTTCAAAAGTCTATAAAAAAGAAGATCTTTATTTAATAATAGGTGCGGATAACATAATAGATTTTGATAAGTGGAAATGTTTTAAAGAATTATTGACTTATAATTTTATTATTGTTAATAGAAATAATATAGATATTAGTTATTATCTAAAATGTTTAGGAAAGACAGATAAATATAAAATTGTAAATGATTTAGAACTATTAAATATGTCATCTACAGATATCAGAAATAAATTAAAAGAGGGTAGTTATGTAGAAGATATTCTTGACGAAAAGATTTTATATTATTTAAAGAAACATAAACTTGATAGTAATTTTTAAAATACTTTAATTGGTTATTAAAGTGGTAAAGTGAAAAGTTAAATTCCACTTTCAAAAGAGAAAATAAAAATGTAAGAGAAAAGTCTATTTTATAGGCTTT
>CANRDQ010000032.1 GCA_947629395.1 uncultured Bacilli bacterium
ATAGTTTGTGATGCTGAATTTAAAGATGGTTATGTAAGAGGTTTATTATTGCAATTATTAACACAACAAAGTGGACAAGATTTAAAAATTGTAGTTTTAACATCAGAACAAAATAAACATAAATGGCAATTTTTAAAACACGCACCTCATTGTTGGAATGATAGTAAAACAATACGTTACTTTGCGACTAATTTAGAAGAAATGAAAAATATTTCTGTAGAATTAGAAAAAGAATTAAATAATAGACGAGATTTAGTTAGTGATTATAATGTTGAAGATGATACTGTTGAAGATACATTACATTCACCTGACTATATAAAGTTTAAATCTTATTACTTAATTATTACTGATAATTATAAAGATGTAAAAACATTACCATTCTTTAATACCTTAACCGCTTTAAAGAAAAATTATGGTTTTTCAAGTTTAATTGTATCAAGTAGTATTCAAGAATTACCTAATGCTTGTACTAATTTCATATATGTTAATGTTTTAGATAAAAATAGTTATATACTTCATATTGATGAAAATGGAAAGACTCAAACATCTTTTGTACCTGAATATGATTTAAATATTAACTTTGATAAAGTAGCTGAAACTATTGCTAATATACCATTTATGGTAGAATCTGGAGCTGCAACTTTACCGACAGCCATTTCCTTTTTGGATATGTACCACGTAGGTAGAGTAGAACAATTAAATGTCCTAAATAGATGGCAAACAAATAGTCCGATTAATACTTTATCCGTACCTATTGGAGTATATCCAAATGGTGATGAATTTAAATTAGATTTACATGAAAAAGCTCATGGACCACATGGTTTAGTCGCAGGTTCTACAGGATCTGGTAAATCAGAACTCTTAATAACTTATATTTTATCTATGGCAGTTAATTATCATCCTGATTATGTTCAATTTGTTTTAATAGACTACAAAGGTGGAGGTTTAGCTGGAGCCTTTGAAAATAGAGAAACAGGTGAAAAAATTCCTCACTTAGCAGGAACTATTACTAACCTTGATTCTAGTTCTATTAACCGTACTTTAGTATCTATTGAAAGTGAATTAAAGAAACGTCAAGCTAAATTTAATGAAGTTAGAAATCAAGTAGGAGAAAGTACAATTGATATTTATAAATATCAAAAACTATATCGTGAAGGTGTCGTAAAAGAACCTATTCCGCATTTATTTATAATATCTGATGAGTTTGCAGAATTAAAACAACAACAACCTGAATTTATGACCCAACTAATATCTGCAGCGAGAATTGGACGTAGTTTAGGTGTCCACTTAATCTTAGCAACCCAAAAACCTAGTGGTGTAGTTAATGATCAAATTTGGTCAAACTCTAGATTTAAAATTTGTTTACGTGTTCAAACTAGACAAGATAGTCTTGAAATGCTTAAAAGAGAAGAAGCTGCAAGTATCAAAGAAACTGGTAGATTCTATTTACAAGTTGGTTATAATGAGATATTTGAAGAAGGACAAAGTGCTTGGTGTGGAGCGCCATATACTCCAACTGATAAATTAGTCCAAAAAATAGATAACTCTGTAGAATTTATCGATGATGTTGGTAACAGTATTAAAAGAGCTTCTGATATAGTTAGACAAGATGTTGAACATAATTATGGAGAACAATTAACTAATATAGTTAAATATTTAGTAGATATGGCTAAAAGAGAAAATGTTACTTCAAAATCTCTTTGGTTAGAACCATTATCTGATAAACTTTATTTACCAGAATTAAAAAATAAATATAATTATAATCCAGAACCATATAAGCTAGAGGCTTTAATTGGAGAATATGATAACCCAACTAGTCAAATGCAAGGTTTAGCAACTATTGATATAACTAATGGTGGAAATATTGTTATTTATGGAGAAGTAGGTAGTGGTAAAGAAAATTTAATGTATACCATAATAAGTTCCTTAATTATGACTCATACATCTAATGAAGTTAACTTTTATTTAGTTGATTATGCTTCTGAAACTATGAAGATGTTCCAAAAACTTCCTCATGTAGGAGATGTACTTTATAGTGATGATACCGAAAAATTCTCTAACTTATTAACAACAGTAGAAGAAGAAATAGATAAAAGAAAAGCTTTATTTGAAGATTATATGGGAAGTTATAGTAATTACATTAGAAATTCAGGAAATAAAATACCACAAATTATAATTATGATGGCTGGATATGATGTTATCATTGAAAACTATCCAAGACTATTTGATAGGTTAGTATCCTTATTCAGAGAGTGTACTAAATATGGAGTTTACTTTGTTATATCTTCTACCATTGCGAATGCAATACGTGCTAGAGTTGCTCAATTGTTTGCTAATAAAGTATGTATGCAGATGCAAGATACAAGTGAATATCACAATTTATTAGGAGCTCCTAGAAGTGTTTTCCCTGCCAAAAAATTCGGTAGAGGTCTTGTTAGTATTAATGATAATGTTTATGAATTCCAAACTTCTAATTTATGTCCTGCTGATGTATTCCCTGATACTATTAATCAATATGCTGAAGAGAGTAATAAAGTTTCAAACTATTTTGCTCCTAAGATTAAGATTTTACCAAAATATGTTTTAGCGTCATCTTTACTTAAAGATGAAGAAGTTAATTCTCTTGAAAGTGTACCAATTGGTATTAATAGAAGTACTTTAAATGCTGTTAGATTTAACTTTACCAGTACGAAAGTCTTACCAGTTATAAGTAATTTCATTGATGATGAATTCGGCTTTATTTCAGGTTTAACAGAAGTGCTTAGAGTTATTCCTAATGTTAAAGTTAGAGTAATTGACTTCTTAGATTTATGTGCAAAAAGATTTGATGATGTACCTGTCTATAAAGATAATTTTGATACCGTAATTCAACAAGTAGATATTGAATTAGAAAAAGATAAAACTACAACTAGAACTACTGTATTTATATTTGTTGGTGTTGGTGTTATGAAAAGTAAAATATCTAGTGAATTTCATCCAGTTATTGATAAGATCTTTAATAAGATTAGTTCTTTAGAAAAGAATTTATTTATCGTTGTAGATAATTATATATCTTATAGAGGTATAGAATCTGAAAGATGGTATTCTACAGCTGTTAATAATATGACAGGAATTTGGTTAGGAGAAGGTATTACTAATCAAATGTCTTTAAAAACTAATGTTATAAATGTAAATGAAAGAGGTCTTACATTTAGAGATATGGCTTATTTAATTAATAAAGGAAAATCTACTTTATTTAAACATGTAACAGATAAGGAGAAGGATAATAATGAATAATAATACTAATAAGGTTCTAGTAGATTTAATAGTACCAGATATAGAAGAAACTTATTCTGTCTTTCTTCCTGTTAATGTTAGAATAGGGCATATAATCTTACTATTAAATAAATCAATTAGAGAAATGACTAATAATAATGATTTATTTATTGATAATAACAATTGTTTATATCATCAAGAAAAAGGTAACTATTATAAACCAGAACTAATTATTAAAGATACTGATATAAGGAATGGAACAAAACTTATATTAATGTAAATAAAAAAAGGTAAGAATTTGATTCTTACCTTTTAATTTGCTTATTTAACGATTGGTGTAACTTTTGATATAGGGTCTAATTTTGTATCATTAAATGAGTCTATAATAGAAGAATTGATACCTTCTAAAACATAATTACTTTGATTTAACCAACTTATTATTTGATTTAATTCTGACTTAATAGTATTAATTTTATTACACATATTATTAAGTTCAGCATTCCCAGAAAAAGAATAGGGGCTTTGTAAAGTGTTGCTAGCATTTAAAGCTTCATCTATATCTTTGATAGCATTTGTTAAATTAGCAATAACATTTGCTTCTAAAGAGGAACTATTAAAATCCAACTTTGCCATAACTCTCACCTTTTTATTTGTAAGATAGCTCTATCTAAAGCTTCTTTACTATTCTCTAATTTTTGTGCATATGCACTAAGTTCATTTCCTAGTCTCTCAAAATCAGCTTTATCTTTTAATCTACTAGTAACATAAGAGTTAGAATCCTTTCCAACCCAAGCTCTATCTGGAATTGAAGAAATTAACTCAAATATATTTATAACTTCTTGATTGTATTGATTTACTAAAGAAGTAAAATCTGCAGTTACCTGTTCAATCCCTTTAGTATCACATTGCATTGTACTCATGATTTCTTCTCCTTATTCTTCTTTTTTAGTTCTTCAAGTTCTTTCTTTTTTCTCTCTTCTTTTTCTTTTTTTCTTTTTTCTTCAGCTTTTTCAAAAGCTACTTGTTTGGTTATTCTATCATTTAATTTATTAACTTCTGTATTAATAGAATCAGTCATTTCTGTTGAAAAACTGCTTTCTAAATTACGAAGTTGATCTGCAATTCTTTGCAATTTTTTATTATCAGCACCACTATCATCAATTAAAAAACAAGAAGTGATATTATCAGCAGCTCTTTGAACTTTATCGCTCGCTTGTTTTATTTCTTGTGATATAGCAGCAATATTACCTTTCATATCCATAAATGAATTTTTTTGTGATATTAAAGTATCAGAATAAGCCATAATTATCACCTCTTATATTATATTAGTCACCGAATCCACTAACACCAGTTTTAGCTGAAATTTCTTGTTCTTGTGCTGTACCAATGTTACCAGCAACAGTACCTTGTTGAGCTTCATAGTTAGCTTTAACTTGTTCTAAAGCATCACTAAATTTATTTAAATATTCAGTAACTGTGTGTACTTTATTAACAGCATCTTGAATATATCCTTGAATAGCACCTAATTGATCAGTACCTCTAATATATTCTTCATATTTAACTTCTCCTGCATCAGCAGTGATTTTATCAGTAATAGCTTCAACTCTTTGTACATAAGCTTTAATAGCTTCTTGAACAGCAGGAATTCCTTCATAACTAATACCTAAAATTCCGTTTCCACCATTTCCAAACATGTTATTATCTCCTTTCTTCTAAATTGTAATTAATCTTTTTAAGATCCACTTACGTGAGTTGACTGAAATTGAACCCATTGATCATAAACTTCGTCAAGTTTAGCACCGATTTCTTCATTATATTTAGATAATGCTTCTTTAACATCAGTAACCATTGTATCTAAGTTTTTAATGAATTGTTCACAGTCTTGACCACTCCAGCATGCTTGTAATGCTTCTTTAACGTCACCGTTATTATCTAATTCATTACTAGCATCTTGTACTAAATCAATTTGGATTTGTTGTTTGATATCTTCTTTTCCTTTTTGTGAAACACCTGTTGATACACTACTCATATCATCTAATGCCATCAGTAATCACTCCTTTCTAATCGTGTACATGATCGTTAAATAATATGGCTGCTTCAGCATCTTGTCTTGCATAATTTTCTTTACAAGCATTAAGTTCTTGAATATAAGTATTAATATTATCCTTAATAGTAGGGAAGTTAACACTTATTTCTTGAAAACTTTCACGGATACTGTCGCCAATCCCTTGCTTGGCATAGTAATTACATTCATGGATAGTTGATTCCATTTGTTCAAATATTTGAGAAATTGTTATTAGTCTAACATTTAACTCATTAATAATATTTTGTAATTGTTCACTATTAATACCAATGATATCTTCCATATTATTCTCCTTTACTAATTAGTAGTTAATTCATACCTTACCCTACTAATAAATTAACTATATCAAGAAACTCTTTTTGTTGTCAACTCATCTACAGAAAATTGACATTTTTTTGTCAATAAATATTAATATAATAAGGTTAGATATAGGTGATTTGACAGAATTTTCTATTAGTGATAAAATATGAACATATTTAAATTGCTGATTTGGAGAAGTAGATATCAAAGAAGCTTGTAGAAAGTAACTGGTTGATGAAAAGTTATAGTGGATTGATATTGAATGGACCAATGAGAACTTTTTTGAAATAATCAAAGTATGAAAAGTCGGGTATTTCTTCCCGTTATCAAAAGAACGTATATGATGGTATATGTATTAATCTATTTTTAGGTGGCACAAGACTCTTGTCCTATTTTTAGGACTGGAGTCTTTTTATTTTAGGAGATGATATTATGAAACTATTAGTAAAACGATGGTGGCATTATTTAACTTAGAACAAATAAAAAATAAAGAAAGAAGGTTAAATAATGATAGAATTAGAAGAAAAATATGAAATAAGAGATTATAGAGAATTTTTAACAAAAGATGAAAAATTAAATGAATTATTAAATGAATATATTATTAAAAGTTGTTTAGAAGTTGCAAATGAAGCTTCTTTTCCAACTGATTATGTTGATGTTAAGGAGCATTTATTTGAAAAAGAAGAATATATGAAGTTATTTATTGTCGAAAAAGATGAAAGTAACTTACCTAATATAAAAGGATTTATAGTATGTGATTCTTTTACAGGTTACAATGATATGCTTTTTATGCATTGTCATGGTATTATTTTATCTCCTGAAATACAAGGAAAAAGTTTAAGTAAAACTTTAGTTAATTATGCTGTTAATAGATGTAACCCTGATGTTGTTACTGTCAAAACTCACAATCCAAGATGTTTTAACACCTTTATCGATATAGATGGTGTTATTGATTATTATCCAAATCCAGAAGGAGTTATTCCACCTGAAATAGTAGAGTTATATAAAACAGATCCTTTTATAGGAGTAAGTGATGAAAATTTAATTTATAGACAGGCTTATCCAGATGAAAAGATTCAACAAAGTAAAAGAAATAAGAATATAGATAAAATATTTAAAAAATTAAGTCCTTATGATGCCCAATCTATAGTTTTAATACTAAATAATGAAAAATTACAAGAAAACAAGAAGAAGGTGTTGAAAAATGACCATAAGTGATTTATTAAAACAATTAATTGAATTTAAAACAGTTTATCCTCACTATGAAGAAGTAGAAAAGTGCTTTAATTTCATAAAAAAATATTTTGAAGATAGCGATTTATCAATAATAGAGTTTGAACATAACAAAGATAAAAGTATTTTAATAAGTAATACTGACTCTAAAGATTTAGATATTCTTATGGTAGGGCATATTGATGTTGTACCAGCTTCAGAAGATAATCAGTTTAAAGTCAAAATTAAAGAAGGGAAACTTTATGGTCGTGGCTCTTTTGATATGAAAGGTCATGATGCTGTTATGATGAAGTTATTAAAAGATAATAAGTTTTCTTCTAAAGTAGGGCTATTACTTACTAGTGATGAAGAAAGAGGAGGCTTTAATGGAACTGGTAATTTTATAAATAATGAAGGTTATAGTTGTAAGATAGCTTTAGTACCAGATGCAGGAAATAACTTTGAAATAGTTGATGAAGAAAAAGGAGTATTACAATTAAAAGTTTCTTATGAAGGAAAAGAATGTCATTCTTCTCAAATATATAATGGAGATAACGCTATTAAAAGGATAATGGATTTATATGAATATTTATTAAAAAAATATCCTCTTCCTAAAAATAAAAATGATTTTGTTACTAGTATTAACGTTGGTACAATTGAAGGAGGAAGAGAAACTAATATTGTAGCGGGAAGTTGTAGTATGGTTCTAGATATTAGACATATAGCTAAAGATAAAAAACAGGATTTTATTAAGACTATTAAAGAATTCAATGATAAATATCAAATAGAAGTTTTAGCTGAAGGAGAAGAGTTTAGAACTATAAAAGATAACCCTTACTTTAAGAAGTTTTTAGATTCATATAGAAAAGTCTTAAATCAAGAAGTTGTTTATTCTAAATGTGAAAGTGCTTCTGATGGTCGATTTTTCTATTCTAAAAATATACCTTGTGTATTAATGAATGCTAGGGGTGCTAATATGCACTCTAAAAATGAGTATGTGGAAATAGACAGTTTAAATAAATTGTATGATGTGTATTTAGATTTTTTAACAGAGTAAAAATTTACATTTTTTGTAAAATTAATATTTTTCTCAAAAAAAGCAAAAAGATATTGACTTTTACAAAAAATAGAGTTAAATTTAAATTGAGGTGGGAAAATGAATATACGTAATCTATTGAGAAAACATGGAATGACACTAAGCAGGTTTGCTAATATGTTGAGCATTTCTAGGCCTACTCTCGATTCTTATATTCAAGTTTATGAAAGTGGTCAAGAAATAAATAATGAAAAATTTCAATTAGCCTTTGAATATCTTTTTTCAGATCAGGATATTTCTAACCCTGAATTTTATGTACGTCTTGATAAGATAAGTATGTTATTAAAAAGAGAACGTTTACTAGGCATGACTGACTTAAGTCCCGAAGATAGTGATGATTTAATTAAATTGTTTTTAGAAATAGTAGATAAATTTAAATCCAATGATTTCAACAGAGATATATTTAAGTTTATCAATATTATAATACATACTTATGATAATGACCTTATTATAAAGGACTTAACTAATTACTTTTTAATAATTAATTTATTAAAAGAAATTAATAGTTTAGATAAAAAAGAACTGTATAAGATGGCAATATATAATGAATTTTTCAACAATGTAATTAATTCTAACAATCAAAACTATGATAAAGCAAAAATTAATAATTTAATTTCAAGAATAAATGAAACAAAAAAGGAAAGAGTTAATAAAGAAAAAGAAATAACTCATACTGTAAGCAAACTTATAAAAGAAAAAATAGCAGAAGAACAAAAGAGGGGGATAAATATAGAAAAATTATCACCAGAAGAAATTATCGAATTGTTAAAAAATATTTAATTGGCATTAAATTTAAATTTATGTAAGTCCAAAAAAAAAGACTATCTTTCGGCAAAAAGATAGACTAAACAAATGTGCTTGCAACCGCATATTTGAATAGTGCAAAGAAAATATCAGCACTACATATACATTATATCATATTGTTTGATTTTATGCAATATAAGTGCTGATTTTCCTTTTTTAGTCTGTTATATTTCCGAAAGAAGGGAAAGGAGGTACAAAATGGATGGATTTGTCTCAAACTCTTCATTTATCAGTTCTGTTGTATATTACGTTGATTATGCAGAAATGATTGTCTATATGAGGAGTGGAAAAAGCTATAGTTATCACCACGTACCAATTAATGTGTTTAAGCAGTTCAAAACAGCTGGTTCACATGGTAAATTTTGGAATAACTATATTAAAGGTAATTATGCATAAAAGGAGAGTAATATGATTATAAAAAAAACAAAAATAAGAAATATATCTAAAATTATAGATATTATAGAATGTGAAAAATTTAAATTCCAAGCTAAAACCGCTGACATGGATTTATTAGAAAATATAGGATTTTGTAAGATGATTACTAATGAAGAAATAGTTCCTAATGTGATAGGTCCAGTAACTAGGTTTAATGCAATGGGAAAAGAAGAAATAAAAAAACCAAAGGAGATAGAATTTGTTTATCATGATGTACCCTATCATATCTGTGATAGATACGGAAATTCACATTATGGTATTTGTTCTAAAAAATATAAAAGATATAAAAGGTGTAAAGTACCAGCTACATTAGAAAGATTGGTTTTAGATAATATTACTACAGAAAATGACTATGTCGTCAGTTCTGTAATTTTAACGAAAGAGTCTGAAAATGAGCGTGTTAAAACAATCATTAATTTGTTTTTAGAAATCTTTGGATATGTTACCATTGTTGATGAAGAAAACAAACCAATATTAAAGCAAAAAAGGATACCATGGGAAATATTACCACCTGGTAAATATCCATGGCCTCAATTTGCTAGTAAGTTGGATTCAAAGCTAAAAAGAAATTCAGATGATGAACTGAAACAAATAAAAGAGAGATATGAGTTTATTGAAAATTTGAATCCTAAAAACATATTTAGTGGAAAATGTGGTTTTTTAGGTTATTACATAGCTGAATTTAACAACGATACATATGTATGCGATTCTATATTTTTAGGAAATGCTATATATATTTTAGGAAGTGATTGGACAACTGTTTCACAACTAACGAAAAAGGAAATTATAGAAGGAAATTTGTGTGTTGCTAGGATAATACATTCCTCTAATTGGAAAACACAGTTACTTCATTATCTTGGAAAGAAACCATCTTAGGTTTCTTTCTTCATATAATAATTAAGATGACAAAAAGTGACATATGCATAAAATATTAAAGGTCAAACATCTAAAAATATAGTATAATTAATATCATAGAGGCGATATTATGATAAGAGTATGGAAAACTAATATTTCAACTAAATTATTAGAAAAACGTGATAAGATTACAAAAGGATCATGGATTGAAATGACATCTCCTACTATGGAAGAAATAGAAGAAGTGGCTAGTAAAACTTTAGTAGATAAAGAATTACTTGCTAAAATGCTTGATACTGAAGAACTTCCACGTCTAGAGGAAAGTGATAATGGTAATGGAGTTTTAATAGTAATAGATACTCCCCATTTAGGAGAAAAAGGTTCAGCTCATAAATATAAAACATATCCACTTGGAATAGTTGTTACTAAAAATAATTATGTTATTACCTTAGCTCCTAAAAAGAGTAATATCTTAGATAATTTTAAAACAAATAAAGTAAAAGATTTTCGTACAACTAAGAAAACAAGATTTTTAATTCAAATACTTTTACAAAGTGTATCTCTATATTTAAAAGCCTTAAAAGAAGTAAATAGTGATATAGCTGAGAAAGAAGAAGTTTTAAAGTTATCCACAGAAAATGAAGATTTAATAGAGTTATTAGATACAGAAAAAACCTTAGTATATTTTATTACTTCCTTAAAAGCTAATGAATTAGTGTTAGAAAAATTATCTAAAGGAAATATGGTATCATTTGATGAAGATGATATAGACTTACTTGATGATGCGATTATTGAAAATCAACAAGCAATAGAAATGAGTGGTATTTATAAAGATATCTTATCTTCTATCACAGGAACTTATGGAACAGTAGTTTCTAATAATCAAAATACTATTATGAAATTCTTAGCAGGAATAACTATAGTATTATCAATACCAACTATAATTTCCTCATTTATAGGAATGAATGTACCTATCACCATTGCCAATTATGATCATGCCTTTTCATTATTAGTAATTTTATCCTTTGTAGTATCAGTCTTTATAGCGTGGTTATTAAAAAAGAAAAATATGCTTTAAAATAAAATTAATTTAAAAATGAAGATGATTAAAAGTTTAGTCATCTTTTTTTATTTTTTTAATTAATAATTGGAAAAAAATAGATAACATTTTTAAAAAATATAAAGTTCATACTAAAAATGAGTATATAAATTTTTGATATTTTTATGCTTAAACTTTGAAAGGAGGAAAACCATGAAAAAGAAATTATTATCTTTTGTAACTTTAATATTTGTAAGTGTTTTATTTATGTCTAATATTTTTGTAGTAAATGCTGCAGGTAAATATGGTACAGTTAAAGATATTTCTAATGAAGATTCAGTTTGGAATAAGGATGAAAGTGGATATAAAGTAGAAATAACTGGTAATACTACCGCAGATGTAGTTATTAAATATGGTGAAGTAAAAGTTAATACTCTTCCTGGTAAAGATACAAGACCAGATGGTTATGCTTGGTTAGGATTTAATATTACTAATGCAGGTACAGGTACTACTAAAGTAAAAGTAAATGGTAATCCAACTAATGATTATTCAGATGGAGATTATTACTTTGCTATTAATAAAGATATGTTAATATCTGCAGCTAAGAAAGGTACAAATATTGAATATAATTATGAATTTGATTGGGAAAATAATGGAGATTATGAACAGAGAGTTAAAGTAATTATTGATCCATCTAAAGTAACTTTAACAGAAGGAAGTTCTACAGGTATAGCCATATGGACACCAGATATGGTTGCACAATATGCTCCACTTGATAATCAACCTAATACTGGAGATACTTTATCCTTTACTTTAATTGGTTTATTATCAGTAATATTATGTACAGGAGTATATAGTTTCAAATTAGCTAAAAAATAGGATTAAGTCCTATTTTTTACACTATATGGGTAAAAGTATGAAAAATAAAAAAATAAAATTAATAATTTCAATAACAATATTAGTTATTTCTTTAATATTTTTAGGAATATATTTTTTAAATAATAGAGTAGAGAAACATCAACCAATTTCTAAAAATAAAGTTGTGGATAAAGATAAAACAAAATTAGAAGAATTACAGAAATTATATAAAGATAATAATGACTTATATGGATGGATTAAAATAGAGGGAACTAATATAGATTATCCAGTAATGTACACTGAAGGAGAAGACTACTATTTACGTAGAGATTTTTATAAAAAAGACTATAAAGCAGGATCTATATTTATAGATAAAAATAATAAAATAGAGCCAAGAGATATTAACTTAATAATACATGGACATAATACGAAAGATGGTCTTATGTTTTATGATTTAACTAAATATAAAGAAGAAGATTTTTATAAAAAACATAAGAAGATAACTTTATATACTTTACAGGGAAAAGAAGAGTATGAAGTAATCACTGTATTTTTATCAAAAATATATACAGTAAGCGATACCAATTTTAAATATTATAAATATTATCATATAGAAACAGAAGAAGAGTATAATGATTACATAAATAATATAAAAGAAAGAAATTTATACCAAATAAAAACAACTGCCCGATATCCAGACCAGTTGATAACTTTATCCACATGCGAGTATTCCCAAAAGAATGGGAGGATGGTTGTGGTAGCTAAAACAGATAGAGTTACACGTTGAATATAACTAGAACATAATTACATCTTACATGTATTAAAGTTATAATGTATTAAAGCTTAAATTAAAACAATATTACACAAAAACAGAATTTTATACCTTTATTAGATATAAAATAAATACTTTTTAATTCTTTTTCACTTTTAATATTAAAAAAAGTGTTGTATAATGCATATAAAAACAGCAGTCTTATTCTTTTTTGATGCTGATTATTTTTGAAGTGAGGTGTTAAAATGTATGTTCCTATATTAAAAGCTAGGCGAACAGAAATGAGAATTATAAGGGATTTAAGTTTTTGCTTTTCTGAAAAAATTGTTCCACTCGTTGAAATTATAAATGAAAAAACAGATTTAATCAAAATAATTGATAGTATAGAAGGGAAAAAATTTTTTGTGGATTGTTTTAGAATCTCTATAGAAAAGTACGGTAGTAAATTTGATCCATCAAGTGTTATTTTATCTATGAGTATAAGTAGAAATGAAGATGAATATATAAACTCTTTAAAAGAATTGCTTGTTTATGATAATGTTATACCAGTTATTTCAATTAAGGATAAATTTGTAATGGATGAATTAACTTTAGAAAAGTTATATAATGAATTGAGTTTAAACGACAAAAGTGTTGCATTAAGAATTACTCCTGCATATATAGAAAAATATAGGAATATATTAGAAAATACTTTAAAGCCAAAAGACTATTTATTATTTGATATAGAAGAGACAAATGTATTATCCAGAGAAATTGAATTAGATGAATTATCTGATATGACTATTCAAGCTAAAAAAATATTAATTAATAGTCCAAGAGAAAGAAGATTAACTAATGGTGAATTTGAAGATAATGAATATAGCACATTAATTGATAACAGTGTTGTAAGTGAATATTTAAACAAAGGTTTTTATGGCTTTGGTGATTATTGTGGATACAAAGATGCTTTACCAAGAAAGAATGGTTCTAAAGGAGAAGGTGCTGCAATAGCACTGATATATAATTATAATCAAAATGCATTTCTCTCATTTGTTGAAAAAAATACTAAATTAGGGGTTGTGGGCTATCATAAAGTAGTACATGAAATATTAAGACAAAAAGAGAATATAAATGATTTTGATAATTGTATTGCAATGAAAAAAGTAGAAGAAATTAGTAGGAGAGAAAAAAAAGGTAATTGGTCAACTTGGATAGGAATAACAATTATGAGATACATTTATCAAATGTATTTAAATCTATAAAAAAGGCCTAATGAGTGATGTGAACCCTAATTAGTAGACATCAATAAAAAAGACTTATATTAAAAAGAGAAAAGTTATTTTTCTCTTTTTGT
>CANRDQ010000033.1 GCA_947629395.1 uncultured Bacilli bacterium
CAAGTGAAAATATTGCGTTTTCTCTTGCAAATCCAACAATTATATTAAAGTTGCATTTTACTATTTAACTAACTAAAAAAGAAACTTTTCAGTTTCTTTCTATCTTAATTAAATCTTTTTTTAGCTACAAAAGCTAAACCACATCCACTTACAAACATTAATCCTAAAAGTGCATAAATGTTAATATCAGCAGTATTTGGATTTTCTTCAGCTTTTTCTGCAGGTTGAACAGCAGGTTTATCTACTGCATTTTTAGCAGCTTCTTTTTCAGGTCCATTAAATGCAGGTTCTTCACTATCTTTTGCAGTGAAAACTACTTTAGCTGGATCAATAATTACTGTTACAGTTTGATCTTCTTGGCTATCTTCATTATAATCAAAGTAATATACTACTTTAATTGGTTGACCACTATCATAAGCATTTTTTAGTTTTTCTAGAGTTATACTAGTATAATAATTACCATCAGGGTCAATAGCTTGATATTCTCCAGCATCAACTTTAAATTTAGATTTAGCTTGTTCTGCAGTATTTGGTAAATCAATATGGAATCCTACCCAAGCAGCATCTATTGAAGCACCGTCAGTTTGAGATTTATCAACTTCTTTTAAATTTAAAGCATTATAAGTAATAACTACATTTTTAGGATCACTAGCATTTACTACGTTTTCTACGTTACTAGTTCCAATTGAATCCTTTCCAGAATATTCTTTAACAGAACCAACAGATGATCCATCATAATCCGCAAATACTGTAGGCATACCTACTACTCCTACGAATAAAGCAATCGCTAACATAAGAACTTTCTTTCTCATTTTCTATTCTCCTTTCTATAATAAGGATAACATGGTACCCCCCCATGTCAATATAAAGTTTTCCACATCTTACATTTCATGTCTACTTTTATTCTATCTGTAAATTTATTCTTTTTACTCTATAATTAAATTTAATATGTGCTATAATGAAAATATAGTTGAGGTGGTTACTATGTCTAAAAATATATATAATCAAAAAGATTATCTACCAAGACATAAAAGAGTGAAAAAAATAATGCGCTTACGCTTTATTCCTTTTTTAATTTGTTCTTTTATTTTTATTGGTATTATTATTTATTGCTCTTTAAAAATTTTTGATTGGTATTTAGATAATAAAGACATAGAAAAAATTAATGAAGAGATTAAAGATGATGTTCCAATTAGAGAAAATACCGATCAAGGAGAATACGTCAATCCTGATGCAGATAAAAATAGTGATTATTGGTATTATGTTAATATTCCTTTTTATGAAGTTGACTTTGATACTCTTTTAAAGAAAAATCCTGATACAGTAGCGTTCATTCACATGGAAAATACTAACATAAATTATCCTGTTGTCTATTCTGGAGACAATAAATTCTATTTAACTCATGCTTTTGATAAGAGCTACAACGATGCTGGCTGGGTATTTATGGATTATCGTAATAATTTAGATAATTTAAGTGATAATACTGTAATTTATGGTCATGGAAGACTTAACAAAACTGTCTTTGGATCTTTAAAAAATACCCTTACTAAAGAATGGCAAAGTCAAAAAGATAACTATATTATTTGGTTATCTACACCAAAAGTTAATATGATGTTTCAAATATTTTCTATTTATACTATTCCAAGTGAAAGTTATTATATAACTACTTCGTTCCCTAATGAAGATAATAAAGTTCAATGGTTAAATGTTATGAAATCTCGAAATCAAGCCCCTATCAATCCACCAGTTTCTATAGATGATCATATTCTTACTTTATCAACTTGTTTAAATAATAATGGTGGTCGAATCGTTGTACAAGCTAAATTAATTAAAAAACAAACAAGATAAAAACTAATTCAAATTAATGAATTAGTTTTCTTTTATACATTTAGCTAAAGGTGATAACTCATCTATCTTTAAATTCTCAACATTATACCATTGTGCTCCTAATGAATCACGTCCATCAGAATCTTTTTTTATCTTATTAATATCTTCTACTTCAACATCAAAAATAATACCATAATGTGATAAATCTTCTTTAAATTCTTTACAACTCCATACTTCATAATGTGTAACTACTGTCTTTAATTTACAAGTTTTTACCTTCATTCCTGTTTCTTCTAAGAATTCTCTTTTTAATGCTTCCAAAGTGGTTTCTCCATACTCGATTCCCCCACCTGGTAAATCTAACTTACCTTTATAAGCTCCTGTTGCTTTTTTTATTAAAAGGACTTCTCCTTTAGAATTATAAACAAATCCATAACATCCAACTCTTTTTGTCTTTACTATATCCATGATTTATCCTCTATTATTAATATATCTTTTTTATATTTTTTTACTATTTTTAATAACTTTTCTTCTTGTTCTTTATCGAAATAAAAATATACAGGTGTATCTGTTAATATAGTTGCGGAATTTTTCTTTAAAACAATAGCTTCTATCTTATCCCAACTAAACATCATTTTAATTCCATAATAAGAACAATTAGTTATTCCTTCTTTATCAAATAAAATTTCTAACTGTGAAGATTTTCTTCGATAATGACACATATAATAAGTAGATATTAAAGAAACACTTAAAAATAAAAGTCCAAAGAAAACAAATGATGCGGATAAGGCAAACTTATAATGATTATTCATAAATAAACATACTGCCCCTAAACAAAAGGATAACAAAATAATACAAAACATATAATCTGTATATGTAAAAACATTAGCTTTTTTATTTTTAAGTACATACTTTTTATTCATGGCAACACCACGTGATTCATCAAAACATTTAAAATAACTTTTATTTGGATCAAATGTAATCTTCATCATAACACCTCTTTACTATTCACCATCATTATAACACACAAAAATAAAAAACTAAATGTAAAATACACTTAGTTTAATCATCTTCAAAAAACTTACCCATTGGTACATTTAACACTACAGATATTTTATATAATCTCTTGATAGTAATTCCTTCTTTACCCTTTTGAGTTTCAAATCTTCTTAAATAATCAGAAGACATAGAAATATCTACAGCCAATTGTTCCTGTGTAATCCCCGCTGCCATTCTATATTTTCGAACATTTTTCGCAACTGTTTCTAAAATATCATCATCAAAATGAAATTCCCTTTTAAAAGTTGTCATTACTACCACCAACATTATTGTAATTTATTTATAATTTAATTTCTGTGAAGTATTACTTAATATGTGTTATAATAAAAAACGTAAGGAGGAAGATTTATGTATAATGACATAACATCAAAAGATATTTTTAAAGCAATTCTTATATCAATAAGCTTAATCATACTATTTAGTGTTAATTTACTTATTGTAAACAACATTTGTAATGTTTTTAATATTGATAAAAATCTTTCTGTAGCGTTTATCCTACCTGGATTCAACATAAGCCTTACAATTATTTTTACTTTTATTGATTTACTTATTGGGTATAAGATGATTAAAAAATAATTTATTTATAATACAACAAATAAATTATTTTTTTATTTTGTTTACCGAAAGTAAATTCTTAAGCGAAAAATATCTAAAAAAGATATCTTTTTTTTGCGATAATTCCCTTTCGTTGTCCATAAAATTTTCTAGGTGATTAAATGATAGATAACACTAGAGGTCTTACGGATGTTGAAGTTAAAAAGAATAGAGAAAAGTTTGGTTCTAATGAATTAAAAAAAATGAAACAAAATAGTTTTTTTAATCTCTTCTTAGAGTCTTTAGGTGATCCTATTATCAGAATCTTACTAATTGCTTTAGGTATTAAAACTATCTTTTTAATTCATGACTTTGATTGGTATGAAACTGTTGGAATAGTTATTGCGATATTAATTGCCTCTCTTATTTCTTCTATCTCTGAATATGGTAGTGAAAAAGCTTTTAAAAAACTACAAGAAGATGCTGAAGAGATACAATGTAAAGTTAAAAGAAATAATAAAGTTATACTTATTCCTATAGGAGAAATAGTTAAGAATGATATTCTAGTCTTAGAAACAGGAGATATGATTCCTGCTGACGGTATCTTAATAGAAGGAGAACTTACTGTTGATGAATCTTCTTTAAATGGTGAAACTCGTGAAATTCATAAAACGCCTACTAAAGATAATAAAGTTTATCGTGGTTCTACTGTTTACTCCAAAAGAGCTTTAGTTTTAACTACTGAAGTTGGTAATGAAACTGTTTATGGAAAAATGAATTTAGAATTACAAGAAAAAGCCCCTGACAGTCCCTTAAAAGAAAGACTTCGCAAATTAGCTTTAACTCTAAGTAAAATTGGCTATCTTGGAGCGATACTTGTCAGTATCTCCTATTTATTTTCAGAAATTGTTATTGATAATAGTTTTGACCTAACTAAAATTATTGAGACTATTACTGATTTCCATACAATGATAGGCTATATTTTATATGCCTTAACTTTATGTGTTACTATTATTGTAGTGGCAGTTCCTGAAGGTCTGCCTATGATGATTACTTTAGTATTATCTTCTAATATGAAAAGAATGCTTAAAAGTAATGTTCTAGTAAGAAAACTAGTAGGTATTGAAACTGCTGGTAATATTAATATTTTATTTACAGATAAAACTGGTACTTTAACTAAAGGTAAACTGGAAGTTATAGAAATAGTAACTGGTAATTTAAAGAAATATAATAATGAAGCTGAATTATTAAATGATAAGTCCTATCATCATATTGTTAGTAGAAATATTATTTATAATAATGAAAGTGTTTTTAATCAAGGTGAAATTGTTGGTGGAAATATCACAGATCGTGCCTTATTATCTTTCATTCATCATAGTGATAAAAAGATTAAAGTTATAAGCTCTACCCCATTTGACAGTAAAAATAAATATTCCCTAACAACAATAGATGACGATAAAAGAATTACTCTTATCAAAGGCGCTGCAGAAAAAATCTTACCTTTCTGTAAACACTATTATAATGAATTTGGTAAAAAATGTTTTTTAACAGATAAAAGTAAAATTAATAATTATATTAAGAAAATATCTAGTTCTGGATGTAGAGTTTTAGTTTTAGCGGAAAAAGAATATGATTCAACTTTTGAATTTAGAAATTTAACTTTAACTGGCATCGTAACTATAAAAGATGATTTAAGAAGTGAAACTATTGAAGGTATAAGACTAGTTCAAGAAGCTGGTATTCAAACAGTTATGCTTACTGGTGATAATATCGATACAGCCTACTCTATTGGTAAAGAAGCTGGTTTAATTAAGAGTAGTGATGACATCGTTATATCTTCCCAAGAACTTAATAATTTAAGTGAAGATGAACTTATTAAAATTCTACCTAAATTAAGAATTGTGGCCAGAAGTTTACCTACAGATAAGACTAAACTTATAAAACTAGCTCGTAAATGTAATTTAGTTGTTGGTATGACCGGAGATGGTGTTAATGATGCTCCTTCTTTAAAGAATGCTGATGTTGGTTTTTCTATGGGAAGTGGTACAGAAGTTGCCAAAGCTGCTAGTGATATAGTTATTTTAGATGATAATTTCTTATCTATTTCTAAAGCTATACTGTATGGTAGAACTATTTTTAAAAGTATTAGAAAATTTATTATTTGTCAGTTAACTATAAATTTATGTGCTATAAGTCTTTCTTTTATTGGTCCTTTTATTGGTATTGATACTCCTGTTACTGTTATTCAAATGTTATGGATCAATATGGTTATGGATACTCTTACTGGTTTAGCTTTTTCTTTTGAACCTGCTTTACTAGAATACATGAAAGAAAAACCTAAAAATAAAGATGAATCTATTATTAACAATTATATGTTAGGACAAATATTTTTTACAGGTTTATATAGTTCTATATTATGTATACTCTTTTTAAAACTACCTTTCTTCCATTCTATATATAGAAATGATTATCGCTACTTAATGTCCGCTTTCTTTGGTTTATTTATTTTTATAAATATTTTTAATAGTTTTAATGCTAGAACTAATAGACTTAATATCTTTGCTAATATCTTAAAAAATAAAGTATTTTTGGCCATAGTAATCTTTATTGTCGTAGTCCAATTATTATTAATTTACTTTGGTGGTAATTTATTTAGAACTATTGGTCTTACTTTCAAAGAATTACAATTTATGATTTTACTAGCTTCTACTGTTATACCTATTGATTTTATTCGCAAATTATTTTTAAGAAAAAAAGGTATTATGGGCGGTGTTTAATTTTAAAGCCAATATAACCAATACAAAATAGAAATATACCTAGAAGTGCAGTGATTAAATCCTGCATTGTATCTACTACTCCTGTTTCTAAACTTTGCATATTAGTATTAAAAAAAGTATCGGCACTAAATTCATATATTTCCCAAAGAGAAGCAATTCCTAAAGTAATAATTATAAACATAAAAGCCATAACATAATATCTACTTTGATTATATAACTTTAACTTTGTTAATAGATAAATTCCTAAACCACCAGAACAAATACCAAAAATAAAATGTGTTAATGTATCAAACCACTCTATACTATCATAAAAATTAAAAACACTTCCTAAAAAGTCCGCAACAAAAACAAAGACTAAATATAAAAAAACTTCTTTATCAGTCATTCTTAACCTAGGAATTTTATTTAATAATAAAGGAAATAAAAAGACTAAAAATAAACATCCATAATCGATAATATTTTTAAAATTAAAAGCTATAATATCTTTTAAAACTAAAAATAAATCTATAAATAATACACTAGTTATAATAAAATTATTTATCTTTCTCATCGATACCTTCTTTCTTTTTTTTACTAACTAAAAAAGCATAAATTACTTATGCTTCTATTTTATTAATTATATCTTTTAAAGTTTTAACTGTAGCTGTCTTAAATTCTTTTGTAGTTTGAAGTAAAACTTTATTACCAGCTTGACTAGCCGCATCAATCATTTCATCACAACTTCTTTTTATTTCTCGTGCTTTACCTTTTGCCACTGCTACTACTTTTTCCTTTTTTAATTCTTTAATTTGATTCTCTATTTCTACTTTAACTTCATCAATAAAGTCTGAAATATTATCTGAATTAAGACCTTGTAGTTTTTCTTTTAATTCTTTATATTTACCTTGTATTTTCTTTCTTGTTTCTTTACCTTTATTTGGAGCGAATAAAACTCCAACTCCAGCTCCTAATGCTGTACCTGTTAAAAATGTTAATATTGAATTTGTTTTTTTACTCATATCTTTAATCCTTCCTCTTCTTATTTTCCTATTAGTTTTATTTTTAAATCTATTAAGTAATCTATTATATTTTTAACCAATGTACTTACTTGTTCTATAGCCGTAAAGGTATCATTCATAGAATCAAGTTTTTCTTGTGTATCTGTAATTATAGTATCTATCTTATTTACTGTTTTTATACTTTTTATTGTTAAAAATATTAAAGTAATAATTAAAACCAATAATAAGATACATCCAACTAAATGTAATATTTCCATAATATCACGTCCTTACCACTATTCTAACACACATATATTTTTTAGTTTTTGAATTATTTATCTTTTGACATTGTTAGACGTTTTTAAATTAGAAATTCTCTTACGTATCTTTTTAATTTCTTTTCTTCTTTTAATAATTATTAAACTCGCTACTAAAACTATAAAAGAACCAATAATTATCAATATTCCACCTAATAATTGATTATTATTAACTTTTATTACTAATGATTTATTATCATTTTTAGGTTTAGAATATTCTTTTTTTATTTTTATTTTCTTAGTTTGATTAGTAATAGGTATTTCTAATTTTATAGATTCACTAACTCTATTATTAGAAGCTTTACCAGAAACATCTAGTGTTACTACTAAAACAGAATTTAAAACTCGACCAGTTTCTTCTTTTATTTTTTTTATTTCTTCTTTATAAAAATCATAATCTATGGCTATTTCTTCATGTAATTTGGTATTTTTAACATCTTCTAATTTAATAGTTTTCTTTTTTATAAAATTATATTTTTTAGTTTTAACTAATTTTTCATTATCTTTAGCTAATAAAGTTCCATCTATTTTATAGGTATATTCTAAATCTACTTTTTTATTAGTATCAATTTGGACATCGAAAACAGGTAATACTTTAGATATAGCAGCCGCTACATAATCATCCTGTTCTTTTAAAATATCTTTATGATAGTATTTATCTCCTTGTGTTAATATTTCATAAGTTAGTTTTTTTGATGATTTAAAGATTACATCTTTTGTTTGTTCTTTAATAGAAATACTTTGGACAACGACAAAAACTCCAACACCAAAAACAAGTGTCGCTAAAAAACTTAGAAATATAAATATTCCATAATTTTGACCTTTTTTCATATCTCTAACCTACTACTTTCATATACATTATAACACAAATAAAAAAACTATAAAGTTTTATTAATACATTTCTCCTTTATAGTCATCTAATAAATCATTACATTCTTTATTTTTAATTTGTTTTTTATTTATAAGTTCTTTATTTGTACCTTCTAAATATTGATATATAGCATCATCTCTAAAACCTATCTTAGCGGCATCTTTTCTGTCTGTTCCATAATATATATCTTTAATATTAGCCCAAACAGTTGCGGATAAACACATAGGACAAGGTTCTGTAGTAGTATAAAGAACACAACCTGTCAAATCATTAGTATTAAGTTTTTGACAAGCATCTCTAATAGCTGTAACTTCAGCATGAGCAGTTGGATCATTATTAATTAAAACTTTATTATGACCAACTCCAACAATCTGACCATCTTTAACAATTACTGCCCCAAATGGTCCTCCTTCTTTATTTTTTATACCATTTCTGGCTTCTTCAATAGCTGTTTTAAAATATTGTTCCATAATTTTTCTCTCCTAACAAATAAACATAGCATCCCCAAATGAGAAAAAGCGATATTTCTCTTGTACTGCAATATTATATGCTTTTAAAATTAATTCTCTTCCAGCTAAAGCTGAAACTAACATAATTAATGTTGACTTTGGTAAATGGAAATTAGTAATTAAACCATCTATAGCTTTAAACTCATAACCAGGATAAATAAATATTTTTGTCCAACCACTAGTTGCGATAAATTTATCATGTTCACTTCTAATTGTTTCTAAAACTCTAGTAGAAGTAGTTCCTACTGAAATAATTCTTCTACCTTCTGCTTGAGCTTTATTTAATATAGAAGCCGTCTCTTCATTCATAGAATAAAATTCTTCATGCATATGATGTTCTAATATATTATCTGTCTCAACAGGACGGAATGTTCCAAGTCCCACGTGTAAGGTTACATAAGTGATAATAACACCTTTATTTTGTAATTCTGTCATTAGTTCCTTTGTAAAATGAAGTCCCGCTGTTGGAGCAGCTGCTGACCCTACTTGTTTAGCATACACTGTTTGATAACGACTTTGATCTTCCAATTTTTCATGAATGTATGGTGGTAGTGGCATTGTCCCTAATTTATCTAATATTTCATAAAGGATACCATCATAAATAAGTTCAAAATGACGGATTCCCTCATCCATTACTTTAATACATTTTGCTTTTAAAAGTCCATCTCCAAAAGAAACAACTGTTCCTTCTTTTATTCTTCTAGCTGGTTTAGTAAGACATTCCCAAATATCATTTTTAATATTCTTTAACAATAAAACTTCTATAACTGCTTTAGTATCTTCTTTTTCTCCTATTAATCTAGCAGGTAATACTTTAGTATCATTAAGAACTAAAACATCACCTTCATGTAAATAATCTTTTATATCATAAAAATGCTTATGTTCTATTTCTTCAGTCTTTCTATTTAAGACCATAAGACGTGAACTATCACGTTTTTCTATTGGTGTTTGAGCAATTAACTCTTGTGGTAATTCATAATCAAAATCTTCTATATTCATAGTTACCTCCTTATGGTTTTGGTATATTTAAAGCTTCATAACCTTTATCAGTTACTACTCTACCACGACTAGTTCTTTTTAATAAACCTGTCTGTAATAAATAAGGTTCATAGACATCTTCAATAGTAGATACTTCTTCTCCAATTGTACTAGCAATAGATTCTACTCCCACTGGTCCTCCGCCAAATTTATAAATAATTGATTTTAATAATTGATGGTCAACCTCATCTAGTCCTAAACTATCTACTTTAAGTCTATCTAAAGCTTTACGAGTAATATCTATATCTATAGATTTACAACCTTCAACTAAAGCAAAATCTCTTACTCTTTTAAAGAGTCTATTCGCAATTCTTGGTGTTCCACGACTACGACTAGCCAGTTCTATAGCCGCATCATCTTCTATTGGTACATTTAAAACTCTAGAAGTTCTCTTTATAATTTCTGTTAATTCTTCTACTGTATAGTATTGCAATTTAGAAATTATCCCAAAACGATCTCTTAATGGTGAAGTTAAATCTCCTGCTCTAGTTGTTGCCCCTACTAAAGTAAATGGTGGTAAATCTATTCTAATGTTACGACTATTGCCTTCATTACCCACAATAATATCTAAAGTAAAATCTTCCATTGCCGGATAAAGAATTTCTTCTATATATTTTGGTATACGGTGTATTTCATCAATAAATAATACATCACCTGGTTCTAATGAAGAAAGCAATGCCGCTAAATCACCAGATTTCTCAATACTAGGACCAGTAGCAGTTTTTATATTACTACCAAGTTCATGAGCTATAATATGAGCAAGAGTTGTTTTTCCCAGACCTGGAGGACCATATAATAATACATGATCAAGAGATTCATCTCTTATTTTAGCTGACTCTATAAATACTTTTATATTATCTTTGACTACACTTTGTCCAATGTACTCATCCAAATAACTAGGTCTAATTGATTCACTAAATAAATCTTCTCCTAATTCTTCATTACTAAGTACCCTATCATTCATAATTTCACCTACTTATATATTTTTAATAATTCATTAATTGCTCTTGCTCTATGTGATACAGAATTTTTCTCTACTTCACTAGCCTCACCAAATGTTTTTCCTAATTCATCAGATAAAAATAGGCAATCATAACCAAATGAAGTATCTCCTCTTTCTTCCTTTGTTATTGTACCATAAGTTTTACCTTCTACATTAAAATATTTATTATTTGGCTTATAAAGTACAATATTACAAACAAAATAGGCTTTTCTATCAATTAAACCTTTCATCTTCTCTAAAAGCTTTTCTCTATTCTTTTTATCATTACCATGTTCTCCCGCATATCTAGCACTATAAATACCTGGTTCATTATTTAAAGCTGATACACAAAGACCAGAATCATCAGCAATCACATCATAATTCATATTTTTACTTTGTAAATACTCACTAACAGTTCTAGCTTTTATTAAAGAATTTTCTAAAAAAGTTTTCCCATTTTCTTCAATTTCTTCATGATAACCAATATCTTCAAGGGCTAATATCTCTTTATCTTTAAATATTTCTTTAAATTCTTTTATTTTATGTTTATTGTTACTAGCTAAAACAATTTTCTCCATATATACTCCTTTATTTTAACATAAGTTTTAAAGCATCTTTTATTTGTTCTTCTAAATTCTTAGACTTATCTACTAATTTAATAACTTGTTTAATATCTTTATCTTTATAACCAAGACCTTGTAATACTTCTATTAATTCTTCAGAATTATCTTCTTGTCTAAATAATGGTCCCATATCTATAGCTGTAAGTTTTCCTTTTAAATCTAAAATCATTTGTTTAGCTAATTTATCTCCTATTTTAGGAAATTTTTTAAGATATAAAATATTTTCTCTTTCAACAGCATCCACTATTCCATCAATTGAACCTGTCGCTAATATTGGTAAAGCCATCTTACAACCTAAACCTTTAACATTTATTAATTTTAAAAATAGTTCTCTTTCTTCTTGAGTAGCAAACCCAAATAAACTATGTTCATCTTCTTTTATTTGTTGATATAAATAAATTTTATAACTTTTATTTTCTTGAAATTGATATGGATTAGGTGTATTAATTAAATATCCTATCCCATTATTATCAAGGGCAATACTATTACTATAAATTTCTGTAACTGTTCCAATTATGTAATCATACATATTTAATCACTCCTAAAATAATTATAAACTAAACCTTCTAAAATAGCAACCTTAAACACAAACAAAAGTACGTAAAAACCTAATTCGTTTTTGAATTAGGTTTCTTTTATTAACTTTCTTAATTTTACTTATAGTTATCAGCACGAACTTCCATATAACTCTTTTTATGAGCACATACTGGACAAACTTCTAAAGCATCTTTTCCAATGTAAACATGTCCGCAATTACGACATATCCACATCTTATCTCCATCTTTATGGAATACTCTATCATCTTCAACATTTTTAAGTAATGTTAAATATCTTTCTTCATGTTCCTTTTCAATTTTTCCTACTTCTTCAAAAAGAAAAGCAATATGATTAAATCCTTCTTCTTTTGCTACTTTAGCAAATTCAGCATACATTTCAGTCCACTCATAGTTTTCACCGTTTGCAGCATCTTTTAAATTTTCTTCTGTAGAAGGAATTTCTCCATCATGTAATTGTTTAAACCAAAGTTTAGCATGTTCTTTTTCATTATTGGCTGTTTCTTCAAAAATAGCAGCTATTTGTTCATAACCATCTTTTTTAGCTTTACTAGCATAATAAGTATATTTGTTTCTAGCTTGACTTTCTCCAGCGAAAGCAGTTAATAAATTTTGTTCTGTTTTTGATCCTTTTAATTCCATTTTATTTCTCCTTCTTTCTACTACTATATTTATATCAAAAGAAAATACTTCTTTTAATATTGGTTATTTTAATTGGTATCTTTATTTAAACATTTATCACAAACACCATCAAAGACAACTGTACTATCATCTATCTTTACAGAATACTCTTCTTCAAGTCTATGTATCATTTTGTTATATTTTTCATCAAAGATATCAATGATATTATTACACTTTTTGCAGACTAAATGATAGTGTACATTACAATCACAATCATATCTATAACCGCAATCAGTCATAATTCTTTTTATCTTCCCTTCATCTACTAATTTATTCACATTTCTATAAACAGTAGCCTGTCCTACAGTGTCATCAATTTCTAATATTTTTTCATATAAATCAGCAATTGTTGGATGATTCTTTTCTTTCCTTAATGTTTCCAAAATAAGTTGTTTTTGTTTTGT
>CANRDQ010000034.1 GCA_947629395.1 uncultured Bacilli bacterium
CACAATAATATTTTACACCAAAAGAAAACAACCACAAAGTGGTTGGAGAATGAAATTTATTTCATTCCTTTTTTATTGCCTTTTATTTTATTGTGTATTATAATGGAAGTATATTAAATAAAATAGGGGTAATCTAATTAAATTTTGATATCGGTAAAATTAATTATTGACTCTCCATACGACTGAAGTGTTAAACTATCGCTAAATGGCGCATAAAGAGAGGAAGGAAACAATACTATGTATAAAATTGGTGAATTCTCTAAATTAGTAGATATTCCCGTTCGAACTTTAAGGTTTTATGACGATTATGGTGTCTTACAACCTAGTGAGATAGATGAGTTTACGGGATATCGTTATTATACAGATGAAAATGTTGTAGAGTGTGAATTAATAAAATTACTTAAATCAGTAGATTTTACTCTAGATGAAATTGCTCAATATAAAAATAATCTAAACACAGAAATAATTTCTAATAAACAACAAGAAATTATTGAACAAATAGATTTATTAAAAAAGAAATTTAAAAGATTAGCCGTTATGAAAGAAGAAGTAGAAAATTCCCAAGATAAGACAAAGGTTTATAAAAGAATAGAAAATGAAAGTGAAGAAGAAAGGGTTTTAAGGAGAAAATATGAACGCAGAAATATTAAAAAAGATAACTGATTCAGATAGAAATTTAATGATAAATGGTGATATATCAACAGGAAAGAGTAGAAATGTTGGTTTTCCATTAATTAATAAAATGATAGATTCTAAAGAAAGTTTCTTCATCTTAGATTCTAAAACAGAATATTTAAATAAGTACTATAATTTATTAAAAGAAAAGAATTATAATATTGTTATTATTAATCATAGAGATTTAAAAAATAGTGAAGGTTGGAATCCTTTAGAGTATTCTTATAATTTATATAAAAAAGGTCAAAAAGATGCTGCTTTAAATTATATTGATCAAATTGGTAAAGAAATCTTTTATGAGGAAGATACAGTTGATCCTTTTTGGAGTCAATCATCATCAGATTTATTTACAGGTATAACTTTAGGATTATTTGAAGATGGAACTCCTTCAGAAATTAATTTAACAAGTGTTAGTAATATGTTAGATACAGCTGCGGAAAAAATTGGAAATAGTTGTTATCTTACAGAATATTTTAAAACTAAAAATAAAAATGATAGTGCTTATGTATATGCTTCTGGTAGTGTTTTCGCTCCATCTGAAACAAGAGGTAGTATTTTAGCTGTTGCGAAACAAAGATTAAGAATATTAGTTAGTAGAGATTTACTAAATCAACAATTAAATAAAACAACCTTTGATATAGATAGTATACTTAATAAGCCAACAGCCATCTTCTTTATTGCCAAAGATGAATCTATCTATCTTAACCCTTTAGTATCAATCTTTATAAATCAATTGTTTTCTATTTTAATAGATAATGATAATAAAAATAAATTTAGTTTTGTTTTAGATAATTTCGATTCTCTTATTAATGTAAATGATTTAATACCAATGTTAAGTGCTGGAATAGCTAGAAATATAAAATTTATGATATTTACTAGATCTAAAGAAAAACTTCAAAAACAATATGGTGCTTATATTAGTAAGTTAACAAATGAAATTGAAGTATCTACTAAAGAAATAACTTTAAGACTAAATGGAGAAGAACAAAAAATTAAAAATACTAAATCAAGAGTAAAAACAGAACCAGCTGAAATTACATATCCTAAATTAAAAAATTCTGTTATTAAAATATTTGATGTTAGAAATTATTTAGTTTCTAAAAATAATATAATTAAAGAAGAAAAAGTAACAAAAAAGACTTCTAATCTAGATGATTTATTAAAATTGATAGATTCCAAAATTGCTGAGTTAGAAAAAGAAGAACAAACAGAAATGATTAATGTTGCCAAAAATAATAATTCTGTTAAATCTGATTTAGAACAATTTAAAATAGAAAAATAAAAAGGGGAATTTACTATGAATTTAATTAATAAAATAATTAATGAAAAAAATGATATTTTCTATGATTTTGATTTAGATTTGTTAAATGATACACTTAATGATTTTTATAATAACGAAGACTTTTGTTTATTAGCAGAAACAAATCCTAATGATTTTGATGTTATTACTTTACCAGAATCAGTTCCAGGAGAACAATTATTAAAGTTCATAGAATACTTATATGATACAGATAAAATAGATAAAAATTATTTAAGAAAAGATACTAAACCTAATCCTAGTAAATACGATATTAAAAACATGTCTTATGATGAAGTTCTTACTCAATTAACAGTAATTCTTCGTGGAGATAGATTTTGTTCGGGAATGTTATATAGTTCTATAAAATGTGGTACTTTTTTAAATCTATTATCTAGATTACAAGAAATACTTACGGTAGGAGATAAAACTTTAGAAAAAGAAGCTTTTGAAAATATCGTATCTGAAGTAGTTAAGAAAATAGAAAATATGGAAGATGGACAATCAGCTTCAATTAGTGAATTAGTAGAAGTAAAACCTGATATTGATTTATATTATGTTTTTGAAGAAGTAGATAAAAGATTAAGAAAAGAACATATTATCTTAGATTATAGTAGATTTGAAGATATGATGGTTGGTAGTATTGAGAATTTACCATTTATCAAAAGAGGTAAGAAGAAATCTACTAAATTAGAAACTAATAAGTATTTCCTTAAAGTAGAATACACACCATTTACTAAAGTACGTGGTAGATTTGATACTGAAGATACTAAGCCTATTATTACAAAAATTAATCTAAGTGAAATAGGTGATATAAAGATAAATGGAGTAGTTCTTAAAATAATAAAAGTTGATGATAAAGAACTTAAATTTATCCTTCCTGAAGGACAAGGTGTTTCTTGTAAGATTGCCTATAAAAATCGTCCTATCACTTTAAGAGTTAACGATAGAGTAATTATAAATAGTGATGTTAAAGATTGTTTTGAAACTTGGAGAATAACTTTCTTAAATAGAGATGTTCCCGAAAAACAATGGGCAAAATGTCCTATATGTGGCACAGAGTTACAAGAATATATTTATGGTGAAACAACTTTCGGTTTACCTGATGGTAAGATTTCTGGAGGTTGTATTATCAGAAGAGATAACCCAAGTTATAGATGCCCTAAATGTGGTATAGACTTTAAGAAAAACGAAATTGTAAAAGATAATAATTCCATAGTTTCTAGAGAATCTAAAACAGCTAAAAAACTAGAAGATAAAGATGAATTAATCTTATTTAAAATAACTGCGAAAGATAAGATTTATGATTTTACTTTTGGTGTCCACGATCAAAATAGTTGGTTAGATTTTTCTATTGATAATAATCCAAAACAATTATATGATTGTAATTTAAGTGAATATCTATATGAAGATTTTAGTAAACGTATAGATGAATTTACAGCTAAATGGCAAAAAAGTTATAAAAAGGATTCTGAAGATAATGTTAATTGGAATCTATGTAAAATATCTCATGGAAAAGTAGTAAAGAACTTTGTCGGTATTAATGATTATCCAGATAATTGGAATGAGTTTATGGATTATATAATTATGTTTGAAAAGATAAGTAAAATATATTCTAATAAAAAATAAATATATAAAAAGAGATATACTTGAATATAAACCCCGTTTTTGAATAAAGAAACGAGGTTTTTATATTGTTGACTGGTCAAGATGAGTATGTTATGATGAAGTTAAGTAAATAGAAGAAATTAAAGTTTTCTGTTGGTATTATTTATTAAAAAGGAGTGTACTAAATGAAAAAAGAAAACAAAAAGAAATTTTACAAAATTGTAAGTATTAGTTTATTAGTAGTCATGTTTTTATTTATGTGCTTTGATGCTGCTAAACAATCATTTTGGTTAGATGAATTAGATTGGACAATTGATTTTATCGCTAACAATTCTTTTTTTGAAATGATAAAACAATTATTAGAAAAAGGTTATAACTTACCATTATATTATTTGGTAATGTTTCCTATTTATAAAATTGTCCCTTATGGAGAATTGTTTTTATTACTTCCTAACATAATAGTTACTTTAATAGGAGTTATTCTTACTAAAAAGATAGGTGATAAGATATTTGGAGAAGATAAAGGATTTCCAGCTTTAGTACTAGCAGCCACTTCGTATATTTTGGTATATCAATGTGCTTTTGAACTTAGACCTTATGCCTTTTTATACTGCCTTTCAGCTTGGGTACTTTATAATTTTATAAAAAGGCAAACAGATAACACCTTAAAAAACAATATTATTTATACCATATCTCTAATTTTACTGGCTTATACACATTGGTTTGGTTGTCTAATAATCGTTTTTTATTTCTTAGTAGAAGCATATCGTTTCTTAAAGAAAGAACTAAACTTAAAATTTATTTTACCATACATAGCCTTAGGTATAAGTTTTTTACCTTGGTTTATATCAATGATGTTGATGCATACTGTTAACCTTTCTGATTATTTCGCTGCTTTACCAACTATAGATGGAGTGAAAACAATTTTTACATATTTACTAGGTGATAATTTATTATTGATTGGTTTATTTGTTTTTGGAATAATCCTTTTTCTTATTTCTTTAACAAATAAGAAATTAAAATATAATTTTAATTTAAAAGTTTTAGTAGGTAGTATAATTTGGACTATAACTACCATCTTTATATATAGTAGATTTATAAATCCATCAGGTTCACTTTTTGTTAATAGATACTTCTTAGTAGTTTTGCCACATATATTTATTTTAGCTTCCTTACCATTAATATTATTACTTAATTTAAAAGTAAAAACAGGTAGTAAAGCTTTAGAATTAGAAATAAATGATATTAAAGTGGACTATAAGATTAGTCTTGTGATAATTAGTATTTTAATAGTAACTTTAGGAGTACAGAACTACTATAAAGTTCATAAAGAAGTAAATACTTATTGGCAACCTTATAGAGAAATTTCTAATTTATTAGTAAGTGATAAGGACATTCATAAACAAGATAGTGCCGTTGTAACAAGTGTAGGAGATGGTTATTTAGCTTATTACTTTGAAAAAAGAAATTATAAATTACCAGAAAACGTTTTTGAATGGGGAAGTGTTATAAACCAATCTGTCAAAGATGGAAAAAGAATAAAACCAAAAGGAATCGAACTTGAAGATTTATTAAAGTATAATAAATTATATTTATATAGTGTAGCCCATACCGAATTTTATATAACTTTCTGGGATTTTGTTCATGAAAATTATGAAGAAGTGGAAAATCATCCTGAGTTAGGTTATTCAGTATATAAGAAAAAATAAAAGAGAATGATAATGATATGAACCTCATTTCTTTATCCAAGAAATGGGGTTCAGTTCAAAAGTTCTCTTTTATTATAGATAAAAAATAGGCTGATTATTATTGGAAGTATTTTGTGTTGTTACCGAAGAATTTACACTTTGATTAGTAATGTTATTTCCGGTATTACTAGAATTATAGGATTTACTATAATCATTAGATGATCCTTTTACAGCACCAATAATTTTGAACATAGTTTTCGCATTATTTACAATAGGTTTTACTTGATAAAAAACAGGAATAGCTTGGTTGATAATATTAAGAGTTTTTTGGGTGTTACTTAACATAGTACCCCAGTTGATATTATTTAAAAAAGGCCTAGAAAAAAGTCTTGAGAATAAACCTCCACCACGAGGAATAGGGGATAGACCATAACCGTTATACATAAAATACACCTCTTATTAAAGTATATGTAGTTATAATTTTTTTGTTATTCTTTATCGAAAAAATAAAATATAATTATCTGGATATATTAATATTATAAATGTAAAATTATAAAGAAAAATATTTAAAAAGAGTGCTTAATATGATATATTTATTGTATAGAGAATAAGAGGAGGTGCTTTATGGATATATTGTTAAAACCATTTATATATATATATCATTTTGTTAGAAATATTTGTGAAGCACCTAGAAAATTAATGGGTAAAGAAGATGTTAATCATAATTATTCTACACCTATTAACTCAAAACAAACAGAAACTATTAGTAATGAAGATTATAAAAAGAACTTAGTAGGTATAGTTAAAGAAAAACCTAAAAGAGCTGATGATAGACCTTTATATCCATTTAGATATACAGTTATTAATCTTAATGGTAAAAAAGAAACAGGTATATTTGAAGCTGAAACTATAGATGATGCGAGAAATTATTTAACTTCTCAAGATTATAAAGTTGTCAAACTAGAATTAAAGAAAAAATATGATGTAGAGTTATTTGTTAGTAATAAATTAAGTGCCGCTCAATTATCATTTTCTTTAAGCCAATTATCAACTTATATTAAAGCTGGTATCCCTTTAGCAGATTCTGTTAGAGTACTTGCCAAACAAGCCTCTAAACCAGTTGAAAGAAGTGCTTATCAAAGAATAGTTTATGATTTAATACGTGGTGATAATTTAAGTGATTCTATGGAAAAACAAGGAGATCGTTTTCCAAGATTATTAGTTAATATGATTAGAACAGCTGAAATGACAGGAGATTTACCTAGTATTTTAGATGATATGGCTGATTACTATACAACTATGGATAAGAACAGAAGAGCGATGATTAGTGCTATGACATATCCTGCGATTGTTTTATGTTTAGCTTTTGCCGTCGTGGTATTTATGCTTATATTTATAGTTCCAAGTTTCGTTAAGATGTATGAAAGTCAAGAAGCAGAATTACCATTTATTACTTTAGCTGTTATTAATGCTAGTAACTTCTTAAAAGCTAATTATATTTGGGTATTTTTAACAGTAATTATCTTTATAGTATTACTTGTTTATGTTTATAAAAATGTTTCTGGATTTAGAAAGAATGTTCAAATTGTACTTATGCATATGCCTGTAATTGGAAATATTATTATTTATAATGAAGTTTCAAACTTTACTAAGACTTTTGCCTCTCTTTTAAATCATGGTGTTTTAATACCTGATTGTATGGAGATTTTATCGAGAATCACTAATAATGAAGTATATAAAGAAATAATCGCTAAAACTTTATATAATTTAGGAAAAGGTGATGCCATAAGTGAATCATTCAAAGGACAATGGGCTTTTCCAGTAGTAGCTTATGAAATGATTGTAACTGGAGAAAATACTGGACAATTAGGATTAATGATGGATAAAGTTGCCGACCATTTCCAAGATTTGCATAAAAATATTATTGATAGATTAAAAAGTTTAATAGAACCATTCATGATTGCTATATTAGCCTTAATTGTTGGATTGATTTTAGTTTCTATTATTGTTCCAATGTTTGATATATATAGTAAAATTCAGGGGTGATTATATGGAAGTATGTTATTATATTTGTTTTTTCGTAATAGGAGCAGTACTTGCTTCTTTTTACGGTGTCATAGGTCTTAGACTTCCTATTGGTAAAAGTTTTATCAAAGGTAGAAGTTATTGTGATTCTTGTCATCATACTTTAGAACCTATCGATTTAATACCCATAGTTTCTTATTTATTAACTGGAGGAAGATGTCGTTATTGTAATAAGAAAATATCTTTTATGTTACCATTTATTGAAATTGCGACAGGAATATTATTTATGGTAGCTTATCATAGTTTTGGATTAAGTCTAGATTTATTACTTGCTTTAGCGATAATTTCTTTAGTAATTATAGTTCTTGTAAGTGATTTAACTTATTTAGTTATTCCTGATGAAGTGTTAATTTTTTTCAGTATAGCTTTTATTATTATTCAATTATTTAGAGTAGGGTTAGTAGAAACTTTATTCCATGTTGGTTCAGGATTTTTTCTATTCCTTTTAATGTATTTTATTATGATTGTAGGTAATTATTTTTATAAACAAGAGAGTATGGGAGGAGCAGACATTAAATTAATGTTCCTATTTGGTTTAGTTTTAGATCCTCTTTTAGGTACCATTAGTATTTTTGTAGGTAGTTTTATTGCTTTACCAATATCTTTAATTTTATATTATATTAATCGTGATAAAGTAATCCCTTTTGGACCTTTCTTAACTATCGCTTTATTACTGATGTTTTTTACAAAACTAACAACTCCAGATATCCTTACTTTTTTAGGATTATAAGAAAGAATACTTTCTTTTTTTTTCTATTTATTATATGATTATATAAAGGAGGATACCATGATGAAAGTAGTAACAACCTTACCAGCTGATATATATTCTGTAGTTAACAAAACAATTATTCAAGAAACAGACCGTAAAATAATTACAATGTTATATCAACCAATTATTGGTTATACCTCTGTTAGCCTTTATTTTACTTTAATAGATGATTTAGATAAATTTGAAATAATGAGTGATGACTTAACACATCATCATTTAATGACCATGATGCAGTTGAAGCTAGATGATATTGTTGCGGCTAGAGAAAGATTAGAGGCTGTTGGACTTTTAAAAACTTATGTTAAAAGTGGAAATATTAATAGTTATGTATATCAAATTTTTTCACCAATGAGTGCGCATGAGTTTTTTAACCATCCAATTCTTAATGTAGTGTTATATAATAATATAGGAAAGCAAGAATATGAGAATGCGCTTAACTATTATAAAATACCAAGATTTAATTTAAAGGATTATGAAGAGATTACTAAACCTTTTGATACAGTATTTAAATCTTTACCAGGACATCAAATTGAATTAAAAGATTCTATAGTTCAAGTGTCTAAAAATAAAATTGAATTAGATAAAGGAATAGATTTTGATATGTTAATATCTAGTATTCCTAAAGATATGGTAAATGAAAGATGTTTTAAAGAGGATGTAAAATATTTAATTAATGCTTTAAGTTTCACTTATAAGATAGATACTTATAATATGTTAGGACTTGTTAGAGATTCAATAAATGAAAAAGGAATGATAGATCAAAAGAATTTAAGAAAAAGTTGTCGAAATTATTATCAATTTGAAAATGGTGGTAAACTTCCAACTTTAGTGTATACAAAACAACCTGACTTTTTAAAGAAACCAGAAGGAGATACTTCTAAACGTGCTAAAATGGTATATGCTTTTGAAAATATTACTCCTTATGACTTCTTAAAAAATAGATATAAAGGAGCTGAACCAACTGCCCGTGATTTACGTTTAATAGAAAATTTACTTATTGAACAGAAACTAAATCCAGGTGTCGTTAATGTTTTAATATATTATGTCTTAAAAATAAATAATCAAAAATTAAATAAGAGTTATATTGAAACTATAGTAGGTCAATGGAAGAGACTTAATATTGAAACAGTTGAAGAAGCTATGGAAATAACTGAAAAAGAACATAAGAAAATAAAAAAGATGATGAATAAAAATACCAATAAACAAACTAAGAGTAAAACTACTACTAAAGAAAAGTTACCAGTATGGTTTAATCAAGAACTAAATAAAGAAGAAACAACTGAAGAAGAAGTTAAAGAAATGGAAGATATATTGAGTCAACTTGCATAAAAAGTAATATTGTAGTATAATATGCAACTGAAACAACGGGGAAGAAACATAATTATTAAAAAATATGTATTTAGTATCTTTTTAGTAAAAGTTTAATAATATTTATTAGAAATAAATTAAATGTAAATCAAGTCGTTTTTTTGGATAAATATATTTTATTCGTTGAAAACAATTTAATTATATGTTAAACTTTAATAGGATAGAGATACAGAAATAAGGTGAACAAACAATGTTTAATAAATATAATTCTGAATTTAACCAAATAGTTGATTCAATTATAAATAATGAAGAATTTCAAAAAATGAAAGATATTCCTCATCATGGAATAACTAGATATCATCATTTACTACGTGTAGCTTACTATACATATTATGTTACTAAATTCTTAAGATTAGATTATCTTAAAGCAACTAGAGCAGCAGTATTACATGATTTTTTCTTTGAACAAGAAGGACAAGAATACAGTAAAGCTCGTGTATGGAGAAAGCATCCATCTTATGCGATTGATAATACTGAAAGAGTTTTTGGATTACTTAGCGATAAAGAAAAAGATATCATAAAGACACATATGTTTCCAGTTACATTTACACCACCTAAGTATTTAGAAAGTTGGATTGTAGATATAATTGATGATATCGCAGGTATTTATGAAAAAACATATAGTATCCGTATAGAATTTAAAACTGCAACTAGTTTTTTGATGCTTTTATTTATTAATTATTTTCATTAGACACGATTTATTTCGTGTTTTTTTATTTTTATGTTACAATTATGTTGTGTCCTCGTAGCTCAGTTGGATAGAGCAATCGCCTCCTAAGCGATAGGTCGGCAGTTCGACTCTGCCCGGGGACGCCATTAATTAGGAATAGTAATTTTTTTATGTCCTAAATAAGAATTGGAGTGATGTCTTATGAATAACTATGAACAAATAAATGATAGTTGTAAGATGTTATGGAAAGAGAAATTTAACATTACTAAAGAACGATATACTCAAGTATATTGTTATGTTTTTAATGAAGATAATAAACTACTAATAGTAAAAAATGAAGATAATAATAATTGGACTATTCCAGGAGGACATCCTGAAGTAGGGGAAAGTAAAGAAGAAACTTTAAAAAGAGAAGTATTAGAAGAAGCTTGTGTTACTGTTAAAGATATACACTATTTAGGAGCAGTAGAAGTTGTTGAAGATGACGATGTCTATTATCAATTAAGATATACAGCTAGATTAGATGAAGAATTACCATTTAAACAAGAGTGGGAAGTAAGTGAAAGACTATTTGTAAATTTAGAAGATTTATCTAAATATATAACATGGGCAAATGGTAGAACTTTCAAGGCACAAATAGAATCTGCGAAAGAGTATTGGAATATTTAAAAGATTGACAAAATTACCTTGTTGTAGTATAATATGCCTCGTTCAGGGGATTTATATAAATACAAAAAAGATTAGGTTACAGGACAAAAAAATTCCTTAATCTAATCTTTTTCTTTGGAAAAGGTGGAATGAAAATGCAAGATGAATCTATATTTAAATTGATTTATCCAAAAGATAATGATGAACTTTCAGAAATGAAACCAAAAGACAGAAAGGAATTACTAAATCGTTTACGTAGATATTCTCTTACACTTAGGAATTCTATAGGTTTAGCAGAAGATGAAACCTTTGGTTTAGAGTTAGAATTTCAACATAAAGAGGAAACAAGTTCTGATAATATCGAAAATATGATGAGAGACAATGACTTGTTTAAGCAAGGATGGGTCTTAAAACCAGAAAGAACAGTATGGAATGGTGCTGAAATTAATACACCTATTGCGACAGATACACCAACTTTTTGGAATAAGTTAGACTTTGTATGTAATGAATTACAAAAAGATGCCAAAGTAACTGAATTATGTGGAGGACATAACCATATTGGTCAACAAATACTTGGTAGTAACAAAGAAAGCCTTCTTAATTTTGCAGATTTATGGGTTGCCTATGAACCTGTTATTTATAGGTTTGGATCAGGAGAAAATGCTGAAGTTAGACCAAGAGCTTTTCATTGGGCTGGACCACTTGCTAGAAAATGGGGAGAAGAACTTCAACAGCCTGATTTTAGAAAGCAATCAAAAGAAGATATTTTAAAAGGACTTATCAATTGTTGCTTTTTTCCAACAGTAAGGCTTACTAGCTTTGAATTTCAAGATGTACCTAAAATAGAGGAAGATAACACTATAGAATTTAGATGTCCTGATGCGACTTTAGATTCTGTTATTTGGCAGAATAATGTTAACTTATTTACAAAATTAGTAGAATGCGCTAAAAACGGTAAATTTGATAGAGAATTACTAGAAGACGTTAGAATATCAACTGTTAGATATGCTGGAAGTTTTGATCAATATAATGCAGTTCATCTTAATGAAGCCTTAGTCTTTGCAGATATGATTTTTAATAATAATTTAGATAAAATATATTTTTTAAAACAATATTTTAAAGACACTGAAAAAGGGAAATCAATTGTTTTAAAGAAATAGGAGGGTCTTATGAGTCAAACACAATTAAAAGAAAATGATTCTATATTAAGTTTTGTTTATCCAAATGATAATGATAAATTTTCTAAAATGCAACCAATTGATCAGAAGGAACTAGTAAGAAGAATAACTTGTTATCCTTGGACTTTAAGAAAAAGTTTAAATTTAAATCCTAATCATACTTTTGGTTTAGAAATTGAATTTGATAATGCTCAATATTCAAATATAAAAAAATTTGTAAACCAAAATCCTGACTTTAAAAAATGGAAGCTAAGTAAAGACATTACAGTTATGGATGGTGGAGAGCTGATAACACCAATTATGTATGATAGTGCTGACACTTGGCAAAAGGTAAAAACGTCTTGTAAAAGAATTGATAAAAATGCTAGTATAACTAGTGATTGTGGAGGACATCTTCATATCGGTGCCCAAATATTAGGTAATGATTTAGATAGTTGGTTAGTATTTGCTAATACTTACGCTATAAATGAGAATTTATTATTTAAATTTGGTTATGGAGACTTTCTATATCCTCGTGAAGAAATAGAAGACTGGGCTTTACCTAAAGCTCGAAATTGGATTAAAAAACTAGATAAATTACATGAATATGATATTAATACTGCTAAGTTAATAAAAAAATTAAGACATGATAGATATGACGCTGTTAATTTAACTAATATAAATCTAGATAATATAGCTAAATTAAGAGAAGGTAATACTATAGAATTTAGAAGTCCTAATGGTACACTTAATCCAATTATTTGGCAAAACAATGTCAATACTTATGTCCATCTTTTAGATTATTGTGCAAATGCTGAATATGATAGTAAAAGATTTAAAAAAACTCGAAAAGATGCTAAATATTATGCTAGTAATTTAGTATATTATGATGAAGTTTTTTTAGATCAAGCTTTAAGATTTGCTGATTCTATATTCGATACTAATTTAGATAAAATATATTTTTTAAAACAATATTTAGGAAATTATGAAGTTGAAGATGACAAAAAATTAGTATTAAGGTAAGAGAAAGGAATATTTACATTTGAAGTGATAAAGTAAAAGTAGACACATAAAAAGAATGTGATCTACTTTTATTTTGTTATAATTAAATAAGAAAG
>CANRDQ010000035.1 GCA_947629395.1 uncultured Bacilli bacterium
TACATCTTAGGCTATAACTTAGTTCTGGGCAAAACATAACTACTTATGTCAAAAAGAACATCTATATCCGAATTAAACAAATCAGATACAAGATGGGCTAAATCATTTGGAGGTATATAAAAAATATTTTTGTCTAGATACAATGGTTTTTCAGCGAAAAGAACTGTTTCTAAAATTGTATCACGAATGCTTTTAGAGGGATTAATACAGCTAATCCAAGCTCCAAAATTTTTTTCATATTTTAATAATTCTGGTTCTATTAGAGAAGTATTTTTATAATTTAGCAGGCGTTTTTTTAATTCCTCTAGTGGATAAAAGTAACACCAATTTAACAGAAAATTTGTAAGCCATAGTTGATTAACACCTATTTCTTTTGGGTGTGAGGTATAAATTGTATCTTCCCAATCTAACAAGTAAATAGTATCTTTTTGAATAACTGTATTTCGCGGAAGAAAACCACGATATAATATTCCTTTATCTAAGAAAGCATTCATGATTGTGAATAAGGTATCTATCGATAATGAACTCTTTTCATTTTTATAAACAAGTTCTTGGAGTGATGTCCCATGATACTCCGTCAGAATATAATAAGATTGTTCGTCCTGAAGTAGGACTGGCTCAATTACTTTTAATTGATAATTAGGTAAAGTTACATCTGTCAATTTTTCTTTTGCTAGCAAAGCATATTTAAGTTCATTTTTTCCATCTTCTTCTGTTGTCTTTTTAGCAATATAAACTTTTTGGTGAAAACGAAAAATACGGAAACGATCTTTTACATCGATAAGTTCTGAATTTAAATAGAATTTAAATTTATCATTCGAAAAAGCATATGTTACAGCTTCTGTTAAACTGCAATTAGAAATAGTATTTATTTTCTTTTTTTGATTAATTTTTTCATATAATTGCATTATCTCATCTCCTTAAAAACTTATATTTTGAAGCCTTTTTCTGGGGGTCATTTTTATAATATCAATACAATCTGTGCAAGATTAAAATGATGGATTATATCTTACGATGTGAACTCTGATATGAACCCTATTTCTTGGACAAATTCATCATTGATAAAAAATACCACCATAGTGTTATTAATATCAGTATGAATCTTATTACAAAATCAATCGGCGTCAATTCCTCCATTAATTAGATAATACACTTTTGTTGTATAAACATATATTTAATATGAGAATAGTTAAATTTGTGTTTGCTTCAACAGTTTTTCTTTTTTATTGTGTCGCAAACATAGTGTTTAATTTCGATTAATTATTTAAAAAATTAATTTTTATCATAGTTTCTTCCGGTTTATATTCTTCTATTAAGCTTATTAAATATTCTAAAGTTATTTTATCCATAGTGCCTCAAAAAAACATCACCTTTTTATTCCAAACAAGCAATTATTACGTTACATTACTATAATAAAAGAGCAGGCTTTTCTAAGAAAATAATAACTAATAAATTGTTCTTTTGAAGAGTTGTTTAGTTACACACTACTACATGTATTTATATTATTTGTCCCGAGATTCTTGCATTTCTTCTAATAATAAAGCTGCTTTCTTGACAAAATAATCACTTTTATCATAAGAAATATCATATTTTTCTAAGGCTTTAATCATTTCCTCAATGCTTTCATATTGCTTTGAATAATCAGCAGTATGATTTTCCATTTCTATAAATATGTACTTATCATTTACTAATTGAACTGTAAATTCAATGTCGTGATTCGAATATACAATACAAGAATCATTAATTTTTAAAAGTTGTTTATAATGAATTGCTTTCATAAAAGATAGTGCTTGACGAATACTGTAAATTGGGCAAGAAATTTTTCTTTGTTTTAAAATAATTCCTTTTGGTCCATATTTTTTGTATTTATAAAGTAATTCTTTTTCTTTTCCTTTTACATCACGTACAATAACACATTCTTTTAGAATTTTTAGAAGTGGAACATTTGTAACATCAAAATTCTTTTTTAATAAATAAGTGTCTTCCATTTGATATTTTTCAACTATGTGAAAACCCTTTTTTTCTAGTTCACGATGGAGCTGTTCATAATCTTTTTTGACTTGTACTGTAATTTCATTTTCATAACTCATTTCAAATCACCTTCATTAAATATATAGGATAAAAAACAAATATATATAAGAATTTAATTTTTTTATAGTTATTTTCACACACAGCAAAGGATTTGTCAATATTTAAATGATTTTTATTTTTATTTAAATTAACCAAACTTTTTTCTTTATATGTATGTTTATTTATCGATAGTGAACATTAGATTTTATAATAAAAAATAAAAGGCAATGAAAAAACAGCACTCTATTTTAATAGACTACTGTTTTGACACTATTTATACTTTTCTATAAATTGAGTTTTATATTCTTGGAATTTATCATTTTTAATAGCTTCTCTTATTTCTTCTGTTAGTTTTATTAAAAAGCGAATATTATGAATAGATAGAAGTCTTCCTCCTAACATTTCATCACTGATAATTAAATGTCTTATATATCCTTTAGTAAAGTTTTTACAAGTATAACAATTGCATTCTTCTTCTAGTGGTGTAAAATCTTCTTTGTATTTTGCATTTTTTAAAGTTATTTTTCCATTTCTTGTAAAAGCTTGTCCGTGACGGGCAATTCTAGTTGGTAAAACACAATCAAAGATATCTATACCACGTTCGATTCCTTCTAATATATCAATAGGATCTCCTACTCCCATTAAATATCTTACTTTATCTTCTGGTAAGTAACGAATACCATCTTCGACCATTTTATACATTACTTCTTTACTTTCTCCAACAGAAGTTCCACCAATTGAATAACCATCAAAACCTATTTTTACAGTTTCTTTACAACTATATTCTCTTAAATCTTGAAACTCTCCACCTTGAACAATTCCAAATAGAGCTTGGTGGTCATTCTTATGAACAGCCTTTCCTCTTTTAGCCCAACGTAATGTTCTTTCAACGGAATTTTTCATATATTCGTAACTAACTGGGTATGGTGGGCATTCATCAAAACTCATAGCGATATCACTATCTAGTTTATTTTGAATCTCAATAGATTTTTCAGGAGTTAAAAATAATTTAGAACCATCTAAATGACTTTTAAAATGTACTCCTTCTTCTGTAATGTCTTTCTTTTTATTTTTAGCTAAAGAAAACACTTGAAAGCCACCACTATCAGTAAGAATTGGTCTTTTATAATTCATAAACTTATGAAGTCCACCTGCTTTTTGGATAGTATCTTCTCCTGGTCTCAACCATAAATGATAAGTATTAGCAAGAGCAATACCACTATGGCAATCATAAAGTTCTTCAGGTGATAAAGATTTTACAGTTGCTTTAGTTCCAACAGGCATGAACATTGGTGTTTCATATTCTCCATAATTAGTTTTTAAATGACCTAATCTAGCTTTACCATCTTTTTTTATTAAGTTATATTCTATTTTCATAAAAACAACTCCTTTTTTTAAACGACAATATTATATCACAAAACAAAAAGAATGACTAATCATTCTTTTCAGTAAAACTATCAAACTCACTAATTTCTTTATCTAATAAGTCAGTTTTATCAAGTTTTTCAAATATTTTCTTTTGTTCACGAGAAAGTTTTTTAGGCATAATAACTTTAAAGATAACATACATATTTCCTTTATGATGTCTACTCTTGTTATCGATACCTTTACCTTTAATTCTTTGTTTATCTCCTGTAGATGTTCCACTAGGTACAGTAAGTTTTACATTTCCATAAAGAGTTGGAACTTCCTTTTTACAACCTAAGACAGCTTCGGTAATATTAAGTGGAACTTCTAGATAGATATCATCGCCATCTCTTTTATAATATTTATGTTCTTTTACATAAAACTCTAAATATAAGTCTCCTGGCTCTCCACCATTACTTCCGGCATTACCTTTACCAGGAACTCTTAATCTATCACCTGTCGCAATTCCAGCCGGAACATTTACAGTAATAGTTTTATTTTCAGTAACATTACCAGTTCCATGACAATGAGTACATTTTTTCTTAAATGTCTTACCTTTTCCATTACAATCAGGACAAGTTGTTTTAGTTAAGAATGATCCAAACATTGTATGTTGTTCTGAAGTAACTGTTCCACTACCATGACAAGTTGTACAAGTTTCTTCATCAAAACCACCTTTACCACTACATTTAGGACAGTTTTCTACAACATCTAAATCAAAATCTTTTTCAGTTCCATGACAAGCTTCTAAGAAAGTGATATCTACTCTAATTAGTAAATCATCACCACGTCTAGCGGAATTACGAGTTCGTCCTCCTCCAAATCCAGAAGAGAATCCTCCACGTCCGCCACCGAAGACACTATCAATAATATCATCTAAATCTATATTAATATCTCCAAATCCAGAAGAGAATCCAGAGAAGTCACCATATCCTCCTGGTCTAGCACCATTACCTACTCCGGCATGACCAAATCTATCATATTGACTTCTTTTAGTCGCATCAGATAAAACTGAATAAGCTTCTTGTACTTCTTTAAATTTTTCAGCCATTTCTGGTTTATCTTTATTTAAATCTGGATGATATTGTTTAGCTTTTTTTCGAAAAGCACTTTTTATTTCTGCTTCAGTGGCATCTTTTGATACACCAAGCACTTCATAATAATCCCTTTTATCCAATTTTCTCACCTCACTTCTTGTAGACTAATTGATATTCTTCTTTAAAGTCATCAAGTAAGTTTCCAAAAGAGTCTACTGCCTCTTTAATAACATTACCTTGTTCCATATCAATTCCTAATGTTTTAAGTTCATCAATTGGATACATACTTCCACCTAAACTTAAAAACTCAATATACTTTTTAGTAAACTCTTTATCACCATTAAATATTTTATTCGCAATTACTATAGATGCTGACATACTAGTTGCATATTTATAAACGTAAAAAGGAGTATAGAAATGAGGAATTCTTTCCCATTCATATTTTATTTCTTCATCAACTGTTACATCTTCACCATAGTATTTTTTATTTAAATCTAAATAGTAATTACATAGTTCATCACTAGTTAAAGCTGCTCCTGCTTCTCTTTGTTGATAAACATATCTTTCAAATTCCGCAAACATTGTTTGACGATAAATAGTACCTTTATAATCATCTAATAATTTATTAATAATAGAAAGTTTTTCTTTTTCATCTGTACTATTTTTTAACATAGTTAAAGCTAATAAAATCTCATTTACAGTTGAAGCTACTTCTGCAACAAATATTTTATAATCAGCATATTGTCTTATATTATTCTCATTAGAATAAGTTGTATGCATAGAATGACCTAATTCATGGATTACAGTTGAAACATCATTTAAACTACCTTTAAAGTTTGTAAGTATAAATGGATCTGTATCATAAGTACCAGAAGAATAAGCTCCACCAGTTTTATTTTGGTTAGGCATAACATCAATTAATTTATTATCAAATATATTAGTTGCCTTTTCAACATAATCTTCTCCTAAAGGTCTAATTACATCTAGGATAATTTCTTTAGCTTCTTCAAATGTATATTCTTTAGTTTTCTCTTGAATTAAGTCTACATAAGTATCATATATATGTAATTCTTCTAACTCTAAAGCTTCTTTTTTAAATTTATAATATTCATGAAGTTTAGCAAGTCCACCATTTATTTCTTTAATTAAATTATCATAAACTTGAACAGGAATATTATCAGCATAAAGAGATTGTTCAAGCTTACTTGGGAAGTTGTATATTTTAGATAAAGCAATATTTCCATCTACACTTCCCATATATGTAGAAGTAATTGTATTTTTAAAACCTTCATAACCTTTATATAAAGATTTAAAAGCTTCTTCTCTTACTCTTCTATCTTTACTTCTAATATAAGTTCCATAATTAGTATCATTTAATTCAACAGTATTTCCATTTTCATCTACAATAGGATCAAACTTTAACTCTGAATTAACTAAGATATCATAAGTTGTACTATTAGCTTCTAAAGCTTTAGACATAGTTGATACTAACTCTTCTTTATCAGAAGTTAAGTAATGATCACGATAACGATTTTGTCTTTCTATTTGTAATTCATAATTTTTTAAGAATTCATCTTCATTTAATAATTCTTTTACTCTATCAGTATCTTGAGCAAATAATTCTTCTTGGAAGAAAGAATCTTTTTCACTATATTTATAAATAGTAGAAAATACTAAATCTTGACGTTTTTGACTTGCAGTATCACTTACATCTACATCATGTTGTAAATGGGCATAAGAATATAATTTATTTATTAATTTATCTATTTCTTCTTCTAATTCAAAATATAATTTTAAAGTTTTACTATCTGAAAATAACTTACCTTTAAAAGAAGGAATTTTCTCAATTAGAGTATTTAATTTTTGTAAATCTTGTTCCCATTCTTCTTCAGTTTTATATATTCTAGTCAAATCCCATTTATACTTTTCTTCTATTTCACTACGTTTTTTTACTGTTTCCATATATTGCAATCCTCTCTATTATTTTATTTGTACGTCTACTATATAATACAAGAGAAAGTTCTAGTTTCCTAGAACCTAATCTTATTTTTCTTCAAATTCAGCATCTTGAACATTATCTTCTTTTTTACTGTCATCATCTTTTGAAGTATCTGCTTCACTAGCTTCAGCACGTTCTTTATTGATGTTTTCATAAACTTTAGCAGCAAGTCCCATAGCTTTTTCACTTAATTTATCTTTCTTAGCTTTGATATCTTCAATATCATCACCTTCAAGAGCTTTCTTTAAGTCGTCAACTAAAGCTTCTACTTCTTTCTTTTCATCATCAGATACTTTATCTTTTAAATCTTTGATAGATTTTTCAGTTTGGAAAATCATTTGTTCTGCTTCATTTCTAGTATCTGCTTCTTCTTTTCTTTTATTATCTTTTTCTTTATTTTCTTCTGCTTCTTTTTTCATTCTTTCAATTTCTTCATCACTTAAGTTTGTACTTGCAGTAATAGTAATTGATTGTTCTTTATTAGTTCCAAGATCTTTAGCAGTAACATTAACTATACCATTAGCATCAATATCAAATTTAACTTCGATTTGTGGAACTCCACGTGGTGCAGCTGGGATATTTCCAAGTTGGAAACGTCCTAAAGTCTTGTTGTCAGCAGCCATTGGTCTTTCACCTTGTAAAACATGAACATCTACTGCTGGTTGATTATCAGCAGCTGTTGAGAAGATTTCACTCTTAGATGTTGGGATAGTAGTATTTCTTGGGATTAATACTGTACATACTCCACCTAATGTTTCGATACCAAGTGAAAGTGGTGTAACATCAAGTAAAACGATATCATTAACATCTCCTGTTAATACTCCACCTTGAATAGCAGCACCCATAGAAACTACTTCGTCAGGGTTAACTTCTTTACTTGGTTCTTGTCCAAGTTCTTTTGTAATTAAATCATAAACACATGGAATACGAGTTGATCCTCCAACAAAAATTACTTTATCAATATCTTTTTTAGTAAGTTTAGCATCTTTTAAGGCTTTTCTTACTGGTTCAAGAGTTGATTCAACTAAATCACCAATTAAATCTTCAAATTTAGCACGTGTTAATGTAACGTCTAAATGAAGTGGTCCACCATCTTCACCTTGAGTGATGAATGGAGCAGAAATTTGAGTAGTTGTAACACCACTTAAATCTTTTTTAGCTTTTTCTGCTACTTCTTTTAATCTTTGCATAGCCATTTTATCTTTAGATAAATCTACACCATTTTCTTTCTTGAAGTTTTCTACTAAGTAATCAATGATTCTTTGGTCGAAGTCATCTCCACCTAGTTTATTGTTACCACTAGTTGATTTAACTTCAAATACACCATCACCAAGTTCAAGAATTGAAACATCAAATGTTCCTCCTCCTAAATCGTATACTAAGATTGTTTGTCCTTCTTCTTTTTCAAGTCCATAAGCAAGAGCAGCTGCTGTTGGTTCATTAATAATTCTTTCTACATCAAGTCCTGCTATTTTACCAGCATTTTTAGTTGCTTGACGTTGAGAATCATTAAAGTAAGCTGGAACAGTAATAACTGCTTTTGTTACTTTTTCTCCTAAATAGCTTTCAGCATAATCTTTCATGTAAGAAAGAATCATTGCTGAAATTTCTTCAGGTGTATATTCTTTTCCTTCTGCTTTTACTTTCTTATCTGTACCAATTAATCTTTTGATAGAAGAAATTGTATTAGGATTAGTGATAGCTTGACGTTTAGCAGCATCTCCTACAATTCTTTCTCCATTTTTGAAAGCAACAACTGATGGAGTTGTTCTTCCTCCTTCTGGGTTAGGGATTACTTTTGCACTCCCAGCCTCTAATACTGAAACACAACTATTTGTTGTTCCTAAATCGATACCTATTATTTTACTCATTATTTATCTCTCCTTCACTTTTTTTATTTATTTTAACTGAGGCAGGTCTAATAACTCTGTCTTTTAATTTGTATCCTTTTAATAGCACATCAATAACAACATCTTCTCCTAAATCAGGAACATAATCTGTCATTAAAGCTTGTTCTTGGGCAGGATCAAATACCTCTCCCACACGTGATATTTCTACTACTCCGTAATTTTTTAATATATCACACATAGTAGCATACATCATCTTAAATCCTTGTAAGAATTTAGAAAGCTCATCTGTTAGGTTTTCATCATCTAATTTAATAGCTCTTTCAAAATTATCAATTACTTGAATCATATCTAAAATGATATCTTGATTACAATACTTTCTAAAATTAAGCATTTCTTCATCTTTTCTTTTACGATAATTGATAAGTTCTGCTTGAGCATATTTTACTTTTTCAGTAAGTTCTGTTACTTGCTTTTCTAACTCTTCAATTCTCATTTTATCTTTATTCTTTTTTTCTTTCTTACAACAATGTTTGTCATGATGTTCACAATGATGTTCTTCTGTTGTTTTTATTTCTTCATTTTCAGTTTGTACTTCTTGTTTTGTGTTATCCATATCATTCTACCTTTCTATATTTTCCTTTAAGTATTCTAACATACTAACGACTCTTTCATATTCCATTCTTTTTGGTCCGATAATCGCTAGTGTTCCTTCCTCTGTAGGAGTTTTAAATTTAGTCTTAATTACTGTAATATCTTCATCAATATTGTTTTCACTACCGATATATACCTTTATATTATTGTCATCATCAGCTTTAATCTCATTAACAATATTATCATCATCAAGCTTTGAAAATAAATTCTTAACTTTATCAATACTACTAAATTCTGGTTGATTTAAGAATTTATGTTTACCAACAATATTAATATCAGGTTCAGTAAACTCTGAAAATACATTATAAAAGGCATTGTATATTTGTTCATGTTGATCAACATACTGTCCAATTATCGGTTTTACCTCATACTCTAATTTTGAAGAAACTTCATCAATAGGAGTTCCAACTATTAAGTTATTGATTAAAGAAACTGTTTTGGAAATATCTTTTGTATCAATATTTTTTAGTTGAATGTTCTTATGTTGAACGTGTCCTTTATCAGTTATGACAATAACAGCCATACTATCCTCATCAAGAGGTACTACTTCAATCTTTTTTAGTAGATTATCATGAGAAGAAGAACCTAATACAACAGTAGCATAACTAGTCATATCAGAGATAACTTGTAAACTTTGATTTATGCAGTCTGATAAAACCATTTGTTGATTACGAAAGATTATTTGTAATTTCAACATATCTTCAGCATTCATTTTTTTAAGTTCCATCAAATTATCTACATAATATCTGTAACCTTCTTCACTAGGTATTCTTCCTGATGAAGTATGAGTCTTTTCTAGTAATTCTTTTTCTTCTAAGGTTGCCATCTCACTACGAACTGTAGCACTAGAACATTTTAACTTTTTACAAATTAAATTTGAACTAACTGGTTTAGCCAGTTTAATATAATGTTCAACAATTAACTTTAATATCTTATTCTGTCTTTCAGTTAACATTACTACAACCTCCAATACTTTAGCACTATCTATTTATGAGTGCTGAATATATTATATGCCTATTTTTTAGCACTTGTCAATAGTTTTTGCTAACTTTATTAAAATTTTTATTTTTGGACAATTATACTATTAATTATTTCTATAATTACTTCATCTATACCCTCTTTTATTTCTGTAATTTTCTGATTCCAAAATTCATTTTCTTCCTGCATACACTTACCTTCCTTTAATTAATTGTTTTATTATAAACTTTAAAAGAAAGCAAATTAACAATTTATGAAAACAAAAAGTAGAAACTCTCTAATTTTACATTTCTACTTCTTATATTCTTAAAATTAATATAATATTCCTAACAATAAGGTCTATTTATATTAAAGATAAAATAATATTTCTTATCTTCATTTTTAAACTTATTATTTAAAACTTTTCTAATTTCTTGTTTAGTATATTCTTTTTCAAATGGTTCTTTAATACCAAATATAACATTAATATGACTATCAGATGAAACTACTCTAAGGGCTTGAACAGTTAAGCTATCATCAAATTCTTTTAAGATTTCTTTGACTTTATTATTTATTTCTTTAGTAAATTCATCATTAGAATTAACAGGATCAGCATGAATAGTTAGGAAAATATTGTATTTCTCTTTAAATCTTCTTTCGATACTATCCATGATATCATGGGCTTTTATAATAGACATACTATCATCTACTTCGGCATGAACTGTCGCAAATAACTGAGAAGCTCCATAACTATGAATAATTAAATTATGAATACCTTTTATATCTTTATTTTTAAGTAATTCGTCAGTAATAAATTTTACTTGTTCAGGAGTTGCTTTTTGTCCTAATAAAGGATCTATTGTTTCTTTAATAAGTTTTATACTAGAGATGATTATAAAGATAGAAACAACTAATCCCATTAAACCATCAATATTAACTTTTAAAACACCTATCACAAGCATTGAGATTAAAACTACACTAGTACTGATAGCATCATTTCGAGAATCATAAGCCATTGCTTTAATAGTTGGTGATTTAGAATCATGAGCCAAATCTAAATAAACAAACATTTGTAATAACTTTATTATCACAGCGACAATTAAAACAAAATAAGTGATGGTACTTAAATTTAATATTTCAGGATGAATAATTTTATCAATAGATTCTTTAGCGAAGACTACTCCCATTAAAAAGATAAAATAAGCAATAATAGTTCCTGTTAAATACTCATATCGAGCATGGCCAAAAGGATGTTCTTCATCAGCTTTTCTTTTAGATAAAGCAAAACCTACTAAAGTAATAATAGAAGACATACAATCAGATAAATTATTAAAAGCATCAGCCATTATAGTTACACTACTAGAAGCTAAACCTATAATAACTTTTATAGTACACAAAAACATATTAGTAATAATGCCAAAAATTCCCGCTAAAAAACCATATTGACTTCTTACTTTAGGATCATTTACATTTTTATAATTCTTAATAAATATTCTTTGTAACATTTTATCACCTTATTATATTATTTTTGTTTTTCTATTATTTTTTGAACTGGTCCATAACTTCTACGATGTTGAGGAATTATTCCATATTCTTCAAGAGCTTCTAAATGTTTTTTAGTTGGATAACCTTTATTCTTTTTAAAATCATACATAGGATATTGTTTATCTAATTCATACATCATTCTATCTCTGGTTACTTTCGCAATAACACTAGCGGCACTTATAGTAATACTTTTTAAATCTCCTTTAATAATAGAAGTTGTAGGAATTTCTAATTCTAAAGGCATAGCATCAATTAGTATATGTTCTGGTTTAATTTGTAAATTAGAAATAGCTTCTTTCATAGCTAATTTTGTTGCCTCATAAATATTTACTTCATCGATTTTCTTTTCATCAATTATTCCTACTCCTACCGCTAAAGCTTGTTCTTTGATTTTCTCATAAAACATATCTCTTTTCTTTTCACTAAGTTTCTTGGAGTCAGTAAGTCCCTCTAAATCAAATTTTTCTGGAAATATAACGGCAGCCGCTACTACTGGTCCAACTAGGGGTCCTCTGCCTACTTCATCAACTCCCGCAATTAATTTTATACCTTTACTTCTAAGCTCTTTTTCATATTTTTCATTATCTATATCCATTGTCTAACCCTCCAGTTAATAACTACTTTATATAACATTATATATTATACAATAAAAAAACTGAAAAATCTCTTCTTTTTCAGTTTTATTTTCTTAATCACGATATTCAAAATAGAAATCTAGGATACGTACTTGATCTCCTTCTTTAGCGCCTAACTCTTTTAGTTTATCATCTACACCTAGTCTTCTAAGTTTTTTAATAAATCTATTCATTCCTTCTTCGGACTCGGTTTTAGTCATTCTAAATAGAGTTTCTAATTTCTTACCAGTAATAGCCCAACAATCTTCATCTTCTTTAATAATTTCATAAGGTTTTTCTTTTTCGAATTTATAAAGAACATGACTTTCAAAGGCATCCTCTTCATATAAAGGATCATTTGGTAATTCATCTAATATTTCACCAAGATAATTAATAACATCATCTAGTCCTGTATTAGTAGCAGCACTAACTTCAAAGATTTTAATATCTCCTATTTTCTTTTTGAATTCTTCTAAATTATCTTTTGCAGCAGCTAAATCCATTTTATTAGCAATAATTATTTGAGGTTTCTTTAAAAGTTTTTCTGAGAAAGCTTCTAATTCTTTATTTATTAAGACATAATCTTCATAAGGATCTCGACCTTCACTTCCGGCCATATCTATAACATGAGCAATTACTCTAGTTCTTTCGATATGTTTTAGGAACCTATCTCCTAAACCTTCTCCTTTAGAAGCTCCTTCAATAAGACCTGGAAGATCCGCAATTACAAAACTACGATTGTTAACGGCCTTCGCAACTCCTAAATTAGGAACAAGAGTTGTAAAGTGATAGGCAGCTATTTTAGGTTTAGAATGTGATACACAAGAG
>CANRDQ010000036.1 GCA_947629395.1 uncultured Bacilli bacterium
ACCTCCTTTCGGAAGTGTATTTTATCATATTTTTTAAAGTCTTTTTTATTGATGTCTACTCTAAGGGGTGCAGTTCAATTTCTTAACCTTTTTCTTAATCTATCTCTCTAATGTCTGTTTCCCAGAAGAAATATACCCAATCATTTGCGGCAATTTCATAAATATAATTAATATCTATATCGTTGTTATTAAGAGTGATATCTTTAAATTGTTCATCAATTACAAATGTATAAACTGATAATACCTCTTTATCACGTTCTTTTAAAACATTTAGAACTCCATCTACAGTTGTACCTCTGAAGATAATATCTTCAAATAAAATACATTTCTTTTTATTAGGATCAATCGTATCACTTAATAGTCTGAAATCACCAAAATCATGGCAATCATCAGAATTACTCATTTGAGTTTGAATTACTGATACACGCCTTACATTTAATAAATGAGATAAAGTAACAAGCATAGGTAAAGCACCTCTTGCTGTTCCAATTAATTCAATATCATCATTTTCTAAATCATATTTAGACTTGATATCCTCCGCTATTTTTTTACATGAGTCAATAAACATGTTGTAATCAAATTTTACTTTTTTGTTTTTTGAAGCCAATACTTTTGTGTCGTTAAGAATTTGTTTTCTCATAATTTCCTCCTCTATACTTTATATTTACTTGTTATCATAATAATTTTTGGGAGTACTTTTTTAACACTTAGCATGATATGATAACAATTTCATTATAACACTATTTTTAAAGTTTTTTTAGGTTAATTCTTTATTTTTTATTTTTGTAACTAATATAATAAAAGGAGTATCAAGTATAGCAATAATATATTTAAATATAATCATAGTTAACATTAAATTAATTATTTCATTAGAAGTCATAGTACCATAGAAGGAAATAGATACAAAAATAATAGTATCAATAAATTGACTTATAAATGTACTTACATTATTACTAATCCATACTTTATGGAATTTCTCTTTTAAAAATTTATATACAACTGCATCACATAGTTGACTACAATAATAAGCAAGTAAACTTCCTATTGTAATTCTAGGCATACACTTAAATATCGTTACTAAAGCATTTTGACTAGTATCAATATCTGCAGGTGTATAAAGTAGGAATAAATTCATCATAACTGTAAAAATAATCATAGTGATAAAGCTTAATTTAATAGCTGTTTTATTAGCCTCAAGCCCATATTTTTCACTAAGTATATCAGAACACAAAAAAATAGAACCATAAGAAATATTACCTAAAGAAATAATAAAACCTGATAATTCAGTGATTTTAATTGTTTGAATATTACATATAATTACAGATATACACATCCATATATATAATCCTATTTTTCCATATTTCTTAAAACATAATACTGTAAGAGAAAAGGTTAATAATAAATATATTATGGATATTAATAGATTACTCATATAACAACTTCCTTTCAAATTTCTTGAAGTTATTATAGCACTTTTTTGTATTTTTATTAAAAATATGTTATAATATGTGAAGTTTGTTTGGGAAGTGATTTTTTATGGATAAGATTGATTATATTAGACGTTTAAGATTAAAGAAACTGATTAGTAATAAGTTAATACAAGAAGAACAAAATATAGATAGCTTAAGAAAAATAAGAGAAGAAATACATCAAAAACAAATAATTAACAATTATGAAAAGCAACATAGAATGTCTATTCAAAAAATAATCTCTAGATATAAAATAAGAAACCAACACTTGCATAAATAAAAAAAGTTTGCTATACTATATTCGCTGTTTATATTACTATGGCAAAAAAATTTGTCATGGCGGAAGGAGTGAAAATCGATGAAAAAAGGAATACATCCAGAAGTTAAGGATTGTAAAGTAACTTGTGTTTGTGGTGAAACATTCATGACAAAATCAACAAAAGATGAAATTAATGTTGATGTATGTTCTAAATGCCATCCATTCTATACAGGAGAACAAAATAGAACATCACACGCAGGACGTGTTGATAAATTCAACAAAAAATATGGATTCGATAAAGTTAAAACTGCTGAATAAGCAGTTTTTTTCTTTTGTTTTATGGTATAATATTAATAAATAATAAGAGAGGATTGATAGAATGAAAGTAGGAATAGCTAATGACCATAGAGGTTATAAATTAAAAGAATATTTAAAAGAAAATTTAAAAGGTTATGAAATTATTGATTATGGAACTTATAGTGAAGAAGCAGCTGATTATCCAGATTATGCTTTTAAATTAGGAGAAAATGTAGTAAAAGGTAATGTTGATTTTGGTATCGCAATATGTGGATCAGGAATTGGAATTAGCATTGCTTGTAATAAAGTAAAAGGTATTCGTTGCGCTAAAGTATCTAATAAAGAAGAAGCAGCAATGACTAGAATTGATAATAATTCTAATATAGTGGCATTTTCGGCTGCAACTAAAGAAAAAGATGCTTTAGAAATAGTTAATACATTTTTAAATACAGAAGCATCTAAAGAAGAAAGACATCAAAATAGAATTAAAAAAATCTTAAAATATGAGGATGAACATTATGAGTGTTAAATTTCTAATTTATATTATAGTTACTATAGTTGTAATATGGTCTATGGAATCTGTAAATATAAATGGAATTTTTAAAAAAAATAGAGTTCTAAAAGCTCAAGTTTTTTATGTATTACTTGGACTTTCAATGATTTATTTAATTACTAACTTTTTGATGGATTTATTCACTTCATATAATTTTTTATAAATTAAGTATAAAAAATATTATTTAAGCCAAACTCTTAAATGAGGTGAAAAAATGAAAAGAAGAAAATTAAAACAAGGAGTTTGGATTAGTCTTTATTTAATATTAATTGCAGGTTTACTTACTAGTGCTTATGTCGTAAGAAATACTATGATGAATAATAGTACTAATGATGATAATCTTGATTATGTAACTAATTCTATTTTACAACAAGAAGTTCCAGTAATTAATGAAGTAACTAAATTAATTAAACCATATACTAATGAAAGTGTTAGTGTGGCGAAAAATTATTATGATTATAAAGGAACTGCTGAAGAACAAGAGAAATCTATAATTTATCATGATAATACTTATATGCAAAATTCAGGAGTTGACTATGTTTTAAATGAAACATTTGATGTAGTAAGTGTATTAGATGGTACAGTTACTAGTGTTAAAGATGATGAATTAGCAGGAAAAACAGTTGAAGTAAAACATGATAATGATTATGTTACAGTTTATCAAAGTTTATCAGAAGTAGTAGTAAAAAAAGGAGATACTCTTAAACAAGGAGATATAATTGGAAAAAGTGGTACTAATAAGTTAGATAGTGATATTGGTAACCATTTACATTTTGAATTATATATAAATGGACAAATAGTTAATCCAGCAGATTATATTGATAAAGAAATAAAAAATGATAATAATCAAGAACAACAAACAGATACTAATAATGCAGATAATACAGAACAAAACAATGAATCTACTACTGAAAATACCGAAGAACAACAAAATGATACTCAAGAATAGAAGCTTATAGCTTCTTTTTTCATAAAAAAATTTCTTATTTATATAATTAAATAAAGGAATGATTATATGAAAGAAAAAATAAAAGAAAGAGTATTACAAGAAGCTTCTAGAATTGTGGAAACTAAAAAGACTTTAAGAGAGTTATCAAAAGAATTTGGTGTGTCCAAAAGTACTATTCATAAAGATATGCAACAGAAACTAATTCTGTTAGATAAAGAGTTGTATAGGCAAGTACAAAGAGTTTTTGAAGAACATTTAATGTCTAGATATTATATAGGTGGAGAATCTACTAAAAAAAAGTATAAAAAAATAATATAAAATATAGAAATTATGGTAAAATAATAAATAGACAAGGAGGAATATAATGTTAGCAAAAAATATCGGTATTGACTTAGGAACAGCAAATGTTTTAATTTATGTTAAAGATCATGGAATTGTGCTAAATGAACCTAGCATTGTAGCAATTGATACAGAAACAAAAAGAGTAATCGCTGTTGGACAAGAAGCAAATGAAATGTTAGGAAGAACTCCTGGAAAAGTAAAAGCTATTAAACCAATGAAAGATGGAGTAATTGCAGATTTTGAAATTACAGAAATAATGTTAAATACATTTATAAAGAAGATAAAAGCAAAATCAATTTTTGCTAGACCTAAAATTTTAATTTGCTGTCCATCAAATATTACACCAGTAGAGAAAAATGCCATTCGTGAAGCTGCGGAAAGAACAGGGGCTAAGAAAGTTTATATAGAAGAAGAACCAAAAGTTGCAGCAATAGGTGCTGGTATGGATATATCTAAACCAACAGCTAATATGGTAATAGATATTGGTGGAGGAACTACAGATATAGCTATTTTATCTTTAGATGATATTGTTAATTCTACATCTATTAGATGTGCTGGAAATGTTTTTGACCAAGATATCATTAAATATATTAAAGATAAGTATAAACTTTTAATAGGAGATCCAACTGCAGAAGATATAAAAATTAATTTTGGAAATGTTTTCGATCCAGATAAAAAACAAACTAAAGAAATAAAAGGAAGAAACCTAGTAACAGGACTTCCACATACAATTACAATTTCTCAAGATGAAATTTGTGAAGCTTTAAAAGAAAGTGTTTATAAAATTATTAAGGCTACTACTAATGTTTTAGAATTAACACCACCAGAATTATCAGCGGATATTGTGGATAAAGGTATTGTTTTAACAGGTGGAGGAGCAATGTTAAAAGGATTACCTGAATTAATCTCTAAGGAATTAAAAGTACCTGTATTCATAGCAGATGATCCACTTACTTGTGTAGCTGCGGGTACTGGTGTTTTACTAGATAATCCTGAAAAATTAGAAGAAAATAACTAAAAGACTTTAAAGATGATGTTAATTTTATAAGAGTTTAACATCAAAAAATAAAGTCTTTTTTTAATGTATAAAGTAAAAACTTGTTATTTTTCCTTTCCATACAAAATTTTATCTGTTATAATTTAATTAATCGAAATATGAAATGAGGTAATCTGTATGCGATATGAAGTTTTGAGTGCCTTAAAAATAATATGTGTTACATTCGTAGTATCAGTATCTATAATGCCACTGATGAAGAGAATTGCGAATCATATAGGAGCACTTGATATTCCAAGAAGTGATGAAGGTAATAGACATATACATAAAAGAATCGTTCCCAAACTTGGTGGATTAGGAATATTTTTATCATTTCTAGTTGGTTATATGTTGTTTGGAGAACAAAGTTTACGTATGAATTCAATTTTGATTGGAAGCTTTATTGTTGTATTAACAGGTATTATTGATGATATAAAGCCAATTAGAGCCTCACAGAAGTTGTTAGGACATATTATTGCGGCTTGTGTCATTGTGTTTTATGGTGGAATATTATTAAATGATATTACAGCCTTTGGTTTTTATGTTAATTTTGGTAGATTATCTTATCCAATTACTATATTTTTTATTATAGCATGTACTAATATTATTAACTTAATAGATGGTTTAGATGGATTAAGTGGGGGAATATGTTGTATATTTTACCTAACGATAGGAATAATAGGTTTTTATCAAGCTAGATATGGAAGCTTAGTAATGCTTTTAACCTTTATTATGTTAGGTTCAACGTTGGGCTTTTTAGTCCATAACTTTTATCCTGCAAAAATATTTTGTGGTGATTGTGCAACGTTTATGGGATTTATCATTTCAGTTATTACATTGCTAGAATTTAAAGGAGCAGCTTTAACTTCTTTGTTTGTACCAATAATGATTTTAGGAATTCCTATTCTCGATACATCTTTTGCAATTATTAGGAGACTCTTAAAACGACAGCCTATATTTGCTCCAGATAAGGAACATATCCATCATCAACTTTTGGGTATGAATTTTTCACACAGAACAACAGTGTTAATAATATATGGAATAAATAGTTTATTTGCTTTAGCATCTATACTATATATATTAAAAGATCCTGTTTTAGGTAGAATAATATATATAATACTGTTTATAATTGTTGCGTGGTTTGTATTGAGGACAACAATTATATCTGAGAAAAATAAAAAGTTAACAGATAGAATAAAAACTAAAATCAAAAGAAGTAAAAAAAGAAAAACAAAGAAGTAACTACGAGTAATGGTAGTTACTTCTTTATTTGTGCGCAGTAAGTATTAAATCAACTAGGAGGCAATTATGATTAATTTTATTATATGTGATGATGAGAAATCTTTCTCAAGTAGTATACAAGAAACAATTTTTAAATATTTAATGAACTATGATATCGATTATAAAACTTATAAGTTTAATGATTATGATAACAAATTTGAAGAAATAGTGAAGAAAGATATCGGCTTTAAGGTTTATTTACTAGATATAGAAACTAAAAATGGATCTGGGCTTGATGCAGCTAGACTAATTAGAGAGGAATATGATGATTGGACCTCTATAATTATTCTGATTACATCCCATGAGGAATATAGGTATAAAGCTTTAGGTGCTAGGCTTAGCTAATGGATTTTATCAATAAACTAGATAACTATGAACATTATTTAATAGAAGATTTAGTTCGTTGTCTAAAGAATTATAATAATAGACCAAAATGTTTAAAGATAAAACACCATAATGTATTCAATCTAATTGAATATAAACATATTATTTGTATTGAAAAAGAACCTGATAGTAAAAGATGTATTATAAAAACAACTTATGGTAATAAAGTTTATCATGGTACTTTAAGTGATGTTTATAAAGAATTAGATGATAAGAGATTTTTAAAAGTACATAGAAGTTTAATAGTAAATGTTGATTACGTTGATGAGTATGATGTTAATGAAAATAAACTAACATTCAAAGATGGAACGTTTACTCATTTAATTTCTAGAAATAATAAGAAGGAGCTGATAGAATATGTTAACACAAATAGCTAATATTATATGTTCCACATTAAATACTATAGTTGGATTCATTGTAATAAAAACTTTAATTGGAAGTAAGGTTAAATTAAATAATTTTAAAAATATAGGATTACTATCTATATTGATTGTTATTCCTTTTGTTTTATATGATACACAGTATAGTTCTACGTTTACATTTATTACTTTTGTCATATCAATATTAGTGTATAAATATATTTTTGATAAAAACTTGTTTACATCAGTAGTTTTAGTATGTGTAATGTTTTTATTAATGTCAATTGCTGATGTATTAACTTCTATTATTTTTATGCCATTTATTGATTTGAGTTTAGTAAGAAGCTGTTGGTATTTAAAACTTATAATTAATGTTATTGTATTTTCTATTACTATAATGTTAGCTAATTTAAGGATTATTAATGTAAAACTTAATAATTTTATTTCTAAACTAGAAAATAATAGAACTGTTTCTACTATCATCTTTTTAATTCTAATTACTATAGTTACATTTATTTTGTTATATAATGTTGCGACTTTGTATGGATGGAATGCTGGATATTTTATTAACTTTATTATTATGACTGTTTTTGTTTTATTGCTTGGAATATTTATAAAAGAGAAAAATAGTTATTATGATTTAGTAAGTGATTATAATGGATTGTTTGATTTTGTACAGGATTTTGAAAATCAAGTTGAAAAAGAACAATTTAAAATTCATGAATATAATAATCAATTAGCTGTAATAATGAGTTTGAGTACAGAAGAGTCTGTTATTGATAAGATTAAAGCTATGATTAAACCTGGTGAAGAAAGTGAATGGGTTAAAGGATTAAGTAGTGTTCCTAAAAGTGGATTGAAAGGATTATTATTTTATAAATTAACTGTAGCTAAAAAGAATGGTGTTAATGTAACTATTGATATAAGTAAAAAAGTTAATGAATATATGAATAGACTAACGGAAAAAGAATTAAAGGTTTTATGTAGTTTAGTTGGTGTTTATTTTGATAATGCGATAGATGCGGCCAAGATGACTAATGAGAAGAATATAACTTTAGAAATATATATAAGTAAAAATTTACTTAACCTTGTTATTATTAATAGTATTGATGAAAATGTTAATCTTAAAGATATTAATAAAAAAGGAGTTTCTACAAAAGGAAAAGATAGAGGTAGAGGATTGTATTTTGCCAGTAAAATAATAGATAAAAATAGTCAATGGCTTTCAGGTGAACAAAAAGTTATAGATGATAGTTACTTTATGCAAAAGATAGGTATAAAAAAAGAAAATACTGTAGATTAGTATTTTCTTTTTGTGTATTAGTCGATTAAACTTTTTGGAGCTTCTGGTTCATCCATTACTAGCCAAAAGCATCCCATGCTAGCTGCTCCAGTTGCTGCAAGTGCGATAGCTGCTAAAATTTTTGCAACACTTTTCATATTTTTCCTCCTTTAACAATTATATTTAAACATCAATTGATGTTTAGTCGGTAGAATACTTTTTATAGTTGTTATAAGGCTGTTTAAATAGTTTATAAGTGATAGGTAAAATCATTATGGTCTCATTTATTAAAGCACTTAGGATTAAAGCTGTCATGGTGTTGTTATTAAATATAAATATTAGAATTAAATATACAATAGAAATTATTACAGTAGCTATTTTTCTAATTATTCTTTTCTTTTTATTTGGTAGAGGTCTTTTTACTGTATCAGCAGGAGCATATAAAATATATGATAAAAGACACAATACATATATTATTAAAATAGTATTGTTATTAATTTGTAAATTCATCATTAAATAGGGAACGGCTATAAAGCAAGTGCTTGAAAAAATTAAACACTCGATACTTCTCTTTGCATGAAATCCAAATCCTGTATATCTAATTACATTGAAGAGAAGTAGTAAAATAATAACTTCTTTTAATATACCTAAAATAAGGGCAACGATAAAAATAAATATGAGTTTAGTTATAGTTAGATAAAGTCCTTCTAAACCATATAAAAGTTTTTCCTTTTCTTCTTGATTATAAGTTTGATATTTTGTAATAAATTTAATAGATTTGTCTAAAAATATTTGTTTCATTTCCTACTCCAACATTTTTAAATTTGTCTTACTATTACGTTTATATATTCTTCTTTAGCATTAGTTTGCCAAAAAAAGGACTTAAATGGAATATAATTAACAAAAAGTAAACAATTCTCCATAAAAAAGAAATAAATTAACAGTTTAGGGTAATTTCAGTAAAAATAGTTTTAATATGATAGACTAATAAAGTCGCTTATGAAACAATAGAGGCGACAAAAATAAGAAAAGAAGGAGAGGTGCGAAGTGATAAGTCGCGTAAAATGGTTTAACAATGAAAAAGGATATGGATTTATTGAGTACAAGGACAACCAAGATGTATTTGTTCATTATTCCGCTATTCAAACCGATGGATATAGGACTTTATCTGAGGGACAATTAGTAAGTTTCAAATTAATTGAAACTGTTAAAGGGTTACAAGCACTAAATGTAACTCTTGTCGATGATAACATAGCCACAAATTAATGTGGTTTTTTATTTTTTGGTATGATATAATGTAATTAAGATAGGAGGAATAATTATGGAAATAATTATTAGAGGTAACAAAGTTGCTGTTACTGATTCAATGAAAGAATACATTGAAGAAAAATTAGCTAAATTGAATAAGTATTTGAAAGATAGCGACAATACCCGTGCAACTGTTGTGGTTAAAGTTAGAGGGCATAAACAAGTAGTTGAAGTTACTATTCCCTTAAAATCTTTGATTTTAAGAAGTGAAGAAGAACAAGATGATGCTTATGCTGCTATTGATGTAGCTATCGATAAATTAGAAAGACAAATAAGAAAAAATAAAACTAAATTAATGTCTAGACAAAGTAAAAATGTAGAGGCATATGATTTTGTCATAGAAGATTTAGAAGATACAGATGAAGAGGAAGATGAAATTTTAAAAAGAAAATCAATCTCTGTAAAACCAATGAGTGATGAAGAAGCTATCTTACAGCTTAATCTTTTAGGTCATCAATTCTATATGTATAAAGATAGTGAGACAATGAAATCTGCTGTTGTATATAAGAGAAAAGATGGCGGATATGGAATTATAGAATCTGAATAACAGGATGAAACATCCTGTTTTTTCTTTATATAATGTTGAAAAATCTTTTAATATGTTGTCTTTTTTGTTATAATTTATTAATGAGGAGATGATTCGAATGAATATATTAAGAAAATTATTTGATCATGAATATAAAGAATTAAAAAGATTTACTGCTCTTGCTGATGAAATAGAGGCATTAGATAATGATATGCAGAAATTGACTGATACTGAACTTGTGGCTAAAACTGAAGAATTTAAGCATAGATTAAAGAACGGTGAAACAGTTGATGATATTGTTGTTGAAGCTTTTGCAGTAGCAAGAGAGGCTGCTTTTCGTGTAATTGGAGAAAAGCCTTTCTATGTACAATTACTTGGTGCTCTTGCTATTCATTTTGGTAATATTGCTGAAATGAAAACAGGTGAAGGAAAAACTTTAACTTGTGTACTTCCAGCTTATTTAAATGCTTTAACAGGTGAAGGTGTTCATGTTATTACTGTCAATGAATATTTGGCAGCACGTGATGCTGAATGGATGGGTGGAATACACCGTTTCTTAGGACTTACTGTTGGAGTAAATACAAGAGATTTAAGTGCTAAAGAGAAACAAGAACAATACAATTGTGATATCTTATATTCTACTAACAATGAAATTGGATTTGACTACTTAAGAGATAATATGGTTATTAGAAAAGAAGATAGAGTTCAACGTCCACTTAACTTTGCTATTATCGATGAGGTTGATTCAGTGCTAATTGATGAAGCTAGAACACCTTTGATTATTTCTGGTGGACAAATGGCTAGTGCTAATCTTTATATTGATGCAGATAGATTTGCTAAAAGTTTAAAGAAAGATGATGACTACGTTTATGATGAAAAGACAAAAAGTGTAAGCTTGACAGAGTCTGGAAGCGATAAAGCAGAAAAAATGTTTAAAGTAAACAATTTATATGATATAAATAATGCAACTTTAGTACATTATATTAATCAAGCACTACGTGCTAACTATTCTATGAAGTTAGATATTGATTATGTAGTTCAAGATGGAGAGATAGTAATTGTTGATCAGTTTACAGGACGTTTAATGAAAGGACGTGCTTATTCTGATGGTCTTCATCAAGCTATAGAAGCTAAAGAAGGTGTTCATATTAATGAAGAAACTAAGACTTTAGCGACTATTACTTTCCAAAACTTATTTAGAATGTATAAAAAGTTATCAGGTATGACTGGTACTGCTAAAACAGAAGAGGAAGAATTCCGTAACATTTATAATATGTATGTTATTGAAATTCCTACTAATAAACCAGTAATTCGTATAGATGCTCCTGATTTAGTTTATGCTACAAAAGAGGCTAAATATAAAGCTATTATTTCTACTGTTAAAGAGTGCTATGAAAAAGGACAACCAGTATTGATTGGTACTATTGCAATTGAGACAAGTGAATTAATTAGTAAACTTTTAAAACAAGCTAAGATTCCTCATGAAGTTTTAAATGCTAAGAATCATGCTCGTGAAGCTGAAATTATTGCTAATATTGGTTTACATAAATCTGTAACTATTGCTACTAATATGGCTGGTCGTGGAACCGATATTAAACTTTCAGATGAAATTCGTGCTTTAGGTGGACTTTTTGTTCTAGGTACTGAACGTCATGAATCTCGAAGAATTGATAATCAGTTACGTGGACGTTCTGGACGTCAAGGAGATCCTGGTTATACACAATTTTTTGTATCAATGCAAGATGATTTAATGGTTAGATTTGGTTCTGATAGAATAATGAGTCTTATGCAAACAATGGGATTAGGAGATCAAGCTATTCAAAGTAAGACTTTTACTAAATCAATTGGTACAGCTCAAACTCGTGTTGAAGGAAATAACTTTGATGTTCGTAAACAATTACTTCAATATGATGATGTTATGAATAATCAAAGAGAAATTATTTATGATAGGAGAAATGAGATATTAGAAAAAGAATCTATTCATGAAACTACAATGGATACTATGAGACATCATGTTGAAGATTTAGTAAAATCTCATATTGCTCCAGAAGGATCTATTACACAAGAAGATTTAAAAGAAATTATAGAAACTGCTAATGAAAATTTACTTCGTCATGATGTTAAAGAAAAAGATTTTGACTCATTAGATGAAGATAAGATTATTGATAAGCTTTATAAATTAATTTCCACAGAATATGAGGAAAAGATTAAAGATATTCCTGATGAAGTTAAGGATGAATTTGAAAAAGCTATATCATTACAAGTTATAGACCGTTATTGGATGGAACATATTAATACTATGTCTCATTTACGTGAAGGAATTCATTTACGTGGTTATGCTCAAGAAGATCCTTTACGTGCCTATACAATGGAAGGTTTCGATATGTTTGATGCTATGATGCAAAGTATCGATAAGGATATAACAATTTTCTTATTAAAAGCTGAAGTTCATCAAAATATCGAAAGAAAAGCTGTTGCTAAAAAGACAACTACTAATGACGTAAAAGATTCAACAAAAAGTAAACCTAAAAAAGTAAAGAAAATAGGTAGAAATGATCCATGTCCTTGCGGAAGTGGAAAAAAATATAAACATTGTTGTGGAAAATGAGGTAAATAAAGGGTTTTAGAAAATTTTAAATAATAAAAAATTTAATCTAATTTAAATTTTGTCCACCCAAAAATTCAAAAAGTGATAAAAAGCTACGTAAAATAAAGGATGTCGCAATATTAAAATGGTTGACATCTTTTAAATTTAAGGAGGTGTATAAATGGAAAACAAGGATGATTCTAATAATATAATAATTTATCAATCTGATGATGGAGAAACTAAAATTGATGTAAAATTGGAAAATGAAACTGTTTGGTTATCTCAACAACAAATGGCATTGC
>CANRDQ010000037.1 GCA_947629395.1 uncultured Bacilli bacterium
CAAGAGGAGCACTTTCCATTACTTTATGTCCTTTACTAGCAAAGTAATCTAACCACATCTTACGTATTTGATAATGAGTTAATTTTTCCATTACAGCACCTCCTTATCTGCAATCATAATGGCATCTTCTTTTAATTTTTCTAGTGTAGTATTTTCTATATCATAATCATAACCATCATAGTTATCTAAAGCTGTTTCTGTAATATGTTTTTGTTGTTTTCCAGTTAAATCATTTTCAAAATCAGCTCTATGAATATGAATTCTAATGGCATTAGGACATTTTTCTTTAACAAATTCATATTCTAATGGAAGACGAACATCAGTAACTAGTGCAATATCATAAAAATTATCTAACACTTCCATATCTTCTACTAAACGTGTTACAAAGAAATAATGTTTACCCATCTTTTCTCTAATTACACCTGTTCCAAGTTCTTGAAGTAACTCTCTAGGTTTAGTTTCTTCTCTTCCATCCCATCCAAAATAATCAATCGCAAAATGTTTGATGTATTTGGAAATTTGCATAATACAAACTTTTTTACCTTTACTTTCTAAATATTCTTTCATAAAAGATCCAAAAGTATCTTTTCCATTTCTAGCTTTTCCACCTATTAGTATTACTTTCATTTTATTTCACCTCTCTAAATTAAATAAAAAGACCAATTAAATTAGGAGTGCATAAGCACGGTACCATCCTAAAATTGGTCTTAATTAGCATAACGGTTTTACCGAAAAAACTCTAGAAGTAGCTTTCTTAAAGGATAACATATTAGCTCTCACCTATACTAACTCTCTGTAAAGTTATAGACTTTAATACTCATCTTCTATTAACGTTTTTTAATTATTTGAAATTTTTGTCATAACATTTAACTTTTCATCTACAAAAAGTAAAATGACCTTAATTGATGCAATCACAGGTGTTGCAACAATCATTCCTAATATACCAAAGAAATGTTGAAAAATCAAGAGTCCAATCATAATTGTTACAGGATGTAATTTCATAGCGTGTCCCATGATAATTGGTTGATAGAAATTGTTCTCTAGTATTTGTACTACTATAATTGAAATTAAAGCACATACTCCTGTCATTGGAGAAATTGTAAATCCAACTATAACCGCAGGAGCTCCTCCTATATAAGGACCAAAATAAGGAATAACATCGGTTATCGCACAGAAAAAGGCAAAAATAAGTGGTGCTTTTAAACCTGCTAGAGTAAGTCCAACTGCCTGTGTTAAAAACACTAAAAGCATAATTATAAATACACCCTGAACATAACTACGAAGAGATTTATTAACTCGATCAATCAAATCATTAGAGTTTTCTTTCCAAGATTTAGGTAAAATTTTTAAGGTAATAGGACGTAACTTATCAAAATCATATAATAAATAGAATCCTACCATAATACCTAAAATAAATACTACTCCTCCATTAATAAATGATCTAGTAATACCAATTAAAGTTGCAGGTAAATCTTTAGTTATATTACCACTAAAAGTTTCCATACTATCTAAAATTTGATTTTTAGTAGTCGTTAAATTTAAAGAAGTATTGTTAGATAATCTCTTAAAGATACCAACTACAAACTCTTTAACTTCATCCATAATTCTTGGTATTTCTACTATAAACTCTTTTATTTGATTTATAAAACTAGGAGTTAGAAAATATCCAATTAAGAATAGTCCACCAAATATCAGTACATATACAATTAAACATCCCAATAATCGTGGAATTTTCTTATCCTCTAAAAATCTAACCATTGGATCACAGAGCCATGCAATTAATATTCCTATAAATAAAGGTGCTATAACTACAAATAAATTTTTAATAACGGCTAGTAGATTCCATGATATAAATAAATTAGTAATTAATACAATTAATAAAATAAGTGCTATTATAAACCCTATTCTTAGTATTTTTGTTGCTAAAGATACCATTTCATTGATTTTAGCGACATCTAAAGACTCCTTTTTTCTCATTATGAGTTCACCTCTACTTTATAGATACATTATAACATGAAAGTTAAATAAGTAAAATAAATTTTATTTTCTCTTCCCTTTTACTTTACAACTAAATATTATATAATATTATTGGTGATGAAAATGTATACAATAAATGAAGAATTTAATAATACATTAATTATCAAAAATTCTAAATTTATCACTTATTTTAAGCATATAAACAATAAAGAAGATGTAGTTAATTATTTAAATTATTTAAAAGAAGAACATCCAAAAGCGACACATTATTGTTATGCTTATATAATTGATGAAGATAAAAAAAGTAGTGATGATGGTGAACCTAGTGGTACAGCGGGAAGACCTATGCTTAAGGTTTTAGAAGAAGAAAATTTAAATCATGTTTTATGTGTAGTGGTTAGATATTTTGGAGGTATTAAACTAGGTGCAGGTGGTCTTCTGAGAGCATATACGAAATCAGTTTCATCTTCTTTAAAACTTACTAACTTAATAACTTTAACTAAAGGAAATATCATTAAAATTACTTTTTCATATGAAGAAACTAAAAATATAGATTATCTCTTAAAAGATGCAAATATCATTTCTAAAAAATATGATGAATTAATTACTTATACAGTTTTTGTAACAGAAGATATTTTAAATCTTTTAAAACAAAGTAATATAGATTTTAAAATTATTAAAGAAAATACTTACTATTAAAAGAACAGGATTAAATCCTGTTTTATTTTTCATTAGAAACTGCTATAAACCATTTACCAATTGGTGTATTTATAAAGTTATTTATTTCAGAAAAACTCATAGTATTCTTATCTTGATAAAGTGGATTACAAACAATAAATTTCTCATTTTCATAACCACATAATAATATAGCATGAAAATAATCATTGACCATTCCCACAATTATTAAGATTTTTCCTTCTTGAAGTTTTTCTAAAAATAAATTACTATCTATATTTATGCCGTTTATGACTTCAGTACCCCTATTCTGGGCTTGATTTATAAATTCTTTATATTCTTTCATAGAATTGTTAAATAAACTTTCTTCCAAATAATTATTACTATTATCAAAGAAATCTTTACTAGAATGATATATTTCAGTATGTAAACCATTTTTTGAAAAATGCCAAGCTAAGGCTGCTAAAGGAGTTCCATCCATACAATAAGAATGATAAGATTTATAATATTTTCGTTCATATTGCCAATTAGCTTTAGGAATAATCTTATAATACTCTAAAACCATCAACATACAAGCAATAGCACAAGTATTATTTTTTCTTTGCTTATAAGGTTTTATCTCTTCTATTTGCATATTATCACATACTTTCTAGAATTTAATTAAGCCAATTATATAATTTTATTTTGTTTTATGTCAATAAAAAACAGGACTGAATCCTGTTTTTGTTATCTTACTACTCCCATTCTTTCTTTCATAACACTGTATTTCTTACGAGCTAATTCTCTAGATTTTTTAATACCTTCATCTAAAATCTTATCTATTTCACTACTATTAATAATTTCTTTATATTTCTTTTGAATATTTCCAATATGTTCAGCTGTAATATCTGCAACAAATCTTTTGAATTCTCCATAACCTTTGCCCTTAAACATTTCTTCGATATCAGAAATAGAATAATCTGTTATAGATACAACTATATTTATTAAGTTAGAAATTCCTGGTTTATTTTCTTCATCAAATTTTATTTCATTATCACTATCAGTAGTAGCTCCCATAATCTTCTTTTTAATATCTTCTTCAGTGTCAAACATATTAATTACTCCAGCAGGGTTAACTTCTGATTTACTCATCTTTTTACTTGGGTCTTTTAAATCTTTAATTTTAGTTCCTTCTTTAGTAACTAATGGTTCTGGTAATACAAAAGTTTCTCCATACTTATTATTAAATCTTTCGGCAACATCTCTTGCTAGTTCTACGTGTTGTTTTTGATCAATTCCTACTGGTACATAATCAGTATCACAATAAAGAATATCAGCTGCCATTAAAATTGGATAAGTTAAAAGTCCTACTGAGAAGTTTTTTGTCTCTTTACTTTTTTCTTTAAATTGAATCATACGTGATGCTTCTCCATAATAAGTAGTACATTCAAGTAAATATGACATCCCTGGAATAAATTCATTTTCTGATTGTAAATAAATTACATTTTGCTTAGGATCAATTCCACAAGCAATATACATGGCAAGTAGTTTTCTAATTCTTTCTCTTAACTCTTTTGGGTCTTGAGGTATTGTTAAAGCGTGTAAATCTGCGACAAATAAATATGATTCATATTTTCCTTGCATATTTACCATTTGTCTTATTGAACCTATATAATTTCCTAAAGTAAGTTCTCCTGTTGGTTTAATTCCTGTTAAAATTCTTTTCATTTAAATCATCTCCTATTATTTTCTATTTTATTTATTTTTTTCTACTTATAAAATAGACCACCATCGTTTTACTAATAATTTCATAATATCATCTCCTAAAATAAAAGACTCTAGCCCTAAAAATAGGACAAGAGTCTTGTGCCACCTAATAATAGATTTATAACATATACATTCATATACGTTCTTTTGATAACGGGAAGAAATACCCGACTTTTCATACTTTAATAATTTCAAAAAAGTTCTCATTGGTCCATTCAATATCAATCCACTATAACTTTTCATCAACCAGTTACTTTCTACAAGCTTCTTCGATATCTACTTCTCCAAATCAACGATTTAAATTACATTATAAATGTTACCATATTTTTTAAGATTTGTCAAAATTTGTTATTATGTTTCTTAATACGGTTAGTCTTCATCTCTTGTTGATACATAGATGGTAATACAGTATGTTCATCCGTTATAGCACCATCAAAATCTAGTAAAATTGATCCTGGCGCATAGAGATTAGCTCCTTTTAAATTTACATCTCTAAAGTCTGTATACATATTAAAAGCATATTCAACCAGATGATATTCATCTACTGAAAAGTTAGTATTTGATAAATCTTTTCTATATACAGTTTGAGGATTTAAAAAGCTTGGGTTACAACCTCTAAAATCTACTCCTCTAACATCAACGTTAGTAAAGTCTATAAAAGATAAATCTAACTTGGATAATATTTTATTATCTCTATATTTTTCTTTAATTACTTTAGAATGATTAGAATTTTCTTCAAATAATATTTCACTAACAATAGGTACTCTTTGATCTGAATAAATACTAGTTACAGTATCACTAATGGCATCTTCATATTCTTTCTTTAAAGCCTGAACTTTTTCTAATTTAGCTTGTTCTTCTTCTAGACGACGTTTTATTTCTTCATCAGGATTATCTATTTCCTTAGTTTTTTCTATTAAAGGATCAGCTGAAGAAATACCAGTTAAATAATTCATAAGATTATCATAACGAATATTATTTTGTTCTTCAGCTTTTAAACTATCAAGTAAGTGCATATTTTCATCATAGATATTAATAGTAATATTAGAAACAATTCTATCTAAAGGCTGATTACCCGCTAAAAACTCTAAAACCGTATTATTATCTAAAACTACTCTTTTTTCAGCAACTTTTTCCATTAGTTCTTCTTTCTTTTGAGCTAATTCTTCATTACTAATACTAGAATCAGCTTGAATATCATAATAATCACTTTTAGCTTTAGTTAAATTATCCATATAAAGACTTAAAAGTTCTCGAACACTAATTTTATCATCATTCTTTGAAAAATTATATTTATCAGCAAAGCTATTCTTCCATAATGGAGAATTATAATCATAGTGCATTTCTTTATGATGAACTCTATTTACTTTAAAATCAGCTCTTTGCCACCAATAAAATTGATTACCTGATAATTCTCTAAAAACACTACCATCTGCCTCTAATATTTCTACTTTAACATTATCTAAATCACATTCTTGCTTAAAGAAATCATCATAAACATCTGTTTTTAAAGATATTTTTATTTTTAAATCACAATCTAACTCTAATATATAATCATTTAAGTTACTATCAATAATCTCTTTCGCAGATTTTAATTTTATTTTCTTGTATCTAGATCTAGTCATATTACAGAAATTAATATATTTTTTCATTATCTCTGTACCAGAATATTCTCTATTTTCTAGATTAAACTCTTTATTAGCTAATTTTTTAAAAATATTATTGATATCCTTATCTTTATCTTCTTCATCTAGTTTTCCATATTTATCTTTAGTTTTTATTTCATATTCATAATAAGTTTTAATTTGTTCTTCTTTTGAAGCTGTTAAAAAAGTTTTGTTTTTAAATTTCTGAACAAAATCCTCTAGGTTACCATAGAAAGATAATCTTCCATCTTTTGTATAAATATAAGCTCCAAACATTTTTGGTTCAACTTTACCACCTATTGTTATTTTTTCATAGTTTTTAGAGTATAAACAAAAACTTATATTAGAACCATCTTCTAAAACTATATGGCAATGATCAGTACCTGTAGATATTTTATCTCGTAAGTCATAATCATTTTCTATTTTAGATGCTGTTGTTAAAGGGTTTTGAAGCATAAATTTAATTCTTACTTTAGAACAATGTCCTAAATATAAATCAGCTATTTCTGTACTTGTATAAGCTTTATTATCATCTAATATAAAACACTTACTTCTATTTTCCATTGCCATCTTCCTTTCTTTAATTTTAGTTGTTCTTTTCAGTTATGGTATTTAATATATCATTAATATCTTGATTAGTAAAATATTTTTCATTACCATTTATAAATGTTAAGAAATATACTTGATTACCACATTTTATCGCAGCTTCTTTTACATTTTTTAAATTATTACTAGAAGCTTTTATATCTAATATATATCCTTCTAAATCTCCGTCTATTAACGTAATATTATTAAGTTTTGGTAAAATAACTGAAACAATATATTTAATAGTAAAGTTTTCTTGCATCTTTTTACGAGGAGTAAATATATTATTTTTAACTTCTTTATTAGCTCCTAAAAACTTAAATAATTCTATGTCATTAGTTATTTTATTTTTATCTAATATTTTAGTTAAATTAGTATTAGAGATTCTTTTTCCTTTTTCATCATTTCCAAAGAATACCATATCACTTTTAAGCATATCTACATAACTATAACCTTTACTAATCCAAAAAGATGCGACTACATCATTTTTATCATCACGTAAAACATATTTTATAGAATCATCTGTAACTTGCTGCTCTAACAATTGGAAATTCTTAAACTCATTTTTTACTTTAAGATCAGCAAACTCTAAATAATCTTCATTATCTAAATATTCTGTTTTTACAGTCATTTTATCAGTTATTTTTAAACCTTTAATAAAAGAATTATAGTCTATTCCTTCTACATAATTTATATTGTAATAAATCAAAAGAAAAGTTTGATAACTAAAATAAATAATTATTAATATTAAAAATAAACAGCCAATTACTAAACTCTTTTTATGTTCCATAAGTACCCTACCTTACAGTAATTATATAATACTTTTAGAAAAAACAAAATAATTTAATCTAAAAAGTGTCCGAATTTAGCTGTATCTTCATAACAGATATTTTTTAAATTTAATTTTTTAATTATATTTTGCGGTGTACACTCTTCATATAATTCTTTTTCAGGTTCAATCTCTCCTTGATCAGTTTTAATATATATAGAAAGAGGCTCTACAACACCAATGGCATAAGATAATTGTACTTCACACCATTGATAATTATTATTTTCTTGTAAAATTCTTTTTGCGATATATCTAGCCATATAAGCACCACTTCTATCTACCTTACTTGGATCTTTACCTGAAAAAGCTCCACCACCTACTGGTGCAAAAGAATGATAGCTATCAACTACAATTTTTCTTCCTGTTAAACCAGCGTCTCCGGCAAATCCACCAATGAAAAATTTACCTGTTGGATTAATTAAAATCTTTTCTATTTCTATTTGATAGGTAGCACATATATCTTTAATTATTTTAATTATAATTTTATCTGTAATATTTCTTTCTTTTTCCGTATTTTGATAACAAATAGTAACTGTTTTTATCTTTACTAATTTATTATTCTCATAAATACCAGTTATTTCAGCTTTACCATCTGGCAAAAATCTTTTATCTCTTTGTCTTAATAAATCATATTCTTTACTGAATTTCTGTAAAATAACCATAGCTAGAGGTAAATATTCTTTAGTATCACGACAAGCATAACCAAACATCATACCATTATCTCCTGCTCCCCCTACTTCTTCATTTGTTCCTAAAGCAATATCAGGACTTTGATAACCTAAATTATTAATGATTTCATAATCAGAACTATAACCTACATCTTTTAAAACTCTTTTTACAGTCTTAACAACATCAACTTGACTCTTACTTGTTACTTCGCCCGTTATAAAAATTTTACCTTTGCCTCCCATTACTTCAATACCACAACGACTATTCTTATCATCATGTAAATAAGCATCTAATAAAGCATCACTAATTTGATCACACACTTTATCAGGATGTCCCCTAAACACAATTTCATTACTATAAACTTTCATTTTTTCTTCCTTTCTAAAGCAAAATATTAACACCAAATAAAAACACCTAAGATAACTTTTATCTTAGGCTTGAAAAAGTTATCTTATAGACTCTAGCATTACCACCTAACTAAATAGGTTGGTGTGATATCAAAGGGCTAGTCCCTCCATCACTCTTTATAAGATGTCAACTACATAATAGCACATATAAAATTAATGTACAACAGTTAATTAAAAATTTTATCCTCCATAATAATTATAAAAATAATTTTCAGAATTAATAACAAATATATCTTTATCTAAATTATCTTCCTGATATAAACTAAGTTCTTGTTTAATACTATCTACCAAGTATTTCTGATTTTTATATTCAAAGACTAAACATCTAACATATCTTCTTTCTGGCTTTTCAGTTTCTTTTTTCCAAATCTTATCTATTTTAATTTCACATTCTTCAATTATTTTTCGCATATATTCTTGAAATCCTTGTGAATCTAAATTATAGCCTCTAATTACTTCTACTACGGCTTTTAAATACTTTATAAAATCTTTATCTTTACCATATTCTTCTTTTAAAGTAACTATTTCATCTAACTCTTCTTTTCTATTAATATTAAATTTATCAATAGCACTCTTTAAAATATTATTTTCATCTCTTAAAATAGTAATACCTTCCAAAGTTAATCCTAATTTTAATCTTGTTAAATCTTTTATTTTATTAAAATCATCTAAATCTAATATTGCACTATATTCATCACCACTTATAACAGTAATATAATGAGTATTATCTTTAAGTCCCAAAATAAAAGCTTCCATATTTTCTTGTTCTATAAATATATTAATTGCTTTAGCAAAAAATCTGGAAAATTCATAACATATTCTTCTATTATGTTTTTTTCTCTTTTCTAACCAATTATTATCAATAATTCTACCATAGAAATCTGCGGCAATATATTTAATATTATCTACATCAGTCTTATCCATCTTAAAGAAAAACAACACATTATCATCATATACATATTTAAGACAAATATATTCATAAAGAGCTAGAATTTTTTCTTCCAAACTTAAACTATTATCTTTCTTTAAAGTTTCTACTTTTTCTTTAATAATATCTTCTAAATACCATTCTACAGAATCCTTTTCTATAAAATCAGCTTCTAGGTTACTATTTGGCTCTAAAACTATTTTATAATCATTTCCTAATTGTTCTTTTACTTCATCATAAAAGTTTTTAATAATATCAAAATTCATAAGCCACCTCACTAATGTATTTATTATAACACAAATTAAAAAGTAGATATCACATCTACTTTAAAATTAAGCTTTTTTAAATTTAGATAAACTATAAGTTTTAGCTCTTTTTAATGTTTGTGGTTTATAATCAAACATTAAATTATAATCATAAGTATTTTCTTTTCCTAAAGTTTTTTCTTCTACTTTAGAGTGTTCTTTTTTATCTTGTTGTTTACTACTAGCATAGACTTTATCTGCGACTTTATTAATTACTTTACTAAGTTTATAATCTAAAGTTTTAGTATTTTCATCACATAATTCATGTTCTGTTAAAGCATTTTCTCCTAATGATTTGTTGATATCTTTTAATTCTTCTTTTTGAGCTAATTTATTTATTGTTTTAGCTAAAACATATGATTCTGCAATACAAGTTCCAAGTAAAGCATAAGTTAAAACTGGTCCACCTACAAACATACTAGCAACTGCTGCTCCCATTGTCGCAAAAATAGCCCCAGTACATATATTTCTCTTTTTCTGACTAACTGTTTTAACTTTACTATAATTTTGTTTTAACACCTTTTGAGTAGATAATGTCTGAATATTTTCTTTATCTTCAGTAAGAGAAGTATTATCTTGTTTAACATCTACTTTTTTGTTGGTATCGATATTATTTTCTATATTGTTGATAACTTTAGTTAAATTTGTATATTTTTCATTTTCTATTTCTTTTTCATATTTAGCTTTAGCAATAATATTCTTATTGTTATCAGAACCATAAGGTACTATCTTTTTTAATTCATCTTTTTCATGAAGTTTATCAGATAGTTTTTTAGAAAACTTATCTAATCCAAACCATGCTCCTAAAAAACATCCACATTTTAGAACTGCATTTATTGGTAACCCAAGAATTATATGATTAGCAGGTATAACTGTTGCACAAAAAGATAATACACTACTAATATCTCTAAGAGGAGATAAATTCTTATCTAATACATCAATATCATGTTTATTCTTATTTATTTTACTTTTGAACTCTATTTGTTTCTCTTTTAATTTTTCTTTTAATTCTTTATACATTCTACCTTTCCTCCAATTAGGAACTATTATAACAATTAAAAATCACTCTGTAAATAGTTGTTTCCTATTATTCATAATTAATTTCAGAAAAAACTATACCAATAATATACCATAAAGAAAACTCCATCTTATGATGAAGTTTTTCTACATTTTCATATTTTTAATACTCATTAATTATACCATAAACATAAACATCTTCATGCTTATTTGTTTTACAATAATATTTTTTTCTTAAAATACCTTCCAACTCAAATCCGCATTTTTCTAATAATTTACGACTTGCAACATTTGGTTCGATCACTTCTGCAGATATTCTTACTAATTTATAATTTTTAAAATAATAATCTATTAATAACTTGATAGCATTACTCATTATTCCTTTTCGCCAATATTTTTGACTTAAACAATAAGCAATCTCACCCGTTTTATGTCTTTTACTAGTTAAAATACTAATTGAGCCAACAACATTTCCTTGATATTCAATTGCATATTGTTTAAAAGGATCATCTTTCTTATAGCACTCTATATAATAGTTTATAGAATCTATAGCATCATCAATACTTTTATAATTTTGCTCTACTATAAGATACTCGTATTTTACCATTTTTAATTTCTAAATTCTTAATAATGTTTTGTTTTTCTAAATAATTCATCAAGTTTTTTATATCGTCATCATATTCAAATGATATTGTTGTTGAACTCCCATTTCTTATTTTACTGATTTTATTATTAATATTATATAAATATTTTATATTCACTTGGTTTTGAGAATGTAAACAAATAAAGTATTTTATTTTCTCTTTCTCTGATGCATGTTCAAATAATTGTTTCACTATTTCATCATTTAAATGGATATTTTTATCAATAATTTTTTCAATTAAATTAGTTATTGATTCATCAGAAAGTTTTCCTACTTCAATGCTATTAAGTAATTGAAGTTTTTTTGATATATCTATATTTCTAATTATAATGCCATCAATAATTTCATAATCGAGATCAATACTATCAATAATATCTATAAAATCTCCAATATTTTTGGTAATTAATGTTATTAAAGAATCAGTGTTCTTACTATCATATATTTTTTTATAAGTATTAATATTTATTGAGATTTTATTATAATTTATTAGTTCATCAACAAACTCATCATTTAATTCTAATTCATCATTAAAATTAGTTATTTGATAGTCAAATTTTTCTGCAATTCTATCATATTTAACCATAATATTATATTTTGAATAAATTAGTTTTTCTTCAAATTCTTTAAAAATATCATCATTTGTAATGATTATACAGGTTAAAAAGGCATTTACTCTTGCATCCCAAACGAGATTAAACTTATGAAATATTATTTTTAAAATAACTTATTTGCAATTTACTTTATTTCTTCTAACATTTTTTCTTTTAACTTATCTATATCTGTGAAAAAGACTTTAATTCCTCTATTATGAAGTTTTATTAAATTTTTAAAATTTTTAAGTATTATTTTTTCTAATTTTTCAGGGACCCTAGCAGGTTTACCATCTACTGTATGTACATGATCTATGTATTTTTCTAGAGTAGGAAAAGCATTTTGTAATAAAATAGCTGAATTATTATCAAAGATTTTCTCAATTAATATTGTATTACAAAAACCATATTTTTCTATCTTCTTGTTAACTATTTTTTTATATTTATCAACTTTAGAACTAATCGGAATAAACCATAAAACATCTTTATCTTTGATTGTAAAATAAGTAGGTCTTTTCTTTCCTCTTTCGTGGTTTTGCATTAAATTTTCATCATTAACGACATCAAAATATTTATCTTTGATGTGATATAAATAACCTGTTTTTAT
>CANRDQ010000038.1 GCA_947629395.1 uncultured Bacilli bacterium
ACTATTAAACCTCATCCAGAAATGGCGTTAATAGTAGGAGATAGACATAGTATTATTGAATATGCTGTTGAGTCTAATATAAAATTACTTATTATTTCTGGAGATGGAGAAATTAAATCCGATCATATAGAACTTGCTAAGAAGAATAAAGTTAATATTATTCGTTCTGCTTATGATACTTTCCATATTACTAGATTAATTGGACTTGCTAATTATATTTTCACTATGATTAGAAGCTTTAATCCAACTAAATTTGAAGATACTGATTATATTTCTGATATTTTAGAAATCAATAATAAATTACGTCATACTAATTATCCAGTAGTAGATAAAGAAAATAATTGTCTTGGTCTTTTAAGAGTTACTGATTTAAATGATAAGAAACCTAAAAAAGTAATTTTAGTTGATCATAATGAAACTGTTCAAAGTGCTACTGGTATTGAAGAAGCTGAAATTCAAGAAATTATCGATCACCATAATATTGGAAGTATTACAACTAGTATGCCTGTTAATTTCCGTAATATGGCTGTAGGAAGTAGTAATACTATTATTTATAATTTATATAAAGAAAAAGGTGTAGAAATTCCTAAAGAAATAGCTGGTATGATGTTATCAGGAATTTTATCAGATACTTTAATATTAAAGAGTCCAACTGCTACTCCTAAAGATAGAGAAGCTATTGAAGCTTTAGCAGAAATTGCTGGAGTAGATTACCAAGAATATGGTATGGAAATGTTAAAGGCTGGAACTTCTTTAGAAGGAATGACTAAAGAAAATGTATTATATAACGACTTTAAAGTATATACTGTTAATGGGAAATCATTTGCTGTAGGTCAATTCTTTACTATGAACTTTGATGATATTAAAAACGAAATGGATGAATATCTAAAAGTTATTGATCAAGAATGTGAAGCTAATAACTATGAATTTATTGCTTTATATGTTACAGATATCATTAAAAATGGATCATATATCCTATATAGTTCAAAAGCTAAAGATGGTCTAGAAACAGTTTATAATATTGAAAATATTGAACAAGGACATTTCTTTGATGGATGTGTATCTCGTAAAAAAGATGTTATCCCTGTTTTAATGCAATTATTTGATAATTAAAAGGAGTTATTATGAAAGAAAATATTATCCTTGCGATTAAAGGATTTATCATGGGAATAGCTAATATTATACCTGGGGTAAGTGGAGGAACACTTGCCCTTACTCTTGGTATATATGAACAATTTATTGGTGCTATTAGTCATTTTTTTAGTAATTTAAAAGATAATATTAAATTTTTATTACCTATTATTATTGGTATGGGTTTATCTATCGTAACTATGAGTAGTGTTATAGATTCTAGTTTTTCCCATTTTCCAATCCCCACAACTTTATTCTTTATGGGATTAGTAATAGGGGGTATACCTCTTCTTACTAGAAAAGTAAAGGGTACTAAAGAAATAAAACAAGTATCTAGCTATGTAATACTTTTATTAGCTTTTGCTTTAGTTATGGTTTTAGCTTTTTCAGAAGAATTATTTGGTAATGGTTTAGGTCAAGCTAATTTCTCTAATATGAGTATTATAGGTTATATTATTTTAGGATTAGTAGGAGTAGTCGCAGCTGCAACTATGATTATTCCTGGAGTAAGTGGTTCTTTAGTTTTGATGTTATTAGGTTATTATTTTCCAGTAGTTAAAACTATAAAACAATTTACGCATTTAAAAAATATTGTTCCTAATTTCTTGATTTTGGCAGTCTTTGGAATAGGAGTATTAATAGGAATCGTAGTAGTAGCTAAAGTAATAGAGTGGTTATTTGAAAAATATGAACATAAAACTTATTTCGCTGTAATTGGTTTTATTGTTTCTAGTATCATTGCTATTCCTGTATCTGTTTATCATGAGTTAGGTACCATTGATTTTAATATTTTACAATTAGTAATTGGTATTGTTACTTGTGTTATTGGAACTATTATTGGTTATAAATTAGGAGATGAGTAATATGGATTTTATATCAACATTTATATTAGGTGTAGTTCAGGGGATAGCGGAATTCTTACCAATTTCATCAAGTGCTCATTTAATAATATTTAGAGATATTTTTGGAATAGGGGCATCTATGCCTGCTAATCTAGATTTAACATTTGATGTAGCACTTCATCTAGGAACTTTATTAGCTATATTGGTATTCTTTTTTAAAGATTTTTTAGAGATAGCTATTAAAGGGTTTACTAAAGGTGTTAAAGATGAACATGGTAAAATACTTTGGTATTTAGTAGCAGCAACTATCCCAGCGGCAATAGTTGGAGTATTATTTGAAGATGTAATTGAAGATGCGATTAGAACTAATTATATTTTAATTGCTTTAGCGTTAATTGTTATGGGAGTAGTAATTTATTTAGTAGATAAAAATTGCAAACAAGAAAAAGAAATTAAAGATTTAACTTTAAAAGAAGCTATTATTATTGGTTGTAGTCAAGTATTTGCTTTAATACCAGGATTTTCTAGAAGTGGAACTACAATAGCGGCAGCTAGAAGTTTAAAAATAGATAGAGAATCAGCAGCTAAGTTTTCCTTTTTCTTATCTGCTCCAGTAGTCGCAGGTGCTGTATGTTTAGAGTTATTAAAAAGTGAAACTTGGACATTAATAATGGCTAATTTATCAACTTTTATTTTAGGTATCTTAATATCATTTATTACAGGAATAATTTGTATTAAATTTTTACTTAAATATCTTAAAAAACATGATTTTAAAATCTTTATGTTTTATAGAATTGCACTTGCAGTAATAGTAATATTAGTTACCTTGTTCTAATAGAATAAAGAGGAGAGGCTATGTATTATATTTGTTATATTTTCTTATTCTTTATTGGTTATTCTATATTAGGGTATATTGCTGAAGTTATAAGTTGTACTATCGAAAGTAAAAAATTAACTTTAAGTCGTGGCTTTTTGATTGGACCATATTTACCTATTTATGGAGTAGGGGCTACTATTATGGTTGTAATGTTGAATCGCTTTAAGAATAATATATTTTTACTTTTTATTATGAGTGTTCTATTATGTACTATTTTAGAGTATTTAACTAGTTATGTTATGGAGAAATTATTTAAGTTACGTTGGTGGGATTATTCAGAAGAGAAATACCAGCTTAATGGTCGAATTTGTCTTAAAAATAGTTTATTATTTGGTATAGCAGGAGTATTTGTTGTTTATGTAATGCAACCATTTTATGTAATTTTATTAAATACTTTAGAAAATAAATACATTTTATTTATTACAATTATTTTCTTAATTATTTTCTTAATTGATTATATAACTTCTGTTTATATAATTATAAGATTTAGAGGTACTGTTAAAGAAATCAAAAAACAAGACTCTACAAAAGAAATTAAAGATTATGTTAAAAAGACTATTAGAAGTCATAGAATATTCTTTAGAAGACTTATTAAAGCCTTCCCTAATATAACTAAAAAAGAATTAAAAGAATATATTGAGTTTATTAAAAGAATAGGGGAAAAACGTAGTGATGATTAGTTAGAAGAATAAGAAATTTCTCCTTTCTTTTTTTATGTGTTATAATACTTATTAACAAGGAGGGCTTGATTTTATGATAGCTATAAAAAATAATGATAATGAAATTCATGATCAAAAGATAATAGACCAAATAAGATGTTTGGGAATAGATATGATTCATGAAGCTAATAGTGGGCATCCAGGAATAGTTTTAAGTGCGGCACCACTTATTTATACTTTATTTGCGAAACACCTAAATATATCACCGTCTAATCCTCAATTTTTTAATAGAGATAGATTTGTAATGTCTGCCGGACATGGTTCAGCACTTTTATATGCTACTCTGCATATGGCTGGATATGATATTGAAATTGAAGATTTAAAACATTTTAGAAAGATAGATTCTATTACTCCAGGTCATCCTGAATATAAAGTTACTCCAGGAGTAGATATGACTACCGGACCACTTGGGCAAGGATTTGCTAGTGCTGTTGGTATGGCTATGGGAGAAGCTCATCTAGAATCAATCTTTAATAAGAAAGAAAAAATTATTGATTTTTATACTTATGTTTTATGTGGTGATGGTGACCTAATGGAAGGTGTTAGCTATGAAGCTGCAAGCCTTGCGGGAACTTTAAAACTAAATAAATTAATTGTATTATATGATTCTAATAATATTTGTTTAGATGGAAAAACTAATATGACTTTCAATGATAATATTAAAGAACGTTTTACTTCTTTAGGATGGAATCATATTTTAATAAGTAGTGATAATAATTTAGAAGAAATTGATAAAGCTATTGAAACTGCTAAACATAGTGATAAACCAACTATTATTGAAGTAAAAACAGTTCTTGGAAAATATTCTAAATTACAAGGAACTAATGAAGTTCATGGTAAACCCCTTGATGTAGAAGATATTTCTATGATTAAGAAAAAATTAGGATTTAGAGATATTCCATTTTTAGTCACTACTGATACGATAGAAGATTTCCAATATTTAATTCAAAATCGTTGTAAAGATATCGTAGAAGATTTCAATAATAAAAAAGAAAATTTAGATCCCGAAATTAAAGAAAAGTTAGAACACTTTATTAATCAAGATTATTATGTAGATTTTAGTAATGTTATTTATGAAATACCAGAAAGTAGAAATGAATTATTAAGAGATTCTGCGGCTAAAATATTATCTTCACTTGTAAAACAAAATGATATTTTATTTGGAGGTAGTGCTGATTTATTTGGAGCTTGTAAGAACTATGTAGAAGATGCCGGTAATTTTAGTAAAGATGATTATAGTGGTAAAAATATTTATTTTGGAGTTAGAGAACACGCTATGGGAGCTATTTTAAATGGTTTAGCTTTAGTAGGATTTCGTCCTTATGGTTCAACATTCTTAAGCTTTAGTGATTATTTAAAAGCCCCACTTCGTTTAAGTTGTATGATGAATTTACCAGTTACTTATATATTTACCCATGATTCTATTACAGTAGGAGAAGATGGACCAACTCATCAGCCTGTTGAGCAATTAGCGTCTCTTCGTTTAATTCCTAATTTAGATGTTTATCGTCCAGCTGATGTTAATGAAGTTTTAGGTGTATATCAAACTATCTTTGAATCATCTAATCCTGCCGCTATCTGTATATCTCGTAACAAAGTAGATATGTTAGAAAGTACTAAAATTAGTGAAGTAAAAAATGGCGCTTATACTTTAGTAGATTATGATAATAAATTAGATGCTGTTTTACTAGCAACAGGGGAAGAAGTTCATACCGCTATTGAACTTTCTAAAAGACTTCTTTCAAAAGGATTACACGTTAGAGTAGTAAGTGTTCCATCTATTAAGAGATTTTTAAATACTCCAGTTACATATCAACAAGAAGTATTACCAATAGGAGTACCTAAAATAGCTTTAGAAGCAGGAAGTTCTTATTCATGGAATAAACTAATCTTTCAAGATAAAAATATTTTATCTATTGATACTTTTGGTGCTAGTGGAAGTGCTGATAGTGTTAAAGAAAAATTCCAATTTGATTTAGATTCTTTAGAACAAAGAATAGAAAATTTATTATAAGAATATAATTCGACAAAAAAGACTCTTTAATATTGCTATAGTAAATATGGTGATGATATGAGAGTCTTTTATATTTTTGATATTAAAAATGAAGTTATAGATTTATATAAAGATAGTTCCTTTAATTTATATAATCTTCTAAAACAATTATATTATTTAAATAATTTAGATTTACAATATGGATATCAACTATTTAATCAATTTGTTAAACCTTTAGATAAACAAGCTTTAGATAATTTTCTATTTTTAAAATTACATCAAGATATTCCTTATAGTAAAAGAGAAGGAAAACATATCATAAATAATTTATATAAAGATGAAATAAGTATTTTAGAAGTAAAAAGAGCTTATATAAAGATAAAGGCTGAACAAAATATAACTTCTTTTTTTGATGTTTTATATACATATAATCATAATTTTTTTATTTGTGATTTTGAAAATTGTGATTACTTTTTCCTTGATGAATTAAAAACATCTTGTTTAATTGCATAATATTTAGTAAAATAAAGGTGAGGAGATGATTATATGTTAGTAGATATTATGCAAGTTTTAGTGGGATTAATCATTGGTCTAGTAATAGGTTTCTTTGTTGCAAGATTCTTTATGAAAAAATATATGAAAGAAAATCCACCAATAAATGAAGAAATGATCAAAACACTTATGATGCAGATGGGGAGAAAACCAAATCAAAAACAAATAAATCAAATGATGAAATCAATGCAAAAATTTATGTAATAATAAGTAAGTTACTAATAAGTAATTTACTTTTTTTATTTTTTCTTTAAAAAATGTAAATCTCTGTAAATAAGTAATTTACTTTTTTTTAGAGGCATGATACAATTAAAGAGAATAGTAGTGGGGGTATATCAGACGGAGATAGGAAAGGGATTAGTAAGATGAAAATAAAAAAGGAGTTAACAGTTACTTTAAATTCAGGAGATGAAGTTACAATCTATATTTTAGATATAATTGAATCAGAAGAGTTTCACAAAGATTATGTATTATATTTAATTAATTTAGATGAAGAAAATATTTATGCTTCTTCTGTTGAAGAAAAAGACGGAAAATTTGAACTTAATGCGATTACAGAAGAAAAAGAAATGAATTTTGTTCAATCTAAAATAGAGGAAATGAAAAGTCAGTTAAAATCAGAGGGAGATGAGTAGGATGGATAATAAGGTAGATTTAAATAGTATTTTTAATGGTAACTTAACTTTAGATGATATTAAGCAGTTAATGGGACAGTTAGAGGATGAACAAGTAAGATTACAAGAAGAAGAAAGAAAAAAACAAGAAGCAAGACTTGAAAGTGCAAAAAAAGAAGCCATTAATAAAAAAGGAGAAGCTGAAAAAGCTCAAATAGAAGTAGAACAAAAGAAAACTTTAACTGCGAATCTTAAACAAACTAGTGAAACTATTGAAGAAGAATTAAAATCTGCGAAAAAAGCTGAAATAGAAGCAGCTGAAGCTGTAAGAAAAGCTAAAGAAGAACTAGCTAAACGTGAAGCTGAACTAGATGTAGCATCTAAAAAGTTATTTGATGTTAAAACTAGTTTACAAGTAACTAAACAAAATATTAGTAAAGCTGAAGCAGAAGAAACTAAAGCTCGTGAAGTTGCCAGTCAAAAAGAAGAAGAAGCTAATAAAGCTCAAATTAAAGTTCAAAAACTTGAATCAGAATTATCTGGTAAAATAAATGTTCAAGTACCATATAAAAGTAATGGAACTACTAGAACTGCCAAAATAGATCAAGATAAATTAGAAGAAAAACTTGGGGCAGCAGGAATAGATGTTTCATCTCTTATTAAAGATGGAGCTTTAGATGCAGGTAGTGATGAATTAAAAGATAATAAAAGTTTAATTTTAGAAGCTGAAAGAGAAACTAGAAAAGATGATAAAGCAAAAGCTAAAGAAGCTAAAAAAGCTGAAAATATAAATGCTTTAAATTCTAAATATGTAGAATTACAAGCTCGTGAATTTGATTTAGAAGACCAAATTAAGAGTGCAACTCCAACACCACATACTTATTATTCTGTAGGACATAAAGTTACAGTTGATACTTATGATGATGAATATTATCAAAATAAAGAAGACCTAAATAAAGTAAGAAAACAAATGAAAAGAACTGAAAAGATGTTAGAAAGAATGAATAGTGATAATGTTAAAGTTAATGGTGGAAATATAGTTGGAAAAATCAAAGATTTTGGAATGAAGTTATATGATAACTTTATGAATAAAGTTCGTGGTATTGGTGAAAAAATAGCTGATACTTTCTCAACAGGACGTTCTAGATAAAATAGAGGAAAGGTAATTCTTTCCTTTTTTTGATTAAAAGATAATAACGTGTTATAATTTATTTTACTTATAAGGAGATTATCATGAAAGAAATAGAAAAGAAATATTTAGTTAAAGATATTAACTTAGATAATTATGATTATATTGATATTAAACAAGCTTATTTAAATGCTAGTCCTGATCCTATTATTAGAATTAGAAAATATAATGATGAATATTTTTTAACTTATAAAAGAAAAATAAAAACTAAAGAACTGGTTAATGTAGCCGATGAATATGAACTACCTATTAATGAAGAAATATTTAATAAATTAAAAGAAAAAATAGAAGGTAATATTATTAGTAAAAGACGTTATCTTATTAAATTAGATGATGATTTAACGGCGGAACTTGATGTTTATGAAGGATATTTAAAAGGTTTAAAAACAGTAGAAGTAGAATTTAAAACAGAAGAAGATTATCTTAAGTTTAAGAAGCCTGATTGGTTTTTAGATGATGTAACTAGAAATAAGAAATATATAAATGCTTCTTTAGCCATGATAAATAATTTAGAGGAATTGGAGGAATAATATGAAAAAGATAATAATTGCTAGTTCTAATAAAGGAAAAATAAAAGAGTTTAAAGAGTTATTTAAAGATTATGAAATTTTATCTTTAAAAGAAGCCGAAGAACTATTAAATAAAAAATTAGTTGTTACCGAAGAACAAGAAACATTTAGAGGTAATGCTTTAGAAAAAGTAAGAGGACTATTTAAACAAGTTGGAGATGAATTCATTTGTGTAGCGGATGACTCTGGTATTATGATTGATGCTTTAGATGGTTTTCCAGGAGTACATACAGCTAGATGGATGGATGCTGATGACCATACTAAAAACTTATGTCTTTTAGAGAAAATGAAAGATGTAAAAAAAGAAGATAGATCTTGTCATTACACAACAGTAATCGCTTTAAAAAGTAAAGATATAGAAAAAACTTTTGAAAACACTTGTGATGGTATTGTTAGTTTTGAAGTAAGGGGTCAAAATGGTTTTGGTTTTGATGAAATCTTTGAAATGGCTAATGGTCTTACTTTAGCGGAATATGAACCAGAAGAAAAATATAAAATCAGTCCTCGAAAATTAGATTTAGATGAAATGAATGAATATTTAAAAAATAATTCTTTATAATTTAAATAGTTCTCTTGGTAGAACTATTTTTTTCTTGGATTTTATTGTATAATAAAGAAAGTTAGAGATAAAAAAGGAGGGATACTATGAAAGATTTTAAAGAAAAGTTGTCTTTAGTACCAACAAAACCTGGTAGTTATCAAATGAAAAATAAAGATGGTGTTATTATATATGTTGGTAAAGCTAAAAACTTAAAAAATAGACTTAAAAGTTATTTTACAGGAACAGTTACTGGTAAAACTAGAATGTTAGTTGAAGATATAGATGATTTTGAATATATTGTTACCTCATCAGAACTTGAGTCTTTAATATTAGAAATAACTTTAATTAAGAAATATAATCCTAAATATAATATTTTACTTAAAGATGATAAAAGTTATCCCTATATAGAACTTACTAATGAAAAGTATCCTAAACTTAAAGTTGTTCGTAATGTAAAAAGGAAAAAGAATAAAACCCATTTATATGGACCTTATCCCAATGTTTATGCGGCCCGTAGTACAGTTAATATGTTAAATAGACTTTATCCTTTAAGAAAGTGTGAAACTTTAGGAAAAGATTTATGTCTTTATTATCATATTCATGAATGTTTAGGTTATTGTAAAAAAGAAATACCTGAAAGTAAAATAAAAAGTATGACTAAAGAGATAACATCTTTCTTAAAGGGAGATAGTGATATAGTTGTCAAGAAATTAGAAGAAGAAATGAAAAAAGCTAGTGAAGCTTTAAATTATGAAAAAGCTTTAGAACTAAAGAAAATGTTAGAGAATATTTCTATAACTTTAAAGAAACAAAAAATAGATTTAAATAAAGGTTATAACTTTGATTTAGTACATTACTATAATGATCATAATTATTTATCTATTCAGATTTTCTTTATTAGAGATGGTTTATTATTTGGAAGACACTCTGATATTATTCAAACATTAGGAGAACCTAGTGAAAATGTTTTAGAATATATAATTAAATTCTATGATAAACATGGTATGAAACCTAATGAATTACTTATTCCTAAAGATATAGATCAAGAATTATTAAGTGAATATTTTAATATAAAAGTTCATACCCCTATTAGAGGTAAATTAAAAAAACTTTTAGATTTAGCTAGAGAGAACGCTAAAGAAAAATTAGATTTAGAAGAAGCTACTGTTAAAAAGAATGATGAAGAAAGAATGAAAGCGGTAGAAGAATTAAAGAACTTATTAAATATTCCTAGTGCTTCTCGTATAGAATCTTTTGATAATTCCCATCTTTTTGGAACTTTCTATGTTGGGGGAATGGTTGTTTATGAAGATTTCTTACCATTAAAAGATGAATATCGTAAATTTAAAATTACGACTTCAGTTAAAGATGATTTATCAGCCATGAAAGAAGTAGTATATAGAAGATACTTTAAAGTCTTAATGGAAGATCTTCAAAAACCAGATTTAATAGTACTAGATGGTGGTAAAACACAGATACAAGTAGTAAAAGAAATAATTCATGATTTACATTTAAATATACCTATTGTTGGTTTAGTAAAAGATGATAAACATAGAACTAGTCATTTAATGAATGAAAACTTTGAAGTATTAGAGATTAATAAAACTAGTAATTTATTCTTATTTTTAACTAGAATTCAGGATGAAGTACACCGTTATGCGATTACTTATCATCGAAATTTAAAGAGTAAAGGAAGTCTTTCTTCACTTTTAGAATTGGCACCAGGAATAGGTGAGAAAAGAAGAAAAGAATTACTTAAAACTTTTGGTTCACTTAAGAAATTAAAAGAAGCTAGTGTTAGTGATTTACAAAAAGTTTTAGATGAAAAAACAGCTCAAAATTTATATGAATATTTAAAAGAAATTTAAATTGTGTTAAGATAAATAGGGAAGGTGATACTATGAATAAAAAAGGATTTACACTTATTGAATTAATTGCGGTTATGACAATTATAGGAATATTAAGTACCATAGCGGGAGTGTCTGTATCTAGATATTTAAGCCAGGCAAAAGACCAAACTTATGATACTTATATGTCTACTATTTATGATGCTTCAGTAATGTATTTACAAAAATATACTATTTTTAAACCTAAGGCCGGAAAGACTCTTGAATTAACAGTAAAAAATTTAGTAGATGAACATTTTATAGATGTTCTTACTGATCCAAATAATAAAAATGAAAATTGTAACTATGATGAAAGTACAATAAAGATTACTAACTTAACACCAGCTGGAACTATTAAAGCTAATGATAAATTAAAGTATGAAATACATTTAGTATGTGGTGAAAAAGAACTTGATAAAACTATAAATGAATGATAAATAGGAAGTAGAGGTGCAGTATGAGTAAAATAAAAGTTATGGATGACATCCTTGCGAACAAGATTGCTGCAGGAGAAGTAGTTGAAAAAACTATGAATGTTGTTAAGGAATTAGTAGAAAACGCTATTGATGCCGAAGCAACTTCTATAGAAATAAAATTACTAGATTCAGGTGTTAAACAAATAGAAGTAACTGATAATGGTATTGGAATGGATAGAGAAGATGCCCAAAATGCTTTTTTAAGACACGCCACTAGTAAACTAAAATCTTTAGATGATTTATTTAATATAGATACTTTAGGTTTCAGAGGAGAGGCTTTACCTTCTATCGCCTCAGTTTCTAATGTAACCTTAAAAACAACTAATGGTGAAGTAGGAACTTTAATTCATTTAGAAGGTGGAGTTATAAAAGATGTAGAGTCTACAGATTTAGCTAAAGGAACAACTATAACAGTTTCTGATCTTTTCTATAATACACCAGTAAGACTAAAATATTTAAAGAATTTATATGTTGAACTAGCTAATATAACTGATTATGTTAATAAGATGGCTTTAGCTAATCCTAGTATTAAATTTACTTTGATAAATAATGATAAAGTTTTACTTGCTACTTCAGGAGATGGAAATTTATTAAAAGTAATTTATGCTATATACGGTGGAGAAGTTGCCAAAAAAATGATTGAAGTAAATGAAGAAAATGATGATTACTTTATAAGTGGTTATATATCTTATCCTGAAGTAGCTAGAACATCTCGTAACTCTATGATTACTTTTGTTAATGGACGTTTAATTAGAAATAATATTTTAAATAGAAAAATTATTGAAGCATATAATTACGGATTTATGGATCGTTTTGTTACTTTAGTTCAATTTGATAATTTTAT
>CANRDQ010000039.1 GCA_947629395.1 uncultured Bacilli bacterium
TATGATTCTGAAAATAAGTTTATTATAAGTAATAATATTCTTCCTATTTCTATTGGTTTTAAAAACTTAAAAGAAACAGTTACAACTAGAAAGATTTATAATAAGAAAAATATTTCATCTAAAGCTATTTCTATAGCATCTGATAAACTTTTGAAAAAAATCGGAAAGTATGATACTATTATTTCCAAAAAAGTTTTGAAAAAGACTGAAAAAAATAGTAAAATATTAGTAGATGTTTTTTTCAAAGTGTCTGAAGATATAACTGATTCTGTTAGCATAAAAGATAAAGAAATACCGAATAGTGAAAAAGAAAAGGAGGAATAGTATGTTTTTGTCAATGAAACAAACAATACATGGTGTCATAAATTTTACTTGGCCTATGGTTGTAATTTCCTCTGTAATTATTATTTCTCTTCGTATTGCATATTTAATGCATAACAGGGAAAAGTTTGTTTTATATAAAGAACTATTCACTTTGTCATTTATAATCTATATTTTATGTCTATTCCAAGTTGTAACGTATCAGGATGTTCCGAGTTGGACAACGAATAATTTTATTCCCTTTAAAGAAATATTAAGATATAAATTGGGAAGCCAATTATTTATTAGGAATGTTGTTGGTAATGTGTTATTGTTTTTACCATATGGACTTTTTATTAGTTTAATACTTAGACCTAAAAAGAGTCATTTAATAATGGCTTTAATAATAATAGCTAGTGTATCTATTGAATTTGTACAAATGTCAATAGGAAGAGTATTTGATGTTGATGATATTTTATTAAATTTTATAGGTGGAAGTCTCGGTTATTTATTATACGTTTTACTGATGAAATTTGCAGAGCATATACCAGAGTTCTTAAAATCAGATTTAGTACTTAATATCATAGCGATATTTTTACTTATGTGTTGTTTAACATTAATATAGAAGGAGAAATGTATGAATAAAATAGAAGTTTTTAATCAAACTGATGAAGAAATTGCAGAAATAGAACAAATAAAAGAAGTAATTAAAGTGGCTCTTAGTGTTGAAAAATTAGATCATATTGAAATGAATGTTATTTTAGTTGATGATGAGACTATTCATTCTATAAATAAGCAATATCGAAATATAGATAGACCTACTGATGTTATTAGTTTTGCTTTAGAAGATGATGAAACTTCCAAAATAGATATTTATGAGTATAGAGTATTGGGAGATATTTATATTTCTGTAGATACAGCTAGACGTCAAGCTAAAGATTATGGACATTCATTTTTAAGAGAAATCACTTTTTTAACGGTTCATGGTTTTTATCATTTATTAGGATATGATCATCAAACACCAAAAGAAGAAGAGGAAATGCTTGCTAAACAAAAAGTAGTAATGAACAAGTTTGAAAGAAGAAAGACTTTTAATAAAACTCTAGATAAGAAAAGGTTAGTAAATAGTTTTTCACATGCTTTTGATGGTCTTTTAGATGCTTATGCTAGTGAACAAAATTTATGTGTTCATACTATTGTAGCTATTTTGGTTATTGCCTGTGGTCTTATAGTAGGATTAACTAATTATGAATGGATTATTTGTTTAATGTTATTTGGACTAGTTATTACTGCTGAACTTTTAAATACTACTTTTGAACACATGGTAGATTTAGCTTGTCCAGAAATTAATCCTTTAGCTAAAAAAGTAAAAGATACAGCAGCGGCAGCAGTGTTAGTATTTGCTTTTATTTCAGCTATTATTGGTTTAATGATATTCGTTCCCAAAATTATTATATGGTTAAAAATATTATATCGATAGGAGTATAAATATGAGAGAAAAGTTAGTAGAGTTATTAAAAAATAGTCATAGTCCATATTCAAACTTTGCTGTTAGTGCAATTTTAGTATGTAAAGATGGAACTGAATTTAAAGGTGTAAATGTCGAAAATGCTAGTTTTGGTGCAACAATATGTGCTGAACGTAGTGCTATAGTTAGTGCAGTAAGTTCTGGCTATAAAAAAGGTGATTTTAAAGAATTACATATTAAAGCTAGTAGTGGACAAGTAGTAACCCCATGTTTTTTATGTCGTCAAGTTTTAGAAGAATTTTTTGATGATGATATTGTTGTATATTGTTATTCAGATGATGATGTAGAAAAATTTACAAAAGCTGAATTATGTCCACATCCATTTGGAAGTGAAGATCTATGAAAAAATGTGGTCTTGTAAGTTTAGTGGGTAGACCTAATGTAGGTAAGAGTACACTTTTAAACAGTATTTTAAATATAAAATTAGCTATTACTAGTGATAAAGCAGGAACAACTAGAAATATTATTCATGGTATTTATAACGATGAAGATTCGCAAATTGTATTCGTAGATACACCTGGTATTGCTAAACCTTTACATAAATTAAATCAAGTTTTAAATAAGAAAGCTTATAACAATACAGAAGGGGTAGAATTAATTTTATTTTTAGTAGATATTTCTAGTGGTTTTGGTAGAGGGGATGAATATATCTTAAATCAAATAAAAGATAAAGATATTCCTATTTTTTTACTGCTTAATAAAATAGATAAAATAAAAAAAGAAGAATTAATTAAGAGAATAACTACTATTCAAGAAAAATATGATTTTGCAGAAATCATTCCAATATCTGCTATGAAAAAAGATAATATAGGTACTTTATTAAAATGTATTAAAAGTTATTTGCACGATGGAGAACCTTATTATGATGAAGAAGAACTTACTAATATTTCAGTTAAATTCATGATGGCTGAACTTGTTCGTGAACAAGTATTAAGACTTACTAAAGAAGAAGTTCCTCATACGGTAACTTGTTATACAGAAGAGTATCATGAAACAGAAGATAGAGTAGATGTTTCTGTTTTAGTAGTTGTTGATCGTGAAAATATTAAGAAAATGATTATTGGTAAACAAGCTTCAATGATTAAACAAATTGGAACTAGAGCTAGACATGAAATGGAAGCTTTTTTAGGGAAAAAAGTATTTTTACAAACTTATGTTAAAACTATGAAAAATTGGCGAGATAGAGAAAAATATTTATTAGAACTTGGACTTAAAGAAATAGATGAATAAAAAAATCTATTTTTTCCACTATAAAAATAGAGGTGGATAAAATGGAAGAAATTTTATGGAATTTATTTAAAAAAACCGGAGATATTAAATACTTTGTATTAATGAATAAAATAAAGACAGAAACAGATGAATAAAGACAAGAGGTAAGATATGGAAATAGTTAGTGTAGAAGGAATTTGTTTAAGTGAAAGTAATTATAGTGAATCTAGTAAAATATTAAATGTTTTAACACGTGAATATGGTATTATTGGAATTATGTCTAAGGGTAGTAGAAAAATAAAAAGTAAACTTCGTGGTGTTTCACGTAAGTTAATGTATGGAAAATATCATATTTATTATAGAGAAAATGGACTTTCTACCTTAATTGGTGTTGATATAATTAATTCTTTTGATAAGACAGTAATGGACTTAAAAAAAGTTAGTTATGCCTCTTATATAATAGATTTAATCAATCAAGTTTCAAAACAAAATGATGATGATGAAATTTTTGATTTATTGAAAAATACTTTATTAAAAATAGAAGAGGACTATGATCCAGAAATATTGACCTGTATCCTCGAACTACAAGCTTTAAAATATTTAGGAGTAGCTCCTGCACTTGATGGTTGTAGTATATGTGGTAGTTCTAAAAATATTATTACTCTAGATTCAACTGCAGGAGGATATGTTTGTAGTGATTGTTATACACAAGGAGTTATTGTTGATTCTAAAACAATTCAGTTGGTTAGAATGTTTTATTATGTTGATATAGAAAAGATAACTAAATTAAAAGTTAATGCTGATTTATTAAAAGAAATAAGAACTTTTTTAGATGATTATTATGAACGATATACTGGATTATTTTTGAAAAGTAAGAATTTTTTAAAAAATATAAATAGATTTCAGGAGTAAAGTGATGAAAAAAATAATTATAGGGGTTGTTATTATTCTAATATTAACTGGAGGAATTGGAGCTGGTTTTTATTTTTATAATGAAAGTAAACCCAAAAAAGTGGTAAAGAAAGTAGAAAAGAAACCTACTGTTAAAAAAGAAAAAGAAAAGAAAAAATCTGATTCTATTTTTGCCGATTATGAAGATGTGGCAATTAAAAGAAGAGAACAGATGACTTTAGATGAAAAAATAGGACAAATATTTTTAGTTAGATATAATGATGAAAATGTTATAAATATTACTAGTACTTATCATCCTGGTGGTTATTTGTTATTTGCGAAAGATTTTCAATATGAAGATACTAACAGTATTAGAAATAAAATAAATAGTTTAAATGGGGCTAGTAACATTCCTTTAGCTATTGCAGTAGATGAAGAAGGTGGAATAGTTAATAGAGTTAGTAAGTTTACACAATTTAGGAGAACACCGTTTAAAGCACCTCAAAAAATATATAATGAAGGTGGTATGCAAGCAATTATTAATACCGAAAGAGAAAAAGCGGACCTTTTATTGAGTTTAGGAATTAACTTAAATTTAGCTCCAGTAGCAGATGTTTCAACTAATAGTGAAGACTTTATTTATAGTAGAAGTTTAGGAAGAGATGCTAATACGACTGCTGAATATATTAGACAGGTTGTCCAGGTAATGAATGAAAAAAATATTTCAGGTTGTCTTAAACATTTTCCTGGTTATGGAAGTAATAAAGATACACATACTGACATTGCTGTTGATAATAGAGACTATAATACTTTTGTTACTAATGATTTTAAACCATTTATTGCCGGAATAGAACAAAAAGTACCAGCTATTTTGTTTTCTCATAATATTATGGCATCTATGGATGGAACTTTACCTTCATCATTATCAGGTAGAGTACATGAAATTTTACGAAAAGAATTGAAATTTACGGGAATTATTATCACAGATGATTTAGCAATGGGTGCCCTTAAACAATATACAGATAATAATACAGCCGCTATAAAGGCATTAGAGGCAGGAAATGATTTATTGATTACATCAGATTTTGTCGCAGATTTTAACTTAGTTAAAGATTATATTTCTAAAAATCCTGATAGTGAAAAAAGGTTAAATGAAGCCGTAGATAAAGTTTTAGCGTGGAAATATACTTACAAAATTATAAAATAATATAGGAAATATAAGATATTTATGATATTCTATATATAGACGTAGAGGTGAAGGCAGTGAAAAAATATCTTTTAACCATTTTAATAATTAGTATTAGTATATTAGTTGTTACTAGTGGTTGTAGTATAAAAAGAGAAAAAGAATTAACAGATGAAGAAAAGTTTGAACAAGAATATGAAATGTTAAATGGAAAAACAAATGATTCTGATGTTGAATATAAAACTATTGATATACCAACTAAAAATAAAGTTGAATATATAAATGCTAAGGAAGCTATCGAAATATTAGAAGGAAAAACAGGAGTTATTTACTTTGGTTTTCCAGAGTGTCCTTGGTGTCGTAATGCTTTACCAGTTTTAATGGATGCTGTTAAAGAAACAGGTATTGATAAAATCTATTATTATAATGCTTTAAATATTCGTGATACAAAACATCTAGATGATGATGGTAAAGTAGTAGTTGATAAAAAAGGAACTAAAAGTTATAAAAGAATACTAGAACTTTTAGGAGATAAAGCTGATGTTTATGATGGACTTGAAGATGAAAGTATAAAAAGACTTTATTTTCCAACAGTTGTATTTGTTCGTGAAGGAAAAGTAATATCACTTCATTCATCTACTGTAGAAAGTCAAACAGATCCTAGTAAAAAACTTACTAAAAAACAAACTAAAGAGTTAAAAGAAATTTATGTACAAGGCTTAAATGAAGTAAAAGCTAAAATTTGTGAAGAAGAAGGAAAATGTTAAATTTAAATGAATAATAAGTCTCCTTTTGTATCATAACAGATATGAAAGGAGATTTTTTTATGGCACGTCACAAAGTGGAAATTAGTGGCGTGAATACAGCAAATATAAAAGTTTTAAGTAATAGTGAAATGATTGAATTATTTAAAAAAATGCATGAAGGAGATCCTTTTGCTAGAGAAGATTTAGTTAATGGAAATTTAAAGTTAGTGTTGTCTATATTGAAAAAATTTCACACTAGATGTGAAAATATGGATGATCTTTTTCAGGTAGGGTGTATTGGTTTACTAAAAGCAATTGATAATTTTGATTTATCTCATGAAGTAAAATTTTCTACTTATGCAGTACCAATGATTTTAGGAGAAGTAAGAAGATTTTTAAGAGATGATAATAGTATTAGAGTTAGTCGTTCTTTAAAAGATATTGCTTATAAGACTTTAAAAATTAAAGATGAAGCTTCACTATCGGGTAAGGAAGAACCAACTATAGATGAAATAGCTAAAAAACTTGATATAACTCCTTATGAAGTGGTAATGGCAATCGATTCTTTAAAAAGTCCCGTTAGTATGTTTGAACCAATCTATAGTGATGGAGGAGATACAATATATCTTTATGATCAAATTGCGGATGATAAAAGTGAGACTAATGATATAGATATAAAACTTTCTTTACAAGAAGCGATAGCAGACTTAAAAACTAGAGAACAAACTATTTTAGATGAAAGATTTATCGTAGGAAAAACTCAAATGGAAATTGCTGAAGAACTTTCTATTAGTCAAGCTCAAGTATCTAGGTTAGAAAAGTCGGCTATTGATAAAATTAGAAAAACTCTTAAATAAACTGTGTTAAAACACAGTTTTTTTGCATATTAGTTTGTAGGTGAGGAGTATGTTTCTTTCAGACTTACAAACAAAAACTATAGTTAATTTAGTTGATGGTAAGAACATAGGAAGTATTATTGATGTAAAAGTTGATGAAACAGGAAAAGTTTTAGCTCTCATAATAGAAACTAATAAAGGTTTATTTAGATCTATGTCTAAAGAAGAAGTAATAGTAAATTGGAGTGATATAGCTAAGATAGGAGAAGATGTTATCTTAGTAAGAACATCACTTTAATATGAGAAAAATTAAATTAAAAAAGAGAAAAAAACATAAAAAATTAAATATCTTAGTTATAACTATATTTTTGTCTATTATATTATCAATAATGATGGTTATTTTAATGGATAAAAAGATAACTCCTATACTTTTACGTTACGCTACTAGTGAAACTAAACGATTTTCGACTATACTTATTAATCAATCTATAGATAAAGATGTACTCGAAAAATTAGATAGTGAATTATTTGTAGTGTCTAAAGATAGTAAGAATGAAATACAAATGGTTGATTTTAACACTAAAAAAGTAAATGAAGTATTAGAGTTTGTAACCCAAAAGATAAGTGATAATTTAAAGAAGTTAGAGTCAGGAGAAATAAAGGATTTAGATTTTGTTGATTCTTTTAAAGGGGTTAGTTATAAAGATTTAAAAAAAGGAATTGTTTGTGAAGTACCAGCAGGAGTACTTTTTTCTAGTTCACTACTATCTAATATGGGACCAATGATACCAGTAAAGATGTCTTTTATAGGACAAGTATTAACTAATCTGAAAACTAAAGTTAAAAATTATGGTATTAATAATGTTTATTTAGAACTTAGTATTCATGTTGAAGTAACTCAAAAAATAACTATGCCAATATCAACTAAAGAAGTACCAGTAATGGTTGATATACCTTTGACTGTGAAAATGATACAAGGACAAGTTCCTACCTATGTAGCGGGAAATATAGGGAGTTCTAATTTATTTTCTTTACCAATAGAGGAATAGTTGTGATATAATTAATTTAGGTAGGAGAATAGAAAATGAAGAAATATGAAATAAATGATAAAGAATATGAACTTATAAAAGATAATGGTAATTGTTTTGATTTAGAAGAAGTTAAATCCTTTATGACGGAATATTTTGATAATTTTGATTATATTTTTGGAGATTATGCATATGATAGATTAAGACTTAAAGGTTTTAATGATAAAGAAAGTAAAAGCTACAATAAGGTTAATGATATAAAAAAATTAGATGATTATATAGAAAATTATTGTGCCTATGGAGCTAAATATTTTCTTTTAAAAAAAATAAAAATCGAAAAATAGTATTGAATTTATTTAAATATATGATAAAATAGATTTATCATAGTAATAGGAGGATAAGGATAATGGAAACTAAAGATTTGAACAAAAAGATTATGTCAATAGTTAAAGAAGATGGATCTGTTGAAGAAGTAGAAGTTATCTTGGCTTTTGAGTTTAAGGATAATCAAAAGGAATATGTTGTTTATACAAGAAATGAAACTGATGAAAATGGAAATGTAACTATTTATGTATCTAATGTTGATCGTACAACAGGAGATGCAAAACTATTAGGAGTTAACGAAGAAAGCGAATGGAATCGTATTAAAGATGTATTACGAGAGCTTTCTAAGTCAGAATAACGGGAGGGTTTATAATGAGCGTAAATATTTTGTCAAATGTCGAACTTGTTAATAGAGAAAACGATAATTGTAGTTTAATTGATTATAATAGACTTAAACTTTCAAAAGGTACTTTTAATGCGGTAAAAGGATTTAGTATGAAACATCAACAAGAGGAAAAAGTAGTAAATAATAGTTATGATGTTGTTAATCCAGTTTCTGTAGCTACACTAGATGAACCTGCGAAAGGATTAAGAGTTAGTCCAGATTTAGTTTCTACATCACAAACTCCTGGATATCAAAGTAAACCAGAAAATATTCATAAAGAAGTTGATGATAGAGTAAAAATTACAGGTAGCCATAAAGATTTAAATGGAAAAATGGAATACTTTAGTAAGAATTCAAATGAAATTAACGTTGGTAATATCTATGCACAAAATAGTGCTGCACCAGCTGTTAATAATGCATTTGCTGCTTCTAAAGAAAAACCATTACAAGAAGCTACTAAAGACATTAAACCAGTAGAAACAGTTAAATTAGGTAATAATATAAACGATAATAATTTAATCAAATTTAAAGCTGATGCTGAAGAAGTTAAGGTTGAAACTCCAGCAAAAGAAGAACCTAAAGATGTATTTAGTGTATTAAAGAAAGTAGAAGAAAGTTCACCAGTTCAACCAGCAGTTAGTTCAATTAATAAATTAAGTGAAGTTGAAAACTTAAAGAAATTAAGAGATGAACTTGAAGCTGAAAAGAGAAGAAAAGTTCAATTAGAAGCAGAGAAGACTGCTAAAGCTGAACAATTAAGTAAAACTCAACAAGAAGCTGAAATGTATATGAAGAAACTTCTTAGTGAATTGAAAAATGATAATGCTAGTACAGAAAAAAGTATTCAAGACATTAATCAAGAACAAGAAGAAGTTGAATCATTTGTTGGTGAATATAAAAGTCAAGAACCATCAAGAACTAGATAATTTAAAAGCATTCAATAAGAATGCTTTTTTTCATATAATTATTTTTTTAACATAATATACAACAAGAGGTGTCTTATGAAAAAAGAATTATATTACTATTATGGTTTAGATAATATTAAAGTACATTACAAAGATAAAAAATATCTAATTACTAAAGATAATGAAAAATATTTATTTAAACCTTGTTATAGGAAATATGAAGAATTAGAAGAAATATATCAAGTTTTAGAATATAATAGTAATTATTATTTTCATAAGATTATCTTAAATAAGAGTAGGTCAATTATAACAGTTATTAATAATACTCCTTATATTTTACTTAAATTACAAATAGAAGATGATAGATTTATAGATTTTTCTGATATTATAGATTTCAATAGAAGAACAATTAATACTAATAATATGAATTTAAAATATATATTTAGAAATAATTGGGTAGCTCTATGGAGTAGAAAAATAGATTATTTTGAATATCAAATGATTCATTTAAAAGATAAATATAAAATTATAGCCTCAAGTATTAATTTTTTTATTGGTTTAAGTGAAAATGGAATTAGTTACATAAATCAAGTTTTAGAGGTAAAAGACTTTAAGAGTCCTAATATATCTATTCAACATCAAAGACTTCACTATGAGACTAATATAACTGATTTTTATGATCCTAGTAATATAGTTATAGATTATAAAGCTAGGGATGTATGTGAATATTTAAAATCTTTATTTTTAGTAGGAGAGTATGACTATAATTATTTAGAGTCTTTTTTAAGAAATTTAAATTTTAAAAAGAGTGATTATGAAATGTTATTTGGAAGATTATTATTTCCAACATTTTATTTTGATATTTATGAACAAGTAATTAATCATCAACTTGAAGAAAAAGAAATACTAAAAATAGTGTGTAGTTCTGAAAAGTATGTTACCTTTTTAAAAAATGTTTATAAGATTATTAATAATATTTATCCCATAAAAAAAGTAGATTGGATTTAATCTACTTTTCTAACTTCTTTAACTTCAGGAATTTCGCTCATAATCATTTGTTCAATTCCATCTTTTAAAGTAATATCCATCATACCACAATTTTGACAAGCTCCTAAAAGTCTAACATAGACGATATTATCTTCATATTTAACAAATTCTAAGTTTCCACCATCACTTATCAAAAAGGGTCTTATTTTATCAATTAACATATGAATCTTTAATTCAGTATTTTCTTCTTCCATATCAATCACCAACTAAATTATAATCAAAAAAGGAGAAAGTGTAAAGAGTGTTGGTATAAATAATTAAATTGTGATACAATATATAAAGAAAAGAGGAAGTTTATGTCTAAGTATAAAAAAAATCAAATTGTATCTGGCTGTGTAACAGGTATTGAGAAGTATGGAGTGTTTGTTAGTTTAGATGAATACTATAGTGGACTTATTCATATTTCGGAAATATCAGATAATTTTGTACGTAATATAGAAGATTATGTTAAGCAGGGAGAAACAATTAGAGCGAGAGTTATTGATGTTGATGACGATGAATGTCATGTTAAATTAAGTATTAAAAATCTAGATTATAGTGTTACTAGAAAGAGAAAAAATAAGATAAAAGAGACCGAATTAGGGTTTTCTACATTAGAGTCAAAGCTTGATTCTTGGATAGAAGAGACCTATAAAGGTATAAAAAGTGCAGAAAAAAACGAAGAAAAATAAAAAAAGTGTTGACAAATTATTTCTAAACTGGTATAGTTAATTTTGTCAGCACGTGTTAATTTTGGGCGATTAGCTCAGTTGGTTAGAGCACCTGCCTTACAAGCAGGGGGTCACAGGTTCGAGTCCTATATCGCC
>CANRDQ010000040.1 GCA_947629395.1 uncultured Bacilli bacterium
TCTTTACATAATAAAATTTAATTAAATTATAAATCTTATTTTTAGGAGTTAAATCTCCACACTTATTCTACACTAACTTAAAAAATGCATTTTACTATTTAACTAACTTTTTATTAAAAAATATGTGTATAATCAACGAAAAATTACACACATATTATCTTTACTATGACACTCATTAAATATAATTAAAAGAAAATAAATACATTTTTTATTATCACTTATATTACTTTCAAAAAGTTTTTATTATTAATCTTACCTAAAACAAAATTTATTTCATTCATAATATCAACTTTCTTTAAATGAATTTTTTTCAATAACTTTTTCAAGAAAAATATTTTCTTTAAAAGCACCACGTTTTTCACTTTTTTTATCTGCAATTGCTATAACATCATTTAAATTTTTATTTTCTAACTTAGCTAATGCTCTAATTACTTCTAACATATCGGCTAACTCTTCTACTCGATCATCACCTGTTGCTTCAATTACTTCTTTATATTCTTCATATAACTTTTTTTCCAATTCGTTTTTATATTCAACTTCATCTAATATTCTTACAACTGGTGTTTCTCCATTTTCTTTTATTATGCTTGGAATTTTATCTCTTACTAATTTATTATATATTCTTTCCATCTTCAATTCTCCCTAATAATTTTTGTATTCTTCTTTAACCCCCACACAGATTTTTAATAGTACCATTTTTGAAATCCATCATTAATCTTTCCTGTGTAGTAAAATCATACACTCTACATGATAAGTATTAGGAAACATATCAAATATCTTTACTTTTTCTAAGTTATATTTTTCTTTCAAAATATTAATATCTCTTCCTAAAGTTATCGGATCACATGATACATAAATGATATTTTGAGGATTAATATGATCAAGAGTTTTAAAAATACTTTTATCTAAGCCACTTCTTGGTGGATCAAAAATAACTGTATCAAAGTCTTCATCTACTTCTTTTAAGACATCTTCTACTTTTCCCTTTTTAAAACTAATATTATCTACTTTATTTAACTCTTTATTTAAATAAGCTGCCTCAATACTAGTAGGTACTACTTCTATTCCTAAAACTTTATCCACATAATCAGAAACAAAAATACCAATAGTTCCAGTACCACAATATAAATCTAAAACTTTTTTAGAAGATTTTTCTTTAATACTATTTACTACTTCATTATATAATTGTTCTACTACATATTTATTAACTTGAAAAAAGTCCTTATCTGATAAGAAAAAACTTTTATCTCCTATCATAGAAATAATTTTATCTTTAGTTGTATAAGGTTTACCATTTATAAATACCACATCAAACTTATCAAGTATACTTCTATTGTTTACTGTTCCCTTAATACTAACTAAAACTTCACCTGTTTTATTACCTACTTTAATAGTAATTTCTTCTATATTATTTTCTTTATAGGCAATAAGTTGTTTTAACACTTTGATTAAATCATTAATTTTAGAATCAACATTAAGGCATTTATCAATTTCAATTATTTCATGACTTTTTTCTTTATAAAATCCTAACTTTCTATTTTGAACATGAAATACTACTTTATTACGATAAAAATCTCTATCTAAAAAACAAGAATCTATGTTGATATCTTTATCTAATTTCCCAAATTTTATTAAAATATCTTTTACTTTATTAAGTTTAAATTCTTGTTCTTTATCTTTACTAATATGCCTTAAATGACATCCTCCACAAAGTGGATAATATGGACAAAGACTCTCTACTCTATCTTTACTTTTGGTAATTATTTTTTCAGTTTTTGCTTCTATAAAATTTTTCTTTTCTTTAATAATATTTATATCTACTACTTCATTATCCAAAGCTTTATCAACAAAACAAGTCTTACCTTTAATATTAGTAATTCCTCTTCCAAAATGATCAAGTCTATCTATTTTTACTTCCATGAAAATCACCTGTCTACATTATAACCTATTATTAAAATATAAACAATTTTTACATAAAGAAAACAACATAAATCCATACTAATAATGGTGGTCTCTATGGATAAAATATATTTAGATATTAAAAATAAACTTAGTTCTAGTAAAGATTATATATTTAAAGAACTTTCTATCAAAAATAAAAAAGTTTATTTAATTTTTAATGAAGTTCTTACAGATAGTGAAGTTATAAATGATTTTATTTTAAGAAAACTTATTAATTTAGACAATAAAAAAGCTTTAAACCATTTGGACTATGTTTTACCAGATACTAATGTTATGAAAATTACTAAAGATAAAATTATTTATCATATTAATTATGGTTTTGTAGTTATTATTTGTAATAAAGATTTAATTTATGCGGTTGAAACTAAGGCTGACTTATCTAGAGGTATTAATCAAATAGAGAGTGAAATTACTATAAAAGGTCCAAAAGATTCTTTTAATGAAAATTATAATACTAATTTAGGATTAATTAGAAGAAGAATAAAATCTGAATATTTAAAAGTAGATTCTTTAGAGCTTGGAAAAAGTACTAATACTAAAATAGGAATTATGTACATGGATAATATTGCTTCTAAAGAAAATATAGATGAAGTCAAGAAGAGACTCGCAACAATTGATATTGATGGTATAATCGACTCTACTTATTTAAAGGGTAATTTGGAAGCTAAATCTAATAACTTTTTTCCTACAGTAATTACAACTGAAAGACCTGATAAAGCTAGTATGGCTCTTTTAGAAGGTAAAATTTGTATTTTAGTAGATATGAGTTCCCAAGTAATAATTGTCCCTAACTTTTTTATTGATTTTTTTCATACTACAGATGATTATTATCAAAAGTCAATTAATACTACCATAGTAAGAATTTTAAGATTGATTGCCTTTATTATTTCAATATTTTTACCAGCTTACTATATTGCTCTTATTACTCATAATCAAAACGCTATTCCTTCTTTATTACTTCTTAATTTAAAATCTAATGAGTTAAATACTCCTTTCCCTATCTTTTTAGAAGCAATTATGATGATGATTTCTTTTGAAATATTAAAAGAATCAGATATTAGAATGTCCGCAACTACTGGTAGTGCGATTTCGATATTAGGAGGTTTAATACTAGGAGATGCTTTAGTTAGTGCTGGAATAATGTCACCTATGATGATTATAATTATTGCTTTATCTGCGATCAGTGGCTTAGTTTTTAATGAAATTGAACTAGTTAACGCTATTAGAGCGTGGCGTTTTATTTTAATATTATTATCCAGTCTTTTAGGAATATATGGAATCTATTTAGGTTTTATTATAATTATCTCTAAATTAACTTCCCTAAGATCTTTAAATAAACCTTACTTCTACCCTTTTTCTCCTTTTAATTTAAGAGAACAAAAAGATGCTTTAATAAAAACTAATGACAAAAGTAAAAAATATAGAAATCCCCTTTTAACTAAAAATATAATCAGAGGAAGATACAAATGAAAAAACTAATAATTATACCTTTAATATTAATACTAGTTACAGGTTGTTTTGGTTATAATGAACTAGATAATTTAATGATTATAAATAATATTTATATAGAAAAAAATGATAACTTTAAACTTACAATAAATGAAGTTAAAGCTAATCATGAAGATACAGAAGTAATTAAAGATTACAATAAGATAACTCTATCTTGTCAAAAACTAAATAATTGCTTTCAAAAATTTAAAAATTTACCTAAAAAAATATATTTATCGCACTTAGAAAATCTTATTTTCACTAATAAAATTACTCAACAGGATATTACTTATTTAATAAAAAAATTAAGTAAATTTAAAGAACTAAGAGAAGATTTCTATGTTATATATACAAATAATAATAAAATACTAAAAAACAATTCTCTACAAACATATTTAAAAACTCATAAAAAAACTATTACTTTTTACGAATTAAAAAAGGCTTATATAAACAAAGAAAAAATAAATATTCCTATCATAAAAGTAAAAGATGACAATATAAAAATTAAAAACTATAAATCTATAGATTGGAGGAACACTAATGAAAAAAATTGACTTTTCTCTGTTTGCTTTAATTTTCTTTATTACTAGATCTGTCTTTAATTTAGTTAAAACTCCTAATTTTATGTGGATGATTTGTTGTTTTTTATTAGATATTGTTTTACTTTTTATTTTAAGTAAACTTCATAATAAATATCATCATCTTATATTTACTATTATTTTTATAATTCTAGGTATTAATATTCTCCATAATTTAGTAGAATTTATATCCTTAAATTACTTTTCTTCTGTTTCTTCTTTAGTAATAAAGATTTCTCTTTTAATAACTTTATTAATTATTATTAACAATGGCTTTCATTCTTTAAAATCATCCAGTGAGATATTGTTTTTTATTTTTATGATTATTTTTATTATTGTTATGACTAATTCTTGTCTATATATTAATTTTAATAATTTAGTTTCTTATATAAGTAATTTTAAAATAAATTTAACTTGGACCAATTTACTACCACTTTTAGTAGTACCTGTTTTTTATAGTTTAAAAGACTCTACTAAAGATTTTAAATATATTTATCTTTATTTTGGAATATCTTTTTTAACTATTTTAGTAGAAATGACTATTGTTAATAGTGTTTTAGGTAGTCAAATGATTAATTATTATTTTTATCCTACTACTAGGCTTTTAAAACAACTTCCTTATTTTAGTTTTAGTAATAGATTAGATTATTTATTTTCTATAGCTTTCTTATTTGAAAGTACTACTACTTTGGGATATCTTTTGTATTACATAAAAAAAGAAAAGAATTTATTTCTTTTCTTAACTATCTTTATTTTTCTAATATTCTAACTAGATGCTTGTGTACAAGTATAACCTATTGATGAATAATAATTTTTAGTATTAGTTAAATCCTGTAATCTTTTACTAATGTCAGCACCTGCTGAAGCAGAATCTATTGTAGTAGCATCAATAGTAAACCTATGGATATTATCAACTTCATTGAATTCAATACCATTAATAGATTTTAAATCTTCCATTTCCTTTACTACAGCACTATTTTCTGCGACTGCATTGGCATCTTGAACAGGTGGTGTTGTTTGGTCGGCAGGATTAATAATAGTAGCATTATCAGATGTAGAAACACTTGTATCTGTATAAGTAATATTTACTTTACTAATACCATTACTTTTAAAAATAGAGTTAGCTAAAATTTCATATTTACCAGCTGTCTTTCTACATGAAAGCGATGTTATACTTTTATCAACATTATCAACTTTACTAGCACCAGATTCTACCTCTACTCTAGGCATTAACGATCTAAAAGTTGGTGGTAAAGCTATTAAAGCAAATAACACAACCATTGCTAGATAAACTAAAATATTGTTATCTTTTTTCTCTTTCATTAATCTCTACCCCTTTTTATATCTTAATTATAATACTTCTAAATCATCATCAGTATTATCACTTTCAATTTTATTTAGATTCTTTTGTTTTAACTCATATTTTTCTTTATTAGTCATTGTTGCAACTATAGGTTTATTTTCTTTTTCTTCTTCATCAGCTAAAACTTCTGTATTCTCTTCATTATCATTTGTTAATACTTCTGCACTTTCATCTTCTTCTTTTACTTCTGAATTTGTATCTTCTGCTAGTAGTACTGAGTTTGTATCTTCAGATTTAACTTCAGTATTTTCTTCAGAAGCAACTTCAGTATTTTCTTCTGCTTCTTCTGTCTTTGGTGTCTCAGGAGTATCTGTTTCTAAAAGTTCTTCTGTTTTTTCTTCTATTTTAGGTTCTTCTTCCATAGGAGATTCAACAACTGGTGGAACTTCTACCATATCGTCTTCTCTATTATCCACTGGTTGAATACTATCAAAACTAACAAATTCAGGTTCTTCTTCATTATTAACTTCTTCTATAGATTCAACAGAATCTTCTTTTGGTGGTTCTATATTATCACTAACATTCTCTGTTGCACTTTCCATCTCTTCAGGTTCTGTTTCTGGTATTGGTGGTATAGCAACAGGAATTTCATTTTGATTTACATTGTTTACATCATTTACATTAGTATCTACACTAGGAATAGTATTATTTTCACTAATAACTTCTTGTGATACTGGTACATTATTCTGAATAGAATTCTTTTTATAACGCTTATGATTTACAAAAATTTCTGTTAAACGCATTGAAGTAGAAAGTAAAAAAGCTAGTGGTACTAATGGTGTTAAGTAAATGATAGTTATGATTGGATGTGTTATTCCATGTTCTGTAACTGAATGGTGAAAAGAGATAGCGAAACTTAACACTACAGCAAATAAAGATGCTGATAAAACAATACATACTAGATATGTCCATAAGTTAATTATATAAATATATTGTTCAGATTCATGATCCTTTTCTTTTCTTGAATAAATAAATAAAGCTGCCAGAACAATTAGAATAAGAATTGATACTGGTAATAACACATACTTAAAGACTTCTTTTAAGTAAACTAGATTATAAGAAATTTCGAAATTCATACTCTATCACCTATTATAAATAATACCATATAGAAATGCTTTTTTCAAGAACAAAACAGACAATAGACAATAAAAAATGACTACCCTTACGACTAGTCATTTCCTTCAAAATAGAATCCTATATTAAATAGACCACATAGACCTATTAAAATATAAATAATTCTTGTAAGCATAGTTCCTTCACCAAAAATTAGAGTAACTAAGTTAAGGTCAAAAAGACCAATTAATGCCCAGTTAACAGCCCCTAAAATGGTAAAAACTAATGCTATCCTTTGTGCTGTTTTCATATTATCTCTCCTTACCATTAATAATATGTCCTAAAATATTTATTTTATACATTTAAATCATTATATTCTTGAGATAATTTTTGAGATTTTTCTGTAATCTTTTGTTCTTCAGCCTTTTCTAACTGATACCAACCTTTTCTAAACATAACTTCATAAACTTCTCTTTGTAAATTAGAAATGTCAGTAAAAACATTAAAATATTTTTGATACAAAGTTTCATTACTTGCTTCAGTTAAAGCCACTGTATAGTTTTTAGCCATTTCTTTCAAACAAGTTAATACAGCTGTAATATAATCTTTATCATTTAATTCAATACCCTTTGGTACTTCAGTATTGGGATTACAAATTTTATTATTGTTCATTTGGTTGTCCCCCTTCTAAAATAGTTAATACTACATTTAAATTACTATCAAATAAAGTTGCTGCTCTATCTATAATATCTTTTAACTCTTCATCCTCAACATTCTCACTAGCATCACTAGCTTTTTTCAAAGCTTCATAATTCCATAAAAACATATCAGATAAATAATCTAAATCTTTTCCTGATATCATATTAGGTACTTCTGTATAATTTTCGTTCATAATTTCTCCTTTCATTTTTATTATGAACAAAGACTTATTTTTTAAACATTTTTTAAATTTTTTTCATAAAAAAAACAATTCTAAAAAGAATTGTTTTCAAATTATCTTATTTGTTAGGATCAACTAAAATCTTAATTTGATCTGTATTTCCAGAAGTTAAGTCTTCATAAGCTTCTTGTACTTCATCTAAAGTAATAATTTTAGTCATAAACTTCATAACATCTATTTGTTTACTAGCAATACTATCTATACAAGTTATAAATTCTTCTTTTGTATAAGCAATTGCTCCTTGTAGTGCTACTTCTTTTAAAACAGCTACAACAGTTGGAATAGTTATTGGTGTATTACTTACTCCTACTAATACTACCATTCCACCTGGACGAGCAGTCATAATAGCACTTGTTACAGCTGGAGCATTTCCTGAACAATCGATTACTACATCATAACCATCTTCAGTTTTTGCCATTGAATTTTGTAAAAAGTTTTGATCAGTAGCATTAAAGAATTCATCTACTACACCAAGCTCTACAGCTTTATGACCACGTTTTTCATTAGTTTCAGATAAAGCTACATAACTTGCACCTTCTTTTTTAGCAAGCATAGCACTAACTAAACCAATGATTCCTCCACCTACAACTAAAACTTTATCTCCAACTTGAATATTAGCTAAATGAACAGCATGAAGTCCTACTGCAGTTGGTTCAACCATTGCTACTTCTTCATCACTCATTTCATCAGGTACCTTAATAACCATATCAGGTCTAACTTTCATTTTAGGAGCAAGACCTCCAGGATTAGTAACTGCAAGTCCAGCAGCATAAGTCCATGTTTCAGCACAATATTGAGGATTTCCTGTTCTACAAGCATGACAATGACCACATGGAGAAATTGGTAAAGCTGTTACTCTATCTCCTACTTTTAAATCATCTCTTGAACCAGGATTTGTAACAATACCACAAAATTCATGACCCATAACAAGCCCTTTAGGACCACCTGCTACCCAGTTATGAATATCACTTCCACAAATACCAGTCTTTTTTACATCAATTACAACTTCCCCATTTGTTGAAGTTGGTTCTTCTATTTCTGTAATTTCAAATTCACGTTCACCTTTTATAGCGACACACTTCATAATTTACCACCTATCTTCCTTAATTTTCATTACAATAACAATTATAACACAAAGAATTTTATCAAAAAAGCAAAGTGTAAAATAATTTTACACTTTTTGATAATTATATTTTATAGTATAATATTTTATATAATTTTTATTAGGAAAGGAAAATATTATGGAATTAACTTTTTTAGGAAGAGGTGCTGCTTTTTACCCTATTGAAGGTAATAATTCAGCTTACTTTATTGAAAATGAAGAATTATTTTTAATTGATTGTGGAGAAACTGTTTTTGAATCTATTTATAAAAGAAATATTTTAGATAATGTTAAGAAAGTAAATGTAATGATTACCCATACTCATGCTGACCATATTGGTAGTATTGGTAGTTTAGTAATGTATTGTTATTTTAACCTACATACTGTTGTAAATATTATTATGAAAAAAGATGCTAAACACATTAAAAATATTAATATGATTATGGATGGTTGTGGAGTTGATCATGAAGCTTATAGATATGTTGATGAAGAAGAACTAGATAATAAGTATGAATCTTTTAAATCTGTTAGATATCAAGAAACTACTCATAGTTCTAAATTTGCTTGTTATAGTTTGATATTTGAAACTCAGGACGGTATTTTATATTATTCAGGAGATTCTAATGATATAAATTATATTAAAAAAATAATCCAAAATAAAACTAAAATTGATAAATTATTTGTTGATACTAATACATCTCCTAATTTGGAAACAGGACATTTATATATTGGCTTATTAGATCAAGAAATACCACAAGGTTTAAGAGATAAAGTTTATTGTATGCATGTTAATTCAAGTGAATGTATCACAAAAGCTAAAAAATTAGGCTTTAATGTTGTAGAAGTTAAAAAATAGGATCACTCCTATTTTTTTGTGTTATATAAAATGTATTTTTTTATTATTCGTTCTTTAAAGTTAAGTGATTTTAGTTTTTATTTATTTTTTAGTTTTATTTTTATAACATCAAACATTGCGAAAACTACCCAAAAAACTCCTGCTCCAAAAAGATTTTTAAAATCTTGATTACATAAATATTATGTAAAAAAACAAATTGATGCAACTGCTTGCCATAAAGATGTTTCATGTTTTTCACATATCTTATTGAACTTTTCCATCTTAACACTTACTTTATTACCATTTTATGTTAGCCTTTGAAATAATTAAAAACCTTTTTTCAAATCTTTTTCATATATTATCCATTAACTAATCACACTTGTATTGTAACTAATTAGACTAGCTTTGTCAATTTCTAAAACGTAAAAGAAAGTGTACTATCCACTTTCTTATCATCTTTGATAATTTAACCTATAATATGTTAGTTAAATACTTTTATTAAAATTAAACTTTCTTAAATCATTAATCCAAATTTATCGGTTTGGATAAACATATATACTGACAATACTATTGAAAGAGGATTACAAGCAAGTATACCAATAATAAATGTTGCTAAAAAATATCCTCTTAATTCATCAATGTGATTTGTATTACATATTTTTATTAAAGTTATTATTCCTAAAACAAATTGAGTAAAAGAAAAAATTCTTTCATAATTAGTACTATCATAAATAAGAGGCAATACAGAAGTTATTAGAATTAATATGATCATCAATTTAGAATTATCATTATGAGACTCTACTTTTTCTTTTTTAAATATGAATGCCAATATAATAGTAAATATAGTTGTTATTAACATAATAAGTAAATTATTATAAAAATAAATTGTGGAGTCATTTAAAAAATCACTATTTATGCCAATACTAATACTCTTTAAAGTTATAAATGAAATATAAATGGATAATGCTACTACAATAATATGATATATTGGATTATTTATTATTTTTTTATTTATCCTGAAAAGATTCACAATAGGATTTAAGCACATAAAAAATAATATTAATATTACAATACCATTATAATAAAACCCTCCTATAATAGTATTATAAATATATAAAAGAATTAATGTTATTACACAAATTGTAGTAGATATAATGTTTAAAATTTTATTCATAATATATTACTCCTACAAATTATAATTTATCTAACTACTCCAAAATAGTCCAATTATCTATATATTTATCTTCTTTATCCTGGAATTTTCTAATAGGGTTGTCTTTATGCTGTTGTCCATTTTTACCAGGTGTATTTAACCAAATACTATGTTCAGTTCTAATTGTATTAGCCACTATTTCACTTGGAACAATATGATATTCTGGTATATCTAATTCATTTAAAGAAACAAAAAAATAAATTATATTATCTCCAATTAAATCTTCATTTTTCTTATTTAAAGTCCAAGACTTTTGCTTATAACTAGTAGTTTTTACTTGAATTGCAAATTGCTTATATGTTTCACGATTGATTGCTAAAATGTCAAAATCTTTTGTATTAGACATAGGTACTGCAGCTGTAAATCCATGTCTTTCTAATTCACCAGCAACAAAATATTCTCCTGCATT
>CANRDQ010000041.1 GCA_947629395.1 uncultured Bacilli bacterium
ATTTTTTAGGTTTTAACCATTTTTATTTGTTTATAATGGATAACTTTACAAATCTCCACACTTTGGAAACGCTATCATTTTTTAATAAAAATTTGACAAAGTATTGGAAATATGATATAATTAAGCAGATTTTTAGCAATAAGTGGCAATTAAAAAATATGTAAAAAAAATACAAAAAATATAATGAAAGCGAAATGCAAAAAATTAAAAAATTATTCGTTTTAAGGGGGAAATTTTATGAATAATTATGGAAATGCAATTTTATTTATTGCACAATACAGTAATAGACCGTTAACTGAACTTTTCAGAATGAGTCCTGCTGATTTACAAACTGAGGTACAAACAATTATTGCAGATAACACTGCTGCTGTTGATGAAATCAACAGAATTATACCAGTTATCAATGGATGGGCTGCAGCTGCTGCTAATCCAACAGATGAACTTAATACATGTCCTGGATTTGATAACAACGAAATTACAACTTTAAATACACAACTAGATAACTATCATTTATTCCATGTAGATGAACATACAACAGCTGAACAATGGAATGAATATGCAAATACTTTAAATGGTAGATTTGAACACTTTAATGATGAGTTAAATGCTAATTATACTGCTTTAACTGATCCTAATGCTGTATATAATCAACCATTAAATGATGTAGATGAAGCTTTAAATTTCTATGAAAGAAATTTAACAGATGATGAAAAAGAACTTCCATTAGAAGATGCTCATGATGCTATGGTTCAAAGACATTCTAATGATGTTAGGGAATTAAATGATAAAATTAATGCTATTGATAGTATTATTGATCCAAGAAGAGAAAGCACAAATTATCAAGATAGAGAAGCTTCTTATACTAATGAGGAAGTACCTGATAGTCAAATGTTAAATGACTTAATAGATGCTTTAACAGATGATGAAAGAAGTGAGTTAGAATCTCATAGAAATCCATCTGGTAGATATACTTATGGTACTTTAGAAGATTTCAGAAATAATAATTTACAACCACATTTAGCAAGAGAAGTAGCATATCTATCTGGTGCTAGAAGAGTTCATGATTGTATGTATCGTAATTCTCAAGATGATTTACAAAGAACATATAACGAAATTAGAACACCTCAACAAACACAACAAAACCAACAAGCTCAAGCTAACCCTGCTAGAGAATGGGCTGCACTTGCTGGAGGAATATGTGCTGGGTTTGCTTTAAGAGCTGTAGCTGTAGCTACAGGAATTAATCCTATTGCTGACGTTGTAGTTACTGGTTATGGTGTTGCTCGTAACATTTACAATGGTTTTATAAGAGACCGTGTAAATCATGACAATGCTATTGTTAGAGTGGCTGATACAGTATTTGGTCCATCTCAACATAGAACACTTGGTAAATTTATCGATGGTGTAACTTTAGGTTGGTCAGTTTCAAAACTTGCAAATTGTGTAACTGATATGATTAAACCTGATGTGCCACCAGTAGATCCAGTCAATCCTGTACCAGTAGATCCTGTTAATCCTGTACCAGTGGATCCAATTGTTCCAAATACACCTGCACATACTTTAAGTACAACAGGTATTAGTGGATACTTTGATTCATATGGAAGTGGACCAGTAGATTTAATCGATGGTATAAATGGACAATTAGCAGAAACAAATAATGGATTCCAATTACTAAGAGAAGTTGGTACTAACACACCAATCGCTTGGTTAAGTCCTGAACAAGTAGCTCAAGCTACTCAAACAGCTGCAGGTGCTTTAACTAAAACTCTTTAATATATATTTAAAAAAAGGTGGTTATCAATATGAAAGGTAAAGTTATTCAAACAGATGATAAACAAAGCTTTTATGTAATTGATGAACTTGCTTATAATAATAAAAAATATATATTTTGTACTGAATGCGATCCAATAAACAAAACATTAAGTACTAACTTATCAGTTAAGGAATGTTATTTAGATCAAGATGATAATGTAAGAGTCAAAACTATAGAAGACTTAAATGAAGAAACTTCTATAGCAGGTATATTCTTACAAAGATATCAACAATCAAAAAATAATTAATTAAGAGTGATAAAAATATCACTCTTTTTGATTGTAATAAACAAGTATTTATGATAAATTAAAACAGTGTTAGGAGGTTTTAGTATGAGTTATGAAGATTCTTGTGGAGGAGTAGTATTTACTAAAAAAGATAATCAACGTTTGTATGTTATTATCAAGTCTATTGAAGGGTTTTATGGATTTCCGAAAGGACATATGGAAAAAAATGAAACTGAAAAAGAGACTGCACTTCGTGAAATAAAAGAGGAAGTAGGTTTAGATGTAGAAATTATTGATGGTTTTAAGTCTTTTTCAGAACATCCATTACCAAAGAAACCTAATGTGATGAAAAGAATTGTTTATTTTCCATGTTATTATGAAAATCAAGAAATTACTTATCAAAAGGAAGAGTTATTAGGAGCAGAATTAATGACTTATGAAGAAGCTATTAAAGTGTTCCAATTTGAGGATAGTAAGCAAATATTAACTGAAATGGATGAATTTTTAGAAAAAAATAATAAATAAACAATTGACAAATAAAGGGATTTGTTATATAATACCAAATAAGCGAGGAGATATAAGCAAATTATTTGTGAGCTATCTCAGATGTAATATCTACACGAACTTTAAAAGTACGGAGTCGCAGTTAGGTTGATTCTGTGCTTTTTTTGTAAAAAAACAGAGTCTAATATGAACTACAGAGGGATGGTGGTTTTCAATAATGACAACCTATAGCCTCAAAATAAGAGATAAGAGGCAGACAATTTAATTTATTAGACCAGATAATTTATCGTGAAGAGTTTAAGTAGTAGAGTGAATTTTCTAAAAAAGTAGGAGAGTGTAAGAAAATGAAAGATGAACTTAATCCTTATGTTAAGTTAGACGTAGCTTTAGAAATTTTAGCAGCTAAGATAGGAATGACTTTTAATGACAATGGTTCTGAAGAAGAGATGAGAGCTTTAATGAAAGAAAGAGATTTATTTTATCAAGGTGATAAAGAAATAATAGATAAAATTTTTAATGTTTATGCACCTGAAGTTAAAGCTAGATATGAAAAGGCAGGAGAGAAGGTTAACAAAGGATATAGTAAAAAGTAAGAATAAAACTTACTCTATTGTGGTACATTATATATTGTAATTATATTTTTAAGTTTAATTGACTATTAAATTTATAGTGATATAATTATAATTGTAGGATGGAACATCTTACAAGGTATTATTTTAAGTATGTGCTACCTGAAGTGATAACACATAAAGAAAGGAAGTAGATTACATAATGATACCACAAAAAAGAGGAGATTTTGATATCTTCGATGAAATGTTTAAGGATCCATTTTTTCAACATCCTCATCCACATGAGAGAGATTTGATGAAAACAGATATTAAGGAGAATGAAAATAATTATCAATTAATTATTGATCTTCCTGGTTACAAGAAAGAAGATTTAAAAATATCTGTAGAAAGTGGATACTTAACAGTTCATGCTCAAACAAATTCTGAAAAATCTGAAGAAGACAAAGGTAAATTCGTTAGAAAAGAAAGATTTGTTGGAGAATGTACAAGAAGCTTCTATGTTGGAGATGATATTGAAACAGAAGATGTTAAAGCTAATTTCCAAAATGGAACTTTAAAATTAGAGATTCCTAAAAAAGAAGCTAAAGAAATTTCAGAAAAGAAATATGTTCAAATCGAAGATTAAACTGGTTGCATATTGAAAGAGATTACTCTTTCTATGCAACTTTTATTTTTAGATGTATATTATATAATACGAGTAGTTGTTAAGGGGGATAAGTTATTATGATGAATTTTTTAAATAATAAAACAATTTATAATAATGAGTTTCCTATTGTTTTTAAGAAAATAGAATATTTTACTCTTGATGAAAATCGGTTTAGATAAAATTAAAAAACTAAAGAAAAAAATAAAAATAATCAAGAGGTGATATGTATGACAAATACTAGTTATGAAGATTATATCAAATTAGAAAAGTTAGATTTAGATATAATTCAAGATTTAAATAATTTATTAGCAGATGAAGATGATGAAGCTGTAATTGAGATTCCTAATACTAAAGGATTATCAAGTGAGATGTTAAAAGAACTAGATGATAGATACTCAATCAGAGTTGCTGGTGGGTATGATGAAGAAAGAATTAAAGACTATGAAAAAATAAAGTTTAATAATGGTGAATCAGGGGAAGAATATTATATTTTATCAACAACTTATAGTAAAAAAGAATTAATTAGTATACTTGAAGAAATAGAAAAAATAGAATCATCTATAGGTAAAGACTGGACAGATTTAGAGAAAGTAGTTGCAATCTATGAAAAATTAAAAGGAGATATCTTCTACGATCCTGACTATGAAGATAAAGCTTCATATTATACTAGATCATTACGTGGTCTTATTAATAAACAATCAGTATGTGCAGGATATTCTATGATTTTTAAAGAAATACTAGATCGTCAAGGAATACCATGTGATTATGTCAGTGGATGGCATTATACTGAAGACTCAAAAGAAGGTCCTGTTGGACATGCTTGGAATATAGTTGAATTAGATGGTAAAAAGTATCCGTTCGATTTAACATTTGATGCTTCATCTTATAGATATGGTGCTTATGATGATATTAGTTATTTAGGTCAAAACTCTGCTGACTTTATTACTGAACATATTCCTAAAGAACATGAAGCAGTTCAAGATTATATTGGAGAACTTCATTCTTTAAATTTAAAAGACTTAATTGCTGTTAGAGAACGTTTAGAAAGAGATAAAGAATTCTTCTTAACTACATTCTATAGAACACGTGATGATGAAAGTATGTATTTCGTTGCTCAAGTTGCCAACTTATATGCCAACGGACATTGTTACTATAAATATGTTTATGCTGATATTTTGCCAGATTGTACTCTTTCTAGTCCTATTATTTTATATAGTAAATCTAATTTAGCTAGAATGAGAAATAATCAAAGATTCAATACCAATGTTATAGATGGTTATACAGAAGCTTTTGATAATATCTTATTCTCTAAAGAAAATATTGAAGCAACTTTAGCTAAAGGTACTACTTATGTAGGTGGAGTTGTTACTGAGTATGATGAAAACGATAAGCCTGTTCTTATTGAAAAAGTAGAAGATATACGTAGAAATGAAAAAGAAGATAAATTCTTTGCAGTAGCAACTAAAAACTTTAAAAGAAGTGATGGTACTGAATTTATTATTCAAAAATTTAGACCGGTTGATGTAAATGGTAAAGATATTTATAGATATGATTTTCTAGAAATAGTTGATGATAATGGAATTATTGTTGTTAAGAAAAATAATGTATGGACTGCTACTGATTTATTAAGTGAAGAAAATGAAGCTATTGCTGATAAGTTCTTAAGTCGTGAAAAAATTAATAGTCATTCTTTATTAACTGGAGGATATTTAGGAGAATTCCAAGAAAATGGTAATACATTCTATGATAGTGATTTAATCCGTTACTTTAAGAATTTTGACTATAATACAGAATCAATCTACGGACTTGAAAAATTACCTTCATTAAATGAAATTTATAGTAATGTTACTAATTATGGTTTAGAAGTAGAACCACTTAGTCCTTTTGCTTCTTCATTTGATGTTATAGATTTACAAACTGGTGAATTAGTTTCAGATCCTAGTAAATGTGATGAAGTAAAATTCTCTTACTTATGGGGATGGACTATCGAAGATATTGAAGCTGAAACTAATCAAAGTCTAGATCCTGTTTTACATTTTCAATTATATTATGCTTTCATAAATGAAGTAAAAAGAAGTATTGAAAATACTGGTAACCTTGATACTTTAGCAGTTTATGAAAAATTAAAGAAATTAGAACATGGAGATGAATTAGCTGTTGCGATGCTTAACAATAGTATCTATACAGACTTTATCGATAAATTTATCAGAACTAGAAGTAGTTCATTATGGAAAAATACTAAAAAACCTGAACCTATTTATAATGGTACATATGCTGAAAATAAATTAGAGTTCAAGAATAAAACGTATACTAAAACAAAATAAGGGAAAAACTAGATTTTTCCTTATTTTTTTGATAAAATTTAGACGAGTCGGGGTGATATAATGAATTATAATTTAGAAATGGAACACCAAATAGAAAACTTAGATAAAGAAAATCCTACTTTACTATTACATGCTTGTTGTGCACCTTGTTCATCAGCTGTAATAGAAAGACTTAGTGAAGTATTTGATATTACGATTTTATTTTATAATCCTAATATCACAGATGAAGAAGAATATCAAAAACGTCTTTTAGAACTTCAGAACTTTGTAAAAAAATTTAAAACTAAAAGAAAAGTTTCAGTTATTGAGGGAAGATATCTAAAAGAAGAATTTTTAGAAATGAGTAAAGGTTTAGAACAAGAAAAAGAACGTGGTAAAAGATGTTATTACTGTTATAAGTTAAGATTAGAAGAGACGGCGAAGATAGCTAAAGAGAAAGGTTTTGACTTTTTTACAACTACTTTATCACTTAGTCCTTATAAGAATGCTAATTGGATTAATGAAATAGGTAAAAACTTAGAAGAAGAATATAATACTACTTTTTTATATTCTGATTTTAAAAAGAAAAATGGTTATAAAAGAAGTATAGAATTATCTAAAGAATATAATTTATATCGACAAGATTATTGTGGTTGTATTTATTCTAAAAGAGATTAAAAATCCTATATTCTACAAATATTTACATTTTTATAAATTTATTATATAATCTAAATGAGGATGAAAGGTTATGAAAAAGTTATTAGCGTTTTTTTTATTAATTATCGGGGTTGGAATGGTTTGTTGTGGAGTTTTTTATGATAAGATTATAGAGCTTACTGGTGGAATTATTGAAGAAAAGACTCCAAGTACACTTACTTGTATACGTACAGAAACAAGTAAAGAAAATGGTTTTTCTACTAGTGAGACTAGTAAAATGTATTTTGATAAAAAGGGACTTACTAAAATAGAAGATAGAGTAGTTATTAGTCCTGTTGATAATAGTGAAGAAAGTATAAATAAGTTAAGTTTATATTATAAAGATATGGAAGAATATATTACTGAGAAAGCAGCGAGTACAGAAGGGCTTAAATCTAAATTTGAATTCGCTACTAATCGTATAAAATATAATATGAATTTTGATATGAAAAATATTAAGACTAATAGTGGTAAAAAAGAAGAAAGTTTGATTGCTGATATCGAAGAAGAAGTTACTAAAGAAGTAGAAGATAAAAAAGAGTTTGAGTTTACTAGTGTAGATAAGGATTATAAGGTTAAATATAATTATCATGATTCATATAAGGATGTTAGAGCAGATAGAGAAAAAAATAATTATACTTGTTCTTAATAGATACATTTTTGAAAGTTATGTTTATACTAATAATAGAAAGAAGGATTTAACATGAAATATTATTGTTTAGGAATAAAAGGGACAGGAATGAGTACTTTAGCCCAAATATTATTTGATTTAGGAAATGATGTTAGTGGTTATGATGATGCAAAGGCTCATAAGTTTACCCAAGATGGACTTGAAAAAAGGGGAATAGATATTTATTATGATGATTCTTATGAACTTGATGAAAATACTATTGTTACTTATTCTGTAGCCTTAAAAGAAGATCATAAGGAATTAGTTAGAGCTAGAAATAGTAAGGCAACTATCAAAGCTTATAATGAAGTAGTTGCTGAAATTATAGATATGTTTACAACAATTTCAGTAGCAGGAACACATGGTAAAACAACTACTTCATCTTTGATTAAACATATTTTAGAAAATACGGTTGGTTGTAATTATTTTATTGGAGCGGGAGATGGAATGGCTACTCATGATAATAAATATTTTGTTATCGAAAGTGATGAATTTAATCGTCATTTCTTAGCTTATCATCCCGAATATTCTATTATTACTAATATAGAAGCTGAACATTTAGATTGTTATAAAGATATAGATGACATTAGAGAAACTTTTGAAAAGTTTGCTTCTAATACAAAAGAAAAGATAATTGCTTGTGGTGATGTTGAAGAAGTAAGAAAAATTAATTTTACCACACCTGTAATCTTTTATGGTTTAAATGAAGATAATGATGTGGTTGTCAAGAATGTTAAACTTGATAAGAGTGGATCTAAATTTGACATTTATATGCATGATGAATTATTAGGTAGTTTTGAACTTCCGTTATATGGAATGCACATGGTATTAAATGCTACTGCAGCTATCGTTGCTACTTATTTACAAGGTATAGATGTAGAGACAATTGAAAAGTTATTAACAACTTTCAAAAATGCTAAAAGACGTTTTGCTGAGACTTTTATAGGTGATACTGTTATAGTAGATGATTATGCTCATCATCCAACTGAAATTAAAGTAACATTAGAAGCTGTAAAACAAAAATATGCTGATAAAAGATTAGTGGTAATTTTTAGACCAAATACATATTCACGTACTGCTGATTTTGCTAAAGAGTTTGCTGAAAGTTTTAAAATAGCAGATAAAGTTTATTTAACAGATATCGTTTGTAACAGAGAGTCTGCTAGTGATTATCCAGGAGTAACTTCACAGTTAATTACTTCGAAAATAGATGGTGCCGAAATCCTTAATTTAGAAGATATTGATAAATTAAAAGATGAAAAAGGTTCTGTTGTTTGTTTCATGGGATGTGCTTATGTTGATGATTTAATTGAAGCCTTCACTAAACTTATAAAAGAATAGAGTGTCAGAAAAGACACTTTTTTTTTGAAATAATCTATGATATAATTTTTTTCGAAAGAAGGTAATATATTATGAGAAAAACATTTGTCTTTGGACACAAAAAACCAGATACTGATTCAATTGGTGCTAGTATTGCCCTTGCTAATTTAAAAAATCAATTAGGTGAGGTATGTGAAGCTAGAAGTTTAGGAGATATAAATAAAGAAACTAAATATGCTCTTAATTATTTTGGAGTAGAAGAACCACCATACTTAAATGATGTTAAACTTCAACTTAAAGATGTAGAATATCATAAAGGATTTTATGTAAAAGATACAGATACTATTTATAGTGGTTATCAATTAATGTTAAAAGAAGGACTTACTGGATTACCAGTAGTTGATCGTGATGCTAAGTTTTTAGGCCTTATAACTATCAAGGACTTATCTCATACTTTTATAGATGATAATGTTAGACGTATTAACACTTCTTATGATAACTTATTAAAAGTTTTAAAAGCTGAAGAAATACTTCGTTTTGATGATGAAATAGAAGCTGATATGTACGTTGCAGCTTATCGTAGTAGAACATTTATGGAGACTATTAAACCTCATCCAGAAATGGCTTTAATAGTAGGAGATAGACATAGTATTATTGAATATGCTGTTGA
>CANRDQ010000042.1 GCA_947629395.1 uncultured Bacilli bacterium
TTCCATAACTCACCTCATTCTTATTGATAACCTTTATCATTATAACATATTGTTAAAATAGTTTTCAAGAGAATAAAGAAAATTATTGAATTGCTTCTAAATCTGTAACTCCACATCTTAATTCAAATACTTTATAAGTTACTTTACCACTACCTGAGGCTCTATTACCACCTGTTGCGGTACTCTTTTTTCTAGTGATTTCAACCATTACTAAATCTTCTTCTCCCTCATCAGTATTACATCTTTTAGAGCCTTCTTTAGGATTTTCATTAAAATATTTTACATATCCACTATCCATTAATTGTCTAAATGTTACAGAAGAAAGTTCATTACCCTCATCATCATCAACCCAATATAAATCAGCACCTTTAGTTGAATAATATAACTTTGCTCCCTGTATTATAGAATCCCTATACTCTGTAAACTCTGTATTTCTAGTATCATGAGTCATATTATTAATTGAAGGTATAGCCATAATTAAAATAAGAGAACTAATCGCTATCGCAATAATCATTTCAACTAGTGTAAAACCTTTATTATTCATATTATCACTCCCTATTATATTAAGATTATAACACTTTTCTATTTAAGACACTAGTCTATTTTATAAGTATTATATGTCAATTTTATAAAGTTAAACATAAAATATAATAGGTGATTTATATGTTTAAAAGTTCTAAACATTCATTCTTTTGTAGATGTGGTGGCTGCAAACAAAAAAGAAGATCTTCTCTTCTTTATGTAGGTTTAATCTTTGTTACTTTTGTAGTTATTTTTTATCAAATGATTTTAATTATTTTTATCACAACCAAGATAAATGCTTTTATTTTATTATTTTTATTCTTATTCTGTTGTTTCCTTAGCTTTTTGTTGCTTTGAAATAAATACTCCTGTTCTTTCTAAATACTCTACCCATTCATAAATCTTCATACAACCATTCATCATACTATGATTAAGATCTATTTTATCAGGAATAGCCAGAATAGAGAAAAATAATAATTCTTCTTCTTTAGTAAAATGATATTTACTTTGATAAACATCATAAAGTTTATTCATATCAAACTTTAAATAATCATTTTTATAAAAACTTATAAAGTCATATATTACCAGTCCTAATTCTGCTTTATCCCAACTAATAAAATCTTCTGTATCTTTACCCATTAAGAAATGATCAATTGATACATTTTTATGTAATAACACATAACGAGAACTTTTCTTTAATTTAATACTATCATACCATTTTCTTATCGTATATTTGGAAAACTCCAAAGCTTGATAAACTTTACTTATATTTCTCATCAATAAATATTCACTAGGAGACATAAATACTTTTGTTTCTATCGCATCCTGTAATTCATGATAATAATTATATAAATAATCAATTCTCTCATTTGTATCTTCAAAGATTTGTTTTATATCATCTAAATTATTTTCTTTATAAAAAGTTGTTTTAATATGTAAAATACTTAATACTACTACTAAATCTAAAGCTTTTTGTTCATCACTAATACTAACTTCTTCAATAAAAGGAAAAAATTCATATTTTTCCCCTTCTTTTTCTGATCGTAAAAAATGATTAAAGTTCCTAGATAATAAATAATTATATAATTTCTGTTTATCTTTCTTTTTTTCTTTTATAACTACTCTACCTTGATTAGTATTAAGAATTCTAACACTATTTTTAAAAGTATAATTATGAGAATATAAATTATATTTTTCTATTACTTTTTTGATATTATTCATTACTACAGGGAATAATTAATTTATCTCCTACTTCTAAATTATCAAGTTCATTATAATTAGCTAGTTCTTCTCTAGTAACTCCATATTTTTCTACTACTTTTTCTATCGAATCATTCTTACGCATAATATAAACTAAATATGTTGAAAAAGTTTCATCTTCATCTTTTAAATTCATAAATAAAGAGTTAATAGATTTTTCTTTAGTCTCTTCTATCTTCTTCGTCATAGTCTCTTCGGTTTGATTATTTAAGACTTCAATATTTTCTTCTTGACTAGTTTGCTCTTCTATTTTAGTTTTCATAGTTGAAACTTCTTTAACTGGTTCTTTCTCAATATTTTCTACTGTTGGCATTACTGGTTGTTGTTCTTCTTTAAGAGGAATTTCTTTAACTTTTTCTTCACTACTATCACCATCACATTCACGAGCTTCTTCTGAAACTCTAACAGCAGTTTCCTCTTCTACTAATACTTCTTCTATACCTTCTAATAAAATATCTATTTTTACATTTAATATATCATCATCAACTATTTCATATGAGAAATCATCTATTTCTACTTCAGCACTATCTAAAACATAATTTTCCGTGGTCGAAATAGATAGAGGTATTTTATATTCAAAAGATTCTTCTAATTGACTAGCCTCTGTCATTTTATAAGTACCACCAATAATAAGTTCGCCTTCAATACTATTACTAGAGATAAACTTTAAAGTATGATCCAAACCGATACTAGTTATTTCCTTAATCATAGTTGAAAAAGTTAGTTCTCTATCAATTGATATAATTTTCTTCATAAAAAATCTCCTTTTCACTTCATATTATGTAAAAAGGAGTTTTTTATACCTAATTTAATTAATTAAGAAAATCATCTATAGTCATTAATCTATCATCTATTTCTTTTAAATCTATAGTATCTTTTTTAGATGGTGAAGTTTCTTTAGTTACTTCTTTAACTTCTGTCTCTTCCGTTAATCCTATTACTAAAGAAGCATCTATTAACTCACTCTTAGATATTTCTTTTCCTGTTGAATAACGATCACAAATACTTAAAGTAGTAAGTTTAATATCTTCCAAGTCATCACTCTTTAAAATAAGATGATTACGACTATCAGTAATAAATGTTTTTAATATAGCATATGGATTAGTTTTTACTTCACGAATAATTAATAACCCTCTTCTAGCACGAGAAGATAATTCAAATTCATTAAGTCTTACTCTCTTACCTGTTCCTTTTGTTGTAATAACAGTTAAATATTCATCTTCATTATAAGAGAATTCATTCGCAGACACTACTACATCATCTTTTAAATTAATTCCCTTAACACCTTTAGCTTTAACCCCTACAACAGGAACATCATCACAATTAAATGCAAGTCCATATCCTTTTTCAGTACTTAAGAATATATTTGGTTTAGTTTTAATGAAAGCTGTTACTAACTCATCTGAACTACCAATTTTCATACAAAGAGCTGGTTTAGAATATCTAGTAAGTTCAAATTCTTTAATATCAGTTTGTTTAATTAAACCATGTTTAGATACTAGAACTACACTCTGTTTAGAATCAAATGAATAAACAGGAATACTACTAACAATCTCTTCTCCTTCACTTAAAGGAATAACATTACTTACGTGTTTACCCATATCTTTATATTTCATATCAGGAATACTATGTACAGGTAAGAATAAATAATTTCCATGATTAGTAAATAACAATAAAGTATTTAGAGTTGTCATCTTATAAAGTCCTAATAAATAATCATTTTCTTTTAAAGTAACATCTTCTGTTGTTGATGTATAACTTCTTAAACTACTACGTTTAATATACCCATCTTTAGTAACAGATACAACTACATCTTCTTCAGGAATCATAGAAATCTTATCAATTTTTACTTCATCAATATGATCTTGAATTTCTGTAAGACGTGGTGTTTTATATTCATGTTTAACTTTTCTAAGTTCATCTTTCATTACTTTCTTTAACATTTCTTCATCATTTAAAATTTGCGTAAGTCCCGCAATAATCTTCTTAAGAGTAGCCATCTCTTCTTCTAATTCAACAACATCAGTATTAGTTAAACGATAAAGTCTTAATGTAACAATAGCTTCTGCTTGTTCTTCAGTAAAACCAAAAGCTTTTACTAAATTTTCTTTCGCATCACCCTTATTTTTACTTTGTCTAATTACTTTAATTACTTCATCTAAAATAGATATACATTTAATAAGTCCTTCTACAATATGAAGTCTAGCAGAAGCATGATGTAAATCAAATTCAGTTCTTCTTCTAATAACTATTCTTTGATGATTAATAAAAGCATCTAAGGCTGCTTTTAAACCTAAAAGTTTAGGGCGACGATTTACAATCGCTACTACATTAAAATTATAACTTATTTGTAAACTAGTATTTTTAAGTAAGTAAGCTTCAAGTAATTCTTTATTACAATCTTTTTTCAAGTCTATTACTATTCTTACATCAGCAGTAGATTCATCTCTAACTTCACTAATTCCATCTATTTTTTTATCAATACGAATATCATCTATTTTTTTAACTAATTGAGCCTTATTAACTTCAAAAGGAATTTCAGTAATAATCATTTTACCATTACTAAATTCATATTTACTTTTAATAATAATTTTTCCACGACCAGTTTCATAAGCCTCTTTTATACCTGCTGCTCCACAAGCAATTGCTCCTGTTGGAAAATCTGGTCCTTGTACATATTTCATTAATGTTTCTAAAGAGCAATTAGGATTATCTATTCTATGAATAGTGGCATCTATTACTTCTCCTAAATTATGAGGAGGAATATTAGTAGCATATCCTGCGGAAATACCTTGTGCTCCATAAACAAGTAATGCTGGAAAACGAGCTGGTAAAACAGTTGGTTCTTTAGTAGTATCATCAAAGTTTGGAGCAAACTCAACAGTATTTTTTTCAATATCTCTTAACATTTCATTAGAAATTTTAGAAAGTCTAGCCTCAGTATAACGATAAGCGGCAGGACTATCACCATCTATAGATCCATTATTACCATGCATATCAATATATGGAAGTCTTGTTTTCCAAGGTTGACTCATACGTACCATTGCATCATAAATAGAAGTATCTCCATGTGGATGGTAATTACCTATAACATCTCCAACTGTTTTCGCACTTTTTCTATAGCCTTTATCATAAGTATTTTTCTCTTTATGCATAGAATATAGAATTCTTCTTTGAACTGGTTTTAATCCATCTCTAGCATCTGGTATAGCTCTATCTTGAATGATATATTTAGAGTAACTACCAAATCTTTCTCCCATAATATCTTCTAATGTATAATCAAAAATTTTCTCTAAAACTTCTTCTGTCTCAGCTTTTTTCTTAGCCATCATTTCACCTACTATCTAGTTTATACTAAATCATAATCATCTTCTAATGAGAATTCAACATTTTCTTCAATCCATTCCTTACGAGGCGCAACTTCATCTCCCATTAAAACAGATACTCTTTTTTCAGCAAGTTGTGCATCTTCTATATTTACTCTAATTAAAGTTCTACTACCTGGTGCCATAGTTGTTTCACACAATTGATCTGCATTCATTTCACCAAGTCCTTTGTAACGTTGAACTTCACATTTTTTACCCTTTATCTTCTCTTTCATTTCTTCCATTGTATAAGCATATTCAATATTTTTACCACATTGAATTTTGAAAAGTGGTGGTAACGCTACAAAAAGTCTTCCATCTTCAATAAGAGGTTTCATATAACGATAGAAGAACGTTAAAAGTAAACACTGAATATGTCCTCCATCTTCATCAGCATCGCTCATGATTATAACTTTTGAATATTCGCAATCTTTAATATCAAAATTAGAACCATATCCTGCTCCAATGGTATAAATCATTGTATTGATTTCTTCATTTTTAAATATCTCTGATTCTTTAGTCTTTTCCGTATTTAAAACTTTACCACGAAGTGGAAGTACAGCTTGATATTTACGATCACGACCTTGTTTAGCTGAACCACCAGCAGAATCTCCTTCGACTAAAAACAACTCTTTTTTAGTCTTATCTTTACTTTGCGCTGGAGTTAATTTTCCAGATAAAGCTCTATCTTTAGAAGTTCTAGCCTTTCCTTTACGAGCTTCTTCACGAGCTTTTCTAGCCGCTTCTCTAGCTACTTTACTTTTAATTGATTTTTGAATAACATCAACCGCAATAGCTTTATTTTCTTCTAGAAAAACTCTTAATTGTTCAGTAGTAATATTTTCAACAATAGTCTTAGCTTTAGGAGTTCCTAATTTTCCTTTAGTTTGTCCTTCAAATTGTAATAAATTTTCAGGAATCTTTAAAGATATAACCGCTGTTAAACCTTCCCTTACATCACTACCTTCAAGAGATTTATCTTTAGCTTTTAAGAAACCATTACTTTTAGCGTAATCATTAAAAACACGTGTTAAAGCTGTTTTAAAACCAACTTCATGACTTCCTCCATCAACAGTTTTAACATTATTAACAAAACTAACAATAGTATCACTATATGTATCAGTATATTGCATCGCAATATCAACTTCTATTTTTTCTTTTTCACCACTCATATTTAAGACTTTATGTAAAGTATTTTTACCTTTATTTAAGTCTTCAACAAATTCTTCAATTCCTCTTTCATAACAATAAACAGCTTCTTTTTCATCTTCTTCATCTATTACTTCAATAGTAATTCCTTTTAATAGAAAAGCTGATTCTTGCATTCTTTCACAGATTGTTGTAAAAGAAAAATTAGTATGTGAAAATATTTCATCATCAGGTAAAAATCTAACTTTAGTACCAGTACGATTAGTAGTCCCTATTTTCTTAAGACCACCATCTACAACATGACCACCATTTTCAAAGCGAATAAAATATTCTCCTTTATCATGTTTAATAGTAACTTCTAACCATTTAGACAAAGCATTAACAACACTAGCACCAACACCATGAAGTCCTCCAGATACTTTGTAACCACCACTTTCAAATTTACCTCCAGCATGAAGCACAGTAAAAATTACTTCTGGGGTACTTTTTCCTGTTTTATGCATACCAACAGGTAGTCCACGTCCAAAGTCTTCTACACTAATACTTTTATCTTTATGAATGATAATTTTAATATGATCACCAAAACCATTTATAGCTTCATCTATTGAATTATCAACAATTTCCCATACTAAATGATGAAGACCTCTTTTATCAGTAGAACCAATATACATACCTGGTCTTTTTCGAACTGCATCTAATCCTTCTAATACCTTTATGGAATTCTCATCATATTTTAATGCCATATTTTATCACTCCAATACTTTCTTTATTAATTATAACGAAATTTCAAGGAAGTTGCAAATAAGTTGACTAATTTTGACAACCCAGAACCTTCTCCAAACATAAAAGATAGTCCACAAACTATCCTTTTTTTATTCTTTTTTTATTACAATTATATTATATACATAAAATACTCATTTAGACAATTAAAAAAGATAGAATTTCTATCTTTTATTTACAAGCACCTTCAGTATAATTATCAGCACTACCATTAAAACAATACTCATGTGTATCATTTAAAACAATTGAAGCATATACAACTTTTGATACAATTTGATACCAACTCTTATCCGTTGGAGTTAAACCATTTTTACTTTTTACATTTTCAAGTAATAAACCATTAGGATCATTTCGTTGTTGATTTTCCACAACAACCTTATAACCTTCCATTTGTCCTTTCGCATAACTATCTAGTTGTCTATAAATATCTTGAGCTTCTGCAATATAAGAAACACTATTACTTTCACTTTGATTATTCATAGCTGATTCTAATAATTTATTTTTTGATTGATCATAAAGCATCTTAACATTTTCTACATCAGTTCCTTTAGACTCTAAACCAAGTTCACTTAATCTTTCACTTAATTTTAAAGTTTGATTACTTACCTTAACATTAGAACCAAATACAATTAAATTTTTATTAACCTGTGCTTCTACTAATGATAAACAATTATTACTTTGATAAGAAGTTAAAATTATATTTTGTGTAAATAACTTCTCTTCATTTAATATTCTTATAGCCTCATAAACAGCTGTTTCAATATTACTTCCTTCAATATTTTTATCTTTTAAAGCATTTAATGACTTTTGTTCTAAAAATATTAAATTACTAACTTTATGTTCTTTATTAATTACAAACATAAAATCAACATCTGCTGAATACTCTACAACTCCTTCATATGAAGAATCTACAAACTCAGCATTACTACTACCTATACTAGAAAATAATCTTTCCCTTTCTATATAAGCAAATATACCTGCGATGGTGGCAATCAAAACAATTATTCCCACCACAATCATTACTTTATACTTTGTTTTAATATACATACATTTCTCCTTTTAACTAACTGCAAACTTAGGATTTAAAGCTAAAGTTATTTCTTCACCTTTAACTACCTTTGTTCCTACTTTACTTTGTGCAGTTACATAACCTTTATTTTGTAATTTAACTTTAAGACCTAACATCTTTAAAACAGCACTTGCTTCTTTACTAGAAAGACCTACTACATTTGGTATAGTGATATTAGGATCATTCGTAATTAAATAAATTCTATCGGTTGATGACATTATTTCTCCACTTGTTGGATACTGTTTAATTACTTTATTACCGTTTCCAATAATAACTTGATTATTAATTCCGGCACTAGTTAAAGTTTGTTTAACTGTATCTGTCTTTTTAGAAGCAAAAGAAGGTATTGTATATTTAGTTACTTTAACTCCTTCTGTTTTTTGAGGTTCATGTCCATGATATTTAGCCACATTTTTAACTACATCTTTAACAGTATCTTGAATAATTTTTTGACTTCCTCCAGTAGGTCTCTTTACAGAAGCATAAATTATAATTTCTGGATCTTCATAAGGATATATTCCTGTGAAAGAAGAAATAATATCCGCATCTCCTGTTAAATAACCTTTACCAGATTCATCAGCAATTTGCGCTGTTCCTGTCTTACCAATTAAACTATAACCATCCATATGATAACTATAACCAGTATTTCCCTTAACATTAACAGTATCATTCATTAATTGTTTCATTTTTTCAACTGTTTGTGTAGAGGCTACTCTTTGAATTTCTTTTCTTTTACCTTCAAAAATTACTTCTCCTGTATCTGGCTCTACTATTTTAGAAACTATATAAGGTTTTAAAAGCATTCCATCATTAGTAAGTGATGTTAAAGCTTGAATATTCTGCATTGGTGTAGTTGTTATACCTTGACCAAATCCGGCATTAAATACTTCTGTTTCATATTTAAAATTAAGGGAACCCGTATCTTCATTAGGAAGTTGAATACCTGTTTTTTTACCAAAACCTAACTTTCTAAAATAAAGTCTTAAAGCTGCAGCATTCAAATGTCTTTTTATAATGTGAACAATTCCTGTATTAGATGATAAAGCATAACCCTTATCATAGTTAATAGTACCCCAACCTTCTCTTCGCCAGTCTCCTATTTCTGTACCATCAGTTGTTTTATAAATACCTGATGGATAAGTTTCTTGACCATTATAAACACCATTTTCCATAGCACACATATAAGTAAATGTTTTCATAGTAGACCCTGGCTCGTATGGAGATGATACCGAATAGTTCAAATAATT
>CANRDQ010000043.1 GCA_947629395.1 uncultured Bacilli bacterium
AAGATATGTTCACGAGTTTGTGCCATAGGTCCATCAGTTGCAGCAATAACTAAGATTGCTCCATCCATTTGAGCAGCACCAGTGATCATGTTTTTAACATAATCAGCATGTCCTGGACAGTCAACGTGTGCATAATGTCTCTTATCAGTACTGTATTCTACGTGAGCAGTATTGATAGTGATACCACGTTCTCTTTCTTCAGGTGCTTTATCAATGTTTTCAAAAGCAACTTGTTCATTACCATTTTTACCAGCTAATACTTTTGTAATAGCAGCAGTTAATGTAGTTTTTCCGTGATCTACGTGTCCAATTGTACCAACATTAACATGTGGTTTTGAACGATCAAATTTTTCTTTTGCCATAATTTTCTCCTCCTATTTGTTTTACAACATTTATTTTATCTAACAATTGAATAATTTTCAACTGTTTTGACTATATTTTTTTACTAATTTCCACTCTTTTTAATGATTTCTTCTGAAATACTTTTTGGAACTTCTTCATAATGATCGAAGAACATTACGAATGTACCACGTCCTTGAGTATTACTACGTAGGTTTGTAGCATATCCAAACATTTCAGAAAGTGGAACCATTGCGCTTAATTTAACAGCAGCAAATTGTGTTTCTTGACCAAGTGGTCTACCACGACGAGATGTTAAATCTCCCATAACATTACCGAAGTATTCTTCTGGTGTTGTAACATCTACTTTCATGATTGGTTCTAGTAATACTGGGTTACATTTATTCTTAGCTTCTTTTAAAGCTAAAGATGCAGCTACTTTGAATGCCATTTCGCTTGAGTCAACATCATGATAACTACCGTCATATAATGTTGCTTTAACATCTATCATTGGATAACCAGCAAGTACACCAGTTTCTAATGCTTCTTGTAAACCTTTATCTACTACTGGAATATATTCACGAGGAACAACTCCACCAACGATTTGGTCAACAAATTCATATCCTTTATCAGGATTTGGTTCAAACTTAATCCAAACATGTCCATATTGTCCACGTCCACCAGATTGTTTGATATATTTACCTTCACATTCAGCAGCTTGTTTTAATGTTTCACGATAAGCAACTTGTGGTTGACCTACGTTTGCTTCAACATTAAACTCACGTTTCATACGATCTACTAATACGTCTAAGTGTAATTCACCCATACCAGCGATTACTGTTTGACCTGTTTCATGATCAGTATGAACTTTGAATGTTGGATCTTCTTCTGCTAATTTTTGTAAAGCTAATGCCATTTTGTCTTGATCTGCTTTTGATTTTGGTTCAACAGCAAGTTCAATAACTGGTTCTGGAACAACTAAGCTTTCCAAAATAACTGGATTCTTTTCATCACATAAAGTGTCTCCAGTTGTAGTATTTTTAAGTCCTACTGCAGCAGCGATATCTCCTGTATAAACATCACTAATTTCTGTACGGTTATTAGCGTGCATTTGTAAGATACGTCCAATTCTTTCTTTTGTATCTTTTGTAGAGTTTAAAATATAACTTCCACTACTTAAGTGTCCTGAATAAACTCTAAAGAATGTAAGTCTACCTACAAATGGGTCAGACATAACTTTGAATGCTAATGCACTGAAAGGTTCACTATCACTTGGATGACGTTCTACTTCGTTACCTTTCTTATCAATTCCTTTAATTGATGGAATATCAATTGGACTTGGTAAATAATCGATAACTGCATCTAGTAAGAATTTGATACCTTTATTATCTAAAGCATCTCCACATAATACTGGGAAGAATTCTGCTTTTAATGTTCCAACACGAATAGCTTTTTTAATAGCTTCAGGATCAATTTCTTTACCTTCTAGATAGTCTTCCATGATTTGATCATCATATTCAGCAATTGCTTCAATTAAATCATTACGTTTTTCTTCTACTAAATCTACAAGATCAGCAGGAATTTCAATTTCTTCATGATTTTCTTCTGGTTTACCATCATATCCATAAGCTTTTTTAGTTATTAAATCAATTACACCAGTAAAATGATCTTCTGCACCAATTGGCCATTGGATAGGTTTAGCATTTACCATTAATCTTTTTTCAATAGTTTGTAGAGTGAATTCAAAATCAGCTCCCATTTTAGTCATCTTATTTGCAAAGATAATTCTTGGTACATTAAATTCACTAGCTTGTCTCCAAACTGTTTCAGTTTGAGGTTCAACACCAGCTTGAGCATCTAATAATGCTACAGAACCATCTAAAACACGAAGTGATCTTGAAACTTCTACAGTAAAGTCTACGTGTCCTGGAGTATCGATTATATTTAATCTATAACCTTTCCAGTGAGCAGTAGTTGCAGCAGAAGTAATTGTAATTCCACGTTCTTTTTCTTGTTCCATCCAGTCCATTTGAGATTCTCCATCATGAGTTTCTCCAATTTTATGGATTTTCTTAGCATGGAATAAAATACGTTCTGTTGAAGTTGTTTTTCCGGCATCAATATGTGCCATAATTCCAAAGTTTCTAGTTTTTTCTAGAGCGGTATCTCTTGCCATAATAAATCCTTTCTACCATCTATAATGTGCATAAGCCTTATTAGCTTCTGCCATACGATGGGTATCTTCACGTTTTTTAACTGCTGCACCAGTTCCATTTGATGCATCAATTATTTCATTAGCTAAATTTTCAGCCATACCTTTTCCGCCACGTTCACGAGAATATTTTGTTAACCATCTTAAGGCTAAAGCTTGACTTCTCGCTGGAGTAACTTCCATAGGTACTTGATAGTTAGAACCTCCTACACGACGACTCTTAACTTCAAGTTGAGGTTTTATATTATCTAAAGCTTGATTAAATACTTCAAGTGGTTCATTTCCAGTTTTTTCTTTGATTTGATCAAATGCTTCATATACTATTGTTTGAGCAGTTCCTTTTTTACCGTCTAACATAATAGTGTTAACTAATTTAGTAACAACTTTTGATTTATATATTGGATCTGGTAAAACGTCTCTTTTTACAGCTCTTCTCTTACGCATTTAACTCTCTCCCTTCCTTTTATTTTGTCTTATTTTTTAGCTCCATATTTACTACGACCTTGTTTACGATCTTTAACACCAGCTGTATCAAGAGTTCCACGAACTACATGATAACGTACACCGATTAAATCTTTAACACGTCCACCACGAATTAGTACAACACTATGTTCTTGTAGGTTGTGTCCAATTCCTGGAATATAAGAATCTACTTCTTTACCATTACTTAAACGAACACGTGCATACTTTCTTAAAGCTGAGTTTGGTTTCTTAGGTGTTTTAGTACCAACACGAACACATACTCCTCTTTTTTGAGGTGATGCAATCTTTGTTGTTTTTTTCTGAATAGTATTAAGTCCCATTCCTAATACAGGTGCCTTACTTTTCTTTACTTTGTTTTTACGATTTTTTCTAACTAATTGATTGATTGTAGGCATATAAAATATATCTCCTTTCTTTACACATATCCAGGTGTATCATTTTATTCTTTAAATAAATCTTTGCATATAAAAACGCAAAGATATTTAAAACAAACATAATATATCATATTGTAAAAAATTAGTCAATATATTATTAAAATATTATTAATAAATTTTTTTGTTACTTGATATTTGTACATATTTATTATAAAAAGGTGCTTTCTAATAGTATATCTACTTAATTATAGTATTCTATTTCATAAAAATGTATACTAATTAATTTAGGAAGAAATAAAATGAAAAAAATTAAGAATGTTTAATCTTAATTTTTTTATTTGATAAAATAATCACTGCGATAAATAATATCCAACCTATACAAGAAATAATTAGTCCTTCTTTAATGAATGGAGTTTTATATTGTAAAGATATATCGTGTTTTCCTTTTTCGATATTTATACTTAGAAAATATTTATTGTTGAAGGTCTTTACTTTTTTACCATCTACTAATACTGTCCATCCTTTATTAAATAATGTTCTGAAAGTTAGGACACCATCTGTTTCGGGATTAACAGTTCCTTTTAAGTAATTATCACCATAGTCTTTTAACTCAAAGTTAGATTTATTTAAATTATTTATATTTTCTTCATAATTATTAAATGGTACTTCATATATATTGATGGAATCAAAGTCATATATGCCTAATTCAGAAAAACTTAAAGTTACTTTACCTTTATAATTATCATAATATCCCAAATTAATTAAAATATCTTCATTTGGTAGATAATAGGTATGCTTTTTATTAAAGATAGTTTCTTCATTAGTCATATTCTTTGTGTGGGCCTTAACTATAATATTTTTCTCTTTATTTTCCCATTTTATTTCACTTTTATATTTATTTCTGTCCACTTTTCTTGGTGATACGGCATTAATTCTTTCTTCTAAATCTAAGTTTTTGTACTGTAAATTATTAATTTTTACATACAATTCACCTGTGATTGGTTTATTTAATTTTAAAGTTACTTTATTACCTGTAGAAGAATTTAAAACTAAATGTTTTTTTAAAGGGATACTTGATTTATATTTAATTGGTTTTATATTATCTAAGGTATAATCTTGGTTGCTACAATTATCACTTACATAATATTTTAACAAAGCATCTTCTTTTTCTAAATCTGTTAATTTATCATATACTTTAGTATTTATACACTTATTATATAGACTAGCAAAATCTACAGTATTTTTATTTTTATAAATATAGGTATTACCCAATTTCTTTATGGAATCAAAACCATACATATTAATTTGTGGATTATTAGTAATAAAATATTTTTTACCTAATAAGGAGTTGATTTTTGCTCTGTTGTCAAATTCTTTTATTTCTAAATTTATTTCTTTTTCTTTATTATTTAAATCCGTTGCTAAATCATTATAAAGATTGGAAACTATAGAATAGTAATAGTTGATAGAATTATAATTTTTATATAAACCTAAATTCCAAGCATCATTTACATTTTTACCTATATTATAAAAACCTTTATCAGTATTTTTTATATAATCAATAGCTTGTGAAAAGTTATCATAATTACCGTGTGCAGAATCATATAAAGCTTCTGTTTGATAGTTCTCAGTAAATTCATAAACATAGTTGTTATATTTTGGATCATATAAATAATAACAATTGAACATAGTATTTAGTATTACGATGACAGCTAAGACTTCAATAAAATAAGATTTCTTTCTAAATTTAAATTTATCTTTATATAAGAACACTAACATCATAAGTAATAATGCAGCGACAAAACTTATTGTGGATGCTGTAACTGGTAATTCTAAAACTAATGTTAAAAATAAATATCCAAATAAAATAATTAACATTGTTTTTATATCAATATTGCTATTTTCTTTTAGGACTGTTACTGATAAGTATGAGATTACAAAGACAAACATAAATGTATATCTATTATTTGAATAATTTAATCCTGAAATAATAGAAGAACAAGTTGAAGATATAAATGGTAAAAATAAAATTGCTCCTAAAATTGTTAATGGTAATTCTTTTTTTCTGTTTTTTATAATTAAAGGTATTACTAGGAAGACAATAGCAGATACATTTATATATGACCAATGATTTATACCAAGATCAAAATTACTAATTATCCTTATTAGATTTCGATAATAATTAAAATTGTAAGTTATATCGGCGGTTAAGCTTGTTCTAGCAGAATTTAAGAATTCATTTATGGTAGGTGCTAATACAAAGCAACTCATCAAGAGTCCTATGAATGCATAAGTTACCCCCCCCCACAAAACTGAGAGGATTTTTTTATAATCCTTTTTATATTTGCTAATTGCCAATATTATTCCATATATTCCTACTGTTAAGGCATTCATATATCCAAAATAGAAACTATTAACAAACATTAAAAATACTGAAAAAATATAAAATGGCTTTTCATTTTCATTTATATATTTTTCTATTCCTATCATACTGATTGGAAAAATTGTCATTGCGTTAACAAAATAAGGATGTCTAACTGATGCGATTAGCGCATAACCACAAAATATATAAACTATACTACCAATTATTACTTTGGCTCCTTTTTGATTTCGATAGTGGCAATACCACAAGAAAGATAATCCGGCTAAGTATAATCTAATAACTATTGAGATCGAATAAAAATATTTGAGTAAATGTTGTGGTACTAATACACTAAAATAAGATACTAGGTCGCCAAAAACATAGTATGCTAAATTGCTAAACATATCCATACCAAACCCAATATTCCATGTAAATGTATTTAAACTTAAATTACTTAAAATGTTTTTAAAATAGGTTAGAGTAACAAAATGTTGTGTATACCCATCAAAGCACCAAATAAAGTTCATACCATTTCTTTTAAATATAAAGCATATAAATCCCATAATTATTATAAAACTTATGGTGTACTTTAGAAAATCTATGAACTTTTCATTTTTAATTATTTTTTTCATCCCATAACCTCCTGATGTTCTAAAAAATTTTACTATATAAATATCCTATATTTTTATTGATACAAAAAAGTTATATATTATAAAACTATATAACTTATGTATGATTCTTCATTACCAGGAGAATCATTATGATTAAAATTACCAATTAAAAAAGATAAAACTAATAAAAATAATGCAAAAACGCAAATAAAAGTTATTAATGTTACTAATCCCCAACCTTTATCATTTAATACCTTCATTTTCTACTTCCTCACTTATCTATATTTTTCTCTATAATTATTATACACGGTTAAGGGATTTTTTAAAAGAAAAAGATATTGATTAAACTAATTAAAATGTTAAATAGTTTATTTTCAATATCTTTATTTATTAATCCATAAATTCGTCTTCTAATTTATCAAGCGGTTCTTCATCAACAAATTCATCTTCTAAATCATATCCAACGTTACGATAAACTTTACTACCAGTTCCAGCTGGAATTAATTTACCAATAATAACATTTTCTTTTAATCCTTCTAATGGATCAATCTTACCTTTGATAGCAGCATCTGTTAAAATTCTTGTTGTTTCTTGGAATGATGCAGCTGATAGGAATGAATCTGTCTCTAAAGATGCTTTAGTGATACCTAGAAGAACTGGTTTACCCATTGCTGGTTTTTTACCAGCAATTACAGCTTCTTTGTTACCATCTGTGAATTCACGGAAGTTAACAAGTGAACCTGGTAAGAAAGTAGTATCTCCACTTTCAATAATTCTAATCTTAGATATCATTCTTCTAGCGATAAGTTCGATATGTTTATCTGAAATATCAACACCTTGAGAACGATATGTATGTTGTACTTCTTTTAGGATATATTCTTGTGTTGTAATTGGATCAGTTACAGCAAGTAATTCTTTAGGGCTAATTGCACCTTCAGTTAATTTATCTCCGCAAGTAACCATATCACCTTTTTCAACACAAAGTTTTGCTCCATAATTAGTAACATGTTCTTTAGTTTCAACATCATTAGTAATGCTGATTTTGTACTTACCAGAATCTTCTTTAATTTTTGTAACTTTACCATCAATTTCAGCGATTGTTGCTTTACCTTTTGGATTACGTGCTTCAAATAATTCTTGAACACGTGGAAGACCTTGAGTAATATCTTCTCCACCAGCAACTCCTCCAGTATGGAAAGTACGCATGGTAAGTTGTGTTCCTGGTTCTCCGATAGATTGAGCAGCCATAACACCAACAGCTTCACCAATTTCAACAATATTACCAGTTGCTAAGTTACGTCCATAACATTTTTGACAAACACCGTTTGCAGTAGCACAAGTTAAAGCACTACGTATTTCAACTTCTTTAATTCCTGCAGCAATGATTTTGTCTGCTAATGCTTCTGTAATGTAACCTAATTTATCAACAATAACTTCTTTGGTTTCTGGATTAACAATTTTCTTATTAGCATAACGACCAACAATTCTATCATATAATCCTTCAATTACAGAACCTGTTTTTTCATTAATAAAGTCAGATACAACAACACCTTGATCTGTATGACAATCTTCTTCTCTAACTATCATATCTTGAGATACATCAACTAAACGACGAGTTAAGTATCCAGAATCGGCAGTCTTAAGTGCTGTATCGGCACTACCTTTACGAGCACCATGTGAAGATAAGAAGAATTCAGATACTGATAGACCTTCTTTGAATGAAGAGAATACTGGGATTTCAATTGGATCTCCATTTGGTTTAGCCATAACTCCACGCATACCTGCAACTTGAGTAAAGTTTGAGATATTACCACGAGCTTTAGAATGCATCATCATGAAGATTGGATTATCTTGTTCACTATTAGCTATTTCTTCAAGTTCTGCTTGAACTTGAGCTTTAGCATTATCCCAAGTACTAATTACTTTGTTGAATCTTTCTTCTTCAGTAATTAAACCACGTTTATATTGTTTATTAATTTTATCAACTTTACTTTGTCCATCTGCAACAATTGCAGCTTTATTTTTACTAGTTACGATATCAGACATACTAACTGTAATTCCAGCTACTGTAGAATATTTAAATCCTAAATCTTTTAAAGCATCTAGCATTAATGAAGTTTCAGTTGTTTTATAACGTTTAAATACTTGAGCAATTACTTTTTCAAGTGTTCCCTTAGCAAATGGTTTTACTAAAGGCATAGCAGCTATTTCTGCTTTTAAATCTTTTCCCATTTCTACGAAATATTTATTTGGTGTAATATTTTGAATATTATCATCAGTTGGTTCATTAACATATGGGAATGAATCAGGTAAAATTTCATTGAATTTTAATTTACCTACTGTTGTAATTAAGTATTTTTTACGTTGAGATTCTGTAAATAATTTATGTTTGAATGAAGAAACAGGAATAGCGATACGAGTATGTAGAGTAATTTCTCTTCTCTCATAAGCCATTAGAGCTTCACTCATATTTTTAAATACACGACCTTCACCATCTTCTCCGGCTTTTTCAATTGTAATATAATAATTTCCTAAAACCATATCTTGAGATGGTGTAACAATTGGATCTCCTGATTTTGGATGTAGAATGTTATTTGATCCTAACATAAGAAGTCTTGCTTCTGCTTGAGCTTCTTCTGATAATGGAACGTGTACAGCCATTTGGTCTCCATCGAAGTCAGCATTGAAAGCTGGACATACAAGTGGATGTAAACGAATAGCTTTTCCACCTACTAAAATTGGTTCAAATGCTTGAATACCAAGTCTATGTAGAGTTGGAGCACGGTTCAATAATACTGGATGTTCTTTAATAACTTCTTCTACTACATCCCAAACTACTGGATCTTGATTATCAATTAATCTTTTAGCAGCTTTAATATTATGAGCTAAGTCTTTTTCAACTAAGCCATGAATAACATGTGGTTTGAATAGCTCTAAAGCCATTTCTTTTGGAATACCACATTGATACATTTTTAAGTTTGGTCC
>CANRDQ010000044.1 GCA_947629395.1 uncultured Bacilli bacterium
AGACAAGAAGCAGAAAAGAAATATGATTTTAATAGATATATGCACGAAAATTGGCAAAAGCCAACTCAAAAAGTTAAAACTAGATAATTATAAATAAAAAATATACAATTTAAAATTAAGTTGTATATTTTTTTTTGCTGAAATGATATAATGATAGAAGAATAAGGAGTATTGACTATGAGTATGAGAAGTTTGGAATTTGAATTACCGTTAGTATCTTTAATTTTTATCATTTTAATATCTATAAGTTATTTTATGAAGAAGAAAGTTCCCATTGCTGAAAATAAATATTATAGTGCTATGTTAATTGTATCTTTTGTGGCAATTTTCTTTAATTTTGTTATACACTTAATTAGTGCTTTTGTAACTTATGATGTTCTGATGTCTAAATATTACTTTTTTATTAATTACTCTAATAAAATAATTACTACTATGTATATTACTATGTTTAGTTTATTACTAGTCTATATTTTAGTTATTTCTTATCCTAAATTAAGAGAAAAAACTAAAGAAATAAATTATGGATTAATTGCCTTTAATGGAATCTATTTTCTAATTACACATTTTACTAAAGTTATTATCACAGAAGAAGGTCAAGTTAGAAATGCTGTAGGTTCTACAGCTACCTTATGTTATAGTATGGTATTTATCTTCATTATTTTAATCCTTTATTTTACAACTGTTAACTTTAAAGAAAATGATAAAAGATATATTCAAGTATTCTTAATTACTTTAGTCTTAGTCCTTTCTACAATTTTATCCCTTTTATTTAAAGGAATTATAGTTTATGATGTTATGCTTACTTTATTTTGCTACATTATGTATTTTTCGATTGAAAATCCTGATGCCATGATGGTAAAAGAACTTAATAAAGCTAGAGTAGAAGCTGAAAAGGCTAATCAAGCTAAATCTGATTTCCTATCTAGTATGTCTCATGAGATTAGAACTCCCCTTAATGCGATAGTGGGTCTTTCTGATGATATTGCTACTTACAAAGATAATCTACCACAAGAAGTTATAGAAGATATTGATGATATTCAAGATGCTTCAGGAGTACTTCTAGAATTAATTGGTAATATTTTAGATATTAATAAGATAGAAAGTGGCAAACTAGAAATTATTAATGCTCCATATAATTTTAAAGAAGAAGTAAAAGTAATGTCTAAAATTGCTAGTACTAGAATAGGTGATAAAGATATTAAATTTAATATTGATCTAGATGAGAGTATTCCTTATGAACTTATAGGAGATAAAATTCATGTTAAAGAAATAATTAACAACTTACTTACTAATGCCTTTAAGTATACTGAACAAGGAAAAGTTGATTTACGTGTTAGATGTGTTATTAAAGAAGATGTAGCCTGTTTAACAATTTCTATTTCTGATACAGGACGTGGTATTAAAGAAGAAGATAAAGAAAAATTATTTACTAAGTTTCAACGTTTTGATGTAGAAGCTAATAAATCAATAGAGGGAACTGGACTTGGATTAGCAATTACTAAGAACTTAACAGAAATGATGGGTGGAAGTATAGATGTTGATAGTATATATGGACAAGGAACAACCTTTACTGTTTTCTTACCTCAAAAAATTGGTACTTTAGTTCCTCCTTTCCAAACAGATTTTACATCTCCTGAACCAGTAGAACAGGAAGTAGAATCAGAACAAGATACAACTGTTAACGAGGAAGAAAGTACATCTTCTCGTAGAGTCCTTATAGTTGATGATAATGCTTTAAATATTAAAGTTGCTACTAGACTTATGAAAGATTTAAATGTTGATATTACTGAAGCCACCAATGGCGAAGAATGTTTAAATATCATAAACAGTGGTAAACAATTTGATTTAATATTAATGGATATTATGATGCCTGTTATGAATGGAGAAGAATGTCTAAGGAAGTTAAAAGAAAACATAAACTTCCATACTCCTGTCATTGCCTTAACTGCTGATGCCATTACAGGATCAAAAGAAAAATATTTGAGTGAGGGTTTTGTTGATTATCTTTCTAAACCATTCAAAAAAGATGAAATTCAAACCTTAATAAATAAATATTTAGATAATGAATCACAAATAGAAACATCACCAATAACTAACTCAGATAATGATAATGTTGAAATATTATAAAGCTTCACGTAAGTGAAGTTTTTATGTACAAATTTATCAGAAAATGATAAAATGATTTTTGCATTGCAAAAGAAAAATAAAAGAGAGGTAAAGTTATGCAACTAGAAAAGATAAATAATATTAATGATATAAAGAAATTAAATATAAAACAAAGAGAAGCTTTAGCAACAGAAATAAGAGAGTTTTTAATAGATAAAGTTTCCCAAAATGGAGGACATTTAGCCTCTAATTTAGGTATTGTAGAGTTAACTATTAGTTTATGTAAAGTTTTTGATTTTACTAAAGATAAAATCATTTTTGATGTTGGTCATCAAAGTTATGTATATAAAATTTTAACTGGTCGTAAAGATCAATTTGATAGTCTAAGAAAGTATAAAGGATTAAGAGGATTCCCATATAAAAAAGAAAGTCCTTATGATTATTTTGAAACTGGTCATAGTAGTACCTCTATAAGTGCCGGAGTTGGTATGGCTAGAGCTAGGGATTTAAATCATGAAGATTACAATGTAGTTACAGTAGTAGGAGATGGTGCCATTTCTAATGGTATGTCTTTAGAGGCCATTAACGACTTAGGTTTTAATAAAACTAAAATGATAATTATTTTAAATGATAATAATATGAGTATTTCTAGTAATGTTGGAGGTATTTCCAGTTATTTAAGTAGACTTAGTTTAAATGAAAAATATATAAAATTAAAAAATAAAGTTAAATATAGTTTAGATGATACTAAATTAGGAAATATGTCTTTTAAAGTGTTATCAAGAGTTAAAGATGGAATTAAAAAAACTTTAGTACCATCTAAATATTTTGAAGATATGGGACTTACTTATATTGGTCCTATTGATGGACATAACATTAAAGAAATCGAAAAAGTTTTAAAAAGAGCTAAAAAAATAGATGAACCAGTTATAATCCATGTTGTTACTAAAAAAGGAAAAGGTTATTCTTTTGCGGAAGAAAAACCAGAATGTTACCATGGTGTATCTAGTTTTGATAAAAAAGTTGGTGTTAAGTCCAGTGGTAAAGAAACTTACTCACAAGCTTTTGGAAAGGCCATGGTAGAATTAGGAAATCATGATGAGAAGATAGTTGCTATCACAGCCGCAATGAGAGATGGAGTAGGACTTAAAGAATTTTCAGAAAAATTCCCAGAACGTTATTATGATGTAGGAATATCAGAAGAACACGCTGTTACCTTAGCGGCAGGTATGGCCACCTCTAACATAAAACCTGTTTTTGCTGTGTATTCAACTTTTCTCCAAAGAGGATTTGACCAACTAGTACACGATATCTGTATGCAAAATAATCATGTCGTTTTTGCCATCGATAGAGCCGGTTTAGTAGGACCAGATGGAGAAACTCATCAAGGAATTTTCGACTTATCTTATCTATCATTAATTCCCAATATGACTATAATATCCCCTAAATGTATTGCTGAATTAAAACCATTATTAAAGTGGAGTCTAAATCAAAGTTTTCCTATTGCCATAAGATATCCCCGTGGAGGAGATTATCTTACTTTAAAACCTTTAACTAAAATAGAATTAGGTAAATGGGAATATATTTGTAAAGGTAAAAAATTAACTATAATTGCGACAGGTAAAATGGTTAGTAAAGCTTTTCAAATTATTAAAGATTATAATCTCGATATTACTTTAGTTAATGCTACTTTCATAAAACCATTAGATAAAAAGATGTTAAAAGAAATAGTTAAAGCTAATACTAATATCTTAACTTTAGAAGATAATTTAATAATAGGCGGCTTGGGACATAATATTTTATTAGAATTAAATAAGTTAGGTTTTAATAAGAAAATAAAAATATTAGGTTTTGATGATAAATTTGTAGAACAAGGTACTATTGAAGAACTTTATAAACAAGAACATTTAGATAATAAATCCATCAAAAAAGAAATAGATATTCTCCTAAAATAAATATACTTTACAAAAGTTTACAGTTATTTATGGATTTTTCTTAATTTGTGGTATAATATCAGAAAGAAGAAATTTGAAGGCGGTTGTGTATTTTAATGTAGATTGAAGGTAGAATTATGGAAAATAAGTTTATTTATAACAAAAAGTTAGTTTATACTATTGAAAGTGATAAGTGTAATAATATTGACTTACTAAAAATTTTAAAGAAACATCCAGAAATAAAATTCGCATCTTTTGTAGCCGTAGATTTAATGGGAAAAGATACTGATGAGAAAATTCCTATTGATTATTTTATTAAAAATATGGATGAACTATTAGGTGGAGGAATTCAAACTGATGGATCTTCAGTTGATTTAGGAGATATCGCTACTTTAGATGATGCTAGAGTTGATCTAATACCTGATAATTCTGTAGATTGGTATGTAGATTATAACTATGAAAATGTCGATCCTAAAACTCAGTTACCAACAGGAACATTAAGAATATGGTCTTTCTTATCTCATAATGGAAGATTTGTTGATTCCAGACATATTCTTCAAGAATCTGTAACTAGATTAAAAAAATATTTAGTCCAAGAAATAAATAGTAATCCTGAAATGTTAAAACATTATGAAATTCCGCAAATAGATAGTTATGAAGATATCAATTTTATGTTAGGAACAGAACTAGAATTTTGGGTAAGAACTCCATATGATCACGTAAATATTCCTAAATTAGTTTTATCACAATCATTAAAAGAACAATATTGGAAGAGAACTCAAGGTGTAGTTAGAACAGCCTTAGAACAAGCTCTTGAAATACTTTCTTTATATAAAATTAAACCTGAAATGGGACATAAAGAAGTAGGAGGAGTAAAAACTTATGTTGCTGAAGGATCAACTAGTAATATAGTTGAACAACTTGAAATAGATTGGAAATACAGTGATGTAGTAACAACACTAGATAATGAGTTAATGGCTAGAACTATAATAGAAGAAGTATTCAGATTAAATGGTTTAGAAGTAAGTTTTGATGCTAAACCAATTAAGAAAGTTGCTGGTAATGGAAAACATTGTCATTTAAGTATAATGTTAACTAAAGATGATGGTAAAAAAGTTAATTTACTTGAACCAATAGAAGAAAATACTTTTATGAGTAAAATAGGTTGGGGAATGATTATGGGTATTCTTCAAAATTATGAATATATCAATCCATTTATCTCTAATACAACTGATGCTTTAAAGAGATTAACTCCAGGTTATGAAGCTCCAACTCATACAGTTGCCTCTATTGGTAGAAGTGCTACTGAAGAAAGTAGAAATAGAACTGTTTTAGCAGGTCTAGTAAGAGATAGAAAAAATCCTCTTGCTACAAGATTTGAATTAAGATCACCAAACCCTAAAACAAATATTTACATGGCTATTGCCGCAATTTATGCATCTATACAAGATGGACTAGATTATACTTTACAAAAAGGTTTAACTAATAAACAAATTGAAAAAGAATTTTGTAAGGAATATGAAGAAGAAGGAGAATACTTCAGTAAAAATAGAATTTATCGTGAAGAAGATGATATCTTTGAAAAATATACTGAAGAAGAAAGAAATAAACTCTTTGGAAACTGTCCAAGAACTGTATATGAAAATGTTTCTAAATTAAAAGAAAAAAACGTTATAGAAAAAGCTTTAGGAAAAGATATTGTTAAAGCCTTCATGGAATTATCTTTAGAAAACTGGATATTAGATTTAGATCAAAGAATAATTCCTAAAAACAGAAAACGTATCATTGCTTGTAAAAAACTAGAAGATGATAATGACTATGATGAGGAATTATGGAGTAAAATTTTAGTCTTAAAGAAAGAATTAGCTAAAGATGATAGATATAAAGTTAGTTTAATAAGTAGTATAGATGAATGCTTCAACAAAAGAGATTATGAAGAAGTTTCTAAATTACAATTAGAAATGAATGATAAAATGAATGAATTAGAAACTTTATATGAAAAGTATAAAAACAACAGAATTTAATTAAAAGTGTTTACCAAGTGGTAAATGCTTTTTTTATGTTATAATAAATTAGGTGATATAATGAATAAGTTAAAAATTAATGGTATTTATAAACATTTTAAAGGTAATTATTATTTAGTAATTGCTACTGGTAAATATTCTGAAACCGCAGAAGAATGTGTTATTTATAGACAATTATATGGAGATGGAAGTTTATGGATTAGACCACTTGAAATGTTCTTAAGTGAAGTAGATCATCATAAATATCCAGACTGTAGTCAAAAATATAGATTTGAATTACAAGATATAGCAAGTAAAAGTTAAAATTTACTATAGTAAAAGCAAATTGTATGATATACTGAAATAGTAGTAGAAGTAAGGAGTTATGCCCTATGAAGAAAATTGTTAATGAAGGACAAAGAACTTCAACGTTTGTATATTTTATAAGATTCTATTTAAAAACAATAGGTTTTGAAAAAATCTTTTGTAAAAGAATTCTACGTAGTAAGAAAAAAACTAGAAAACGTATAAGACGTTTTAAAAATGAAAATTACAAATTACCTAAACACGTCATTAGAGCTAATATAGAACAAGTAAAAATAAATAATAAAGATGTTTACTGTATGAGTAAAGATTCTGATTATGAATATGTTATTTTATATTTACATGGTGGTGGTTATGTTAGTCAACCTCTTGTATTTCATTGGACTTTCTGTGATAAATTAGTCCAAAGTGTTAATGCCAAAATAGTAATGCCTATATATCCGATGATTCCTAATCATACTTTTGAAGAGTGTTATGACTTATTAGAAAAAGTTTATTCTAAAATATTAGAAAAAGAAAAGAATAAAAAAATAATTATAATGGGAGATAGTGCTGGTGGTGGCTTAAGTCTAGGTTTTTGTGAATACTTAAATGAAATAAAATTAAGACAACCTGATAAATTAATTTTATTTTCACCATGGTTAGATGTTACGATGTCTCATAAAAAAGTCAAAGAATATGATAAAAAAGAAATATTATTATCGATAGATGGTCTTATTGAAATAGGTAAGACTTGGGCTGGTAAGACTAGTACTGAAGATTATAGAATAAGTCCTATTAAAGGTAGTTTAGAAAATATTAATAATGTTTACATATATGTAGGTACTAGAGAAATATTTTATCCTGATGTTTTAGATCTTTATGAGAGATTAGAAAAACAAGGTTCTAAAGTAGAACTTGATATTGGAAATGCTCTAGGTCATGATTTTCTTCTTTATCCAATTAAAGAAGCAGAATTTGCTTTTAGTAGTATTTGTACTGATATAACAGAAGATAATTAAAATGATATATATAGTAAGACATGGACAAACTGATTGGAATAAAGAAGGAAGAAATCAAGGTAGAACAGATATAGATATAAATGAAAATGGTAAACAAGCTGCTGAAGAAGTAAAAGAAAAATTAAAAGATATAAACTTTGATATTGTTTTCTCTAGTCCTCTAAAAAGAGCTTATCATACTGCCCAAATAATTACAGACCATAAAATTATTACTGATGAACGTCTAATTGAAAGATGCAATGGTACATTAGAAGGAAAACTTAAAAATGAATATCAAGTAGATTTCTCTGATGTTAAAGAAACTAGATTTGGTATTGAACCTTTATTAGATTTTCAAAGTAGAATAAAAAGCTTTTTAGAAGAAATACTAGAAAAATATCCTAATAAAAATATTTTAATTGTTACACATGCTGGAGTTAGTATATATATTAAATGTTTCTTTGAAGGAGAACCACAAGATAAAGATTATAGTAAATATAAACTTAAAAACTGTGAAGTGTTAACTTATAAAAATTAATATTAAATTTTAGGAGGTTTCAATATGATTATAGGCGTTGATATGGATAATACCATTTGTTCTACTAGTGAAAAAATATTAGAATACGAAAAAGAATTTTTATTAGAAAAACATATCGATTCTACAAAATTATGGGAAGATACAAATTTAAAAGAAGAGTTTTTAAATAAATATTTAGAAAAAGTATATGCTGAAGCTTTACCCAAAAGTTATGTTAAAGATACTTTAGATAAACTTAAACAAAAAGGTAATAAAATTTATATCATTACAGCTAGAAGTGAAAGATATGTTGATGATATATATGATGTGATAAAAAACTATTTACAAAAAAATAATCTTGTCGTAGATGAAATCTTTATTAATGGAAAAGATAAAGTTGATGTTTGTTTAAAAGAGAAAATCAACTTAATGATTGAAGATAGTCGTTATAATTATGATAAGTTAGTTAATAATGGTATTCATACTATTTTGTTTGATGAAAATAATAATAATTTAGATATTGATAATAGAGTTTCAAGTTGGCAAGAGATTATTAGTAAGATAGAAGAGATTATATAAATTACTAAAAGACAAAGTTGAACTGGACCCCAAAAGTTGGACAGTTTAATTAGTTGTCTTTTTTTGTGTAGTTAAATTAAACTTGAAAAAAAGTGTATTTTGTGGTAAAATAAGCACAATTTTAAAGGAGATTATCTAATGTAAAATTTATACCAAATAAGTTTATTAGGAAATATAGATTTATATTAGAAATTATAAAGGAGTAATAAAAATGGAATTTAAGAATTTTGATGAGATGGCTGAGTATTTTGAGAAACCAGTAAGTGAACAGTTTCGAATGAACAGAGAAGCAATTAGAAAACAACAACAAAGAGAATTATTGATACATACTATAGATACTATTTTTAAGGTTATTCTTTGTGTTATTGGTTTACCAATTTTAATCATTCTTTTAATTTTATTTAGTGCTATGAAAAAAATGGATTAAACAATAGTGGTTGATAGCCTTTTTGTAGATTATTTAAATATAAATAACTGGAGAAATAATTTAATAAGAAAAATAAGTACAAAGACTATTTACTATATATAC
>CANRDQ010000045.1 GCA_947629395.1 uncultured Bacilli bacterium
AAAATAGATTACTCTTCAATCTCAAGAGTATCTATCTCTTTTACAACTTCTTTTTGTTGTTCAATAATTAAATTTAACTTTTTCTTAAACACTTTTAGATTTTTTTCTAAAACAGCATTTCTTATTTCTATCTTATCTGCTTCTAATAAAGCTTCATTAATAATACTTGAAGCATTACGTTTAGCATCAGTAACGATTATTTCAGCTTGTTCTCTAGCCATTTCTTTAATACGTTCTCCTGCTTTTTCGGATTGCATTAAAGATTTCTTCATTTGCTCTTCTATTTTCTGATAATGGTCAAGTTCACTTTTCAGTCTTTCAATCTCTTTTTGCTGATCTTTACATTTACCAACAATACTTTCTGTTTGTTTGATAACATCTACTACAAACTGATTGACTTCCTCACGGTTGTATCCATTTTCTTCATAACTAAACTTATCCACATTATCACCTCAGACCTAATAAAGCCTAAAACTAACTACCAATCGAATTCATCATCATCTTTAGTAGAAGTTTTACTCTTTGATGGTTTTGTTGTAGCATCATCACTAATTTTCCCCTCAACATCAACATTATTAGGCGTGCATAAGAAGATTCCTCCCCCTAATTTCTGTAAATCTCCTCCAATAGCATACAATGTTCCACTTAAAAAATCAACTATTCTTTTTCCTTGATCTGGAGTTACTCTTTTTAAATTAACAACTACAGCACTTCTATTCTTTAAGTAGTCTGCAATTTGTTGACTTTCTGAATAAGCTCGAGGCTCCAGTAACATCATTTTACTTCCTGCCATTCCATTCTTTTCTTGGAACGACTCTCTAGAAGTACTATAAAATTCATCATCCGTCCCCACTACTTCAGTTTCGTCTTCTTCGCTACTTCCGAAAAATCCTTTAAATTTATCTAATGCCATATATTTAACTCCTCCATTAATATTTTCACTACATCTTATTCTAACATAATTTATAATTGTTTCCAAGTCCAAACTTTAAATTAATTTATTTTTGATACCAAATACTATTTATATCAACGTTATTACTTAATGGTTCAGGATTTGGCCTTTCCATATACATAGAAGTTGGTATCTTAAAGGCTGACCCAAAAGCTATACAATTTCCTGGTTTCAAATTCTTAAGTTGTAAAATCATTTCCGTTGTAACATTAGGAACCATATCTTTAATATAATTTAAATCCTTAGGATGAACCATTCTTAATATAACGAAATTTGAACATTGAGCCACTATTACATCTGAAAGTTCACTAGGACATTGGGTAATTAATCCTAAAAGAACACCATATTTACGTCCTTCTTTGGCGATACGTTCAAATATATTATAACCTAATATTTCAGTATCTTTATCTTTCATTACATATCTATGAGCTTCTTCTATTACGATATTAAAAGGTATACTTCCACGAGTTGGATTCTCTACTGCTATAGAAAATAGCATTTTAGAAATAATCTTCGTAATAATTTTAGCCATACGATCATCTATATAACTAATATTAAAGTTTACTATTTGACATTTACCACCTGTTTTTACATCAGTAAGTAATTCTCTTAAAAATTCTGTTTTAGTTACATAATGATCACATTCAAACAATTGCCCTTCTTTACTATTTACTAGTGAATGAAGTCTAACACTTAAAACATTTGCTAAATCATAAACTCTTTCACTTTTTAGGATACCTTCAGAAATTAAAGCAAACTCTAAAGCTTCTTCTAAATTTCTAAGGTTATAATAAACACTTTTATTAGGCATTGTATCTATATCTAAACTATCATCTATAAAACCTCTAATAAAAGTAACAACTAGTTCCATTTCTTGCATTTTACCTGTCTTATCAATAAACAAACATTGTTTTAAAGTTCTAACATAACCAGGTTGAACAATTTGACTTTCTAGATTTAATTGTTCTGTATGGAATTTTGTTAAGACTGCTGTTACATGGTCTCTTATTTTAGTAGAGTCATCTCCACTTAATAAGATATCTTCTAAAGCTCTCGCAATAATATCATTTTTATATTTAATTACATCACCAGAATTACTGGATAAGACTGGTACTAATTTTAAAGCTTTTTCTATGATTGGTAATTGGTTAGGTGTTGAAACATCTAAAAGTAAAGCTAAATCATCTACATCAAGTAACCATGGTGGTATTCTTAATATTTCATCAGCTTCAAAAGAGGTATTAGTTGTATAAACTTTATAATGAAGTACTGGGTTTACATTAGTAATATTAGAAAAGGCTCTAGTGTATTCTCCATAAGCATCAAATAAAAATATATTGGCTCCAACAGGCGATAATTGAGGAAAAGAAAATAATCTTTGAATTATACCTGACACAGTAAAACTTTTTCCTGCTCCACTGTTACCTAATATGGCAAAGTGATTACTAAAAAATGAATTTATATCAATATTTATTTTATAGTTATCATAAACATTGCTAAGTCCAAGATAAGCTTGTCCTGCTGATAACTGTTGTTTTCCTAAAATTAATTCTAACTCTTCAAATTTAATTATTCTGACAACTGAAGCAAAAGATGGCTTAGAGGTAACTCCTGAGGTAAAGATATCACCTTTAAATTCTCCGACAATAGCTGTTAAAATTGTTACTTGGTTAACATTTAAAATTTCTCCAACTATTTTTTTATCTCCATGTTCAAATACGACATGAAGATTAGTTAAGTTGGGTTGTTTACTAATGTCTATAGCCAGTTTTACTGTTACATAATTATCTTTGATATCAATAATCTTCCCTAGCACTTTTATACACCCTCTTATTCTAATTTATTATATCATGTAAAGAAAATAAAAAAAAGAGAATTTCAAAAAAAATATTCGCCATTATGTGCGAATATTTTACTGTTCAGCAAGATTAACTATTTCTCGCCAAGTAGCAGGATCTACTACTCCAGTTGGATCTTCTCCGAAACGATTTTGTAAGACAATTATTGAACTTCTTGTTAAATCATCAAACATGCCTGTTACTCTAACTCCGGGAATAGATTTGTTTTTTTGACATATAGAATATAAAAAATTCTGAAGTCTTTTAACATCCTCTCCCATCATACCTTTAAGTAAATAACGTCCTGGGAAGAAGAAATCTTGATATTTAATATATTCATCAGGAAGATTATCAATAATATCATTATAGACTTCTTTTATTTTAATCCAAGTATCTCTATCTACTTTACCAGTTGCAGGTAGATTATATTCTTTTTGAAAAGCTAATACCATAGTTTTAACATTATCATCAAATACTCCATCAGAAGCTTTTAAAAATGGAATATTAGGATCAAAATAAGCAATAGATTGTAAATAATAAGTTAAAGGTGAAACAAATTCTCCTGTATCTCCATACTCTAAGGCATCTTTAAATTGTTTAGTAGCTTCTTCAACACTAATTCCTTCTGAATATAAATCACTTATTTTTTTAACACTATTATAAACATATTTTATTTTATACCAAGTAGCTTGGTCTACTATTCCTGTCGGCTCTAAGTTAAAGACTTCTTGAAAAGCTCTAACACTATCTTCAGTATCAGGAGTAAAATAAATAGTTTCGTCTTCTATGATAGGAATGGCTGGATAGTTTTGAGCAATTCTATTTAATTGTCTTTTTATTTCCGCTACCATATCACCTGCGACTCCTAATTCTACAGGATAACCAGGATAAGAGTCTGTTCTATCTTCTAGAGGTGCATTATAGAAAAAGTTAAGGTCATCACCATAATAATATTGTAATATTTCTTGGAAAGATTTTCCGTTATTAGCAAGTTCGACACTTCCCCATTGTGAAAGTCCATTACAACTGGTATTTTGTCCATCACAATAGGTTGCAAATAAAGGTTGAACTTGATCTCCTTTAGTAAAATATGTGTTAAAAAGCTCATCTACTAGTTTAGAGATATTATCATATATTTCTCTATTAGGTATAAAAGTTTGATCACTTTCCGGACTGGAAGTAATATCAAAATTATAACCACTTGATCTATACCACTCATTATAAATTCTGTTTAAAGCAAAATTTATTTGCGCTAAAATATTAGCTTTTAAAGCATCTACTGGCCAGTTAGGATATAACTCACTAGAAGCAACATTTTTGATATAGTCTCGAAATGATACTGTAACATTATCAGCAGCTTCATCGGGAGCACCTAAATGTACTGTAATATTAGTTGGTATAGTAGGATAATCAATTCTCGCCATTGTTAAGACCACCATTTGGAATTATATTTACATTTTGAATAGCTTTTACATCCCCTAAACTAGCTATAGAAAACTCTTTAATTGTATCATTTTTCTTATCAATTACACTAAGTATATAATCTGTATGTCTAGGTATTTCAAATTTTTTAGAGTCATAATTACTACTTGGAGATGGTAACATAATATCATCAACCATACCACTAGAATCAGTAACACCTTTAAAGAATAAGACTTTATTATTACCAATATCTTTAGTTACTAGTATTTCAGCCCCTTCAACAGGAATAGCATTACTGCCCATACTAACTTGTACTTTTAAAGTTCCCATACGTGGATTCTCTAACATAAATTGTTGGTATTCACTACTATTTTTAAACTCATCAAAGGTAATTAAATCCATACTAAGAAGCCTCCTTTACTTGTAAAATTTGACCTATAGAAAGATCATCACTTGTTAAGTTATTTAATTCTTTTATCTTCTGAACTGAGGTATTATAACGTCTAGCAATGGAATATAAATCATCTCCATCTTTAACAATATAAGTTATATATTCATCTCCATTATTACCATAACACTCTAAAATTTCACCATCTTCAGGATATGACTCTATAATAAGTGTTTGTCCTATAGTTAAAGCATTACCTTTTAAATTATTAATCTTCTTAATATCATCTACACTTATATTAAACTTATCAGCAATAGAATATAAATTATCCCCTCTTTTAACAACATACTCATTATAAACTGTATTATTTGAATCAGTTTCATCTACTAAAACTGTAGGAATTTTCAGTACTTCTCCTATACTTAAGTTATTATTTACTTTGTGATTTATTTCTTTTATAGCATTTACAGTTGTTTTATAACGTTTTGCTAGAGAATATAAGTCATCCCCTTTTTTAACAGTATAAGTTATATAATTAGAACTACTACCACTAGCTGGAATAGTCAAAACTTGTCCTATAGATAAATCAGTATTAGTTAAGTTATTAGCATTCATTAAAGAATCTACTGATATACCAAAATTTTTCGCAATAGAATACAAATTATCTCCTTTTTCTACCACATATACTAAAGGATTAGTACTCGGAATAGTTAAAGTAGAACCTAATACTACAATATTATCTTCTAAGTTATTAGCAGCTTTTAAATCTTGAACACTTACACCTAATTGTTTACTTATTCCATATAAAGTATCTCCTGGTCTTACTGTATATGTATTATTCATTACACCACCTCATAAAATTATATGCTTGTTAAAAGAAAAAATGATTTATAAAAATATTTAGATTTTTGACAAACAATTATAATTATGCTATCATGTATTTAGCAAGAAGCCTTGCATATAATAAAAAAGAGGAACATTTAAATTCGCAAGTGAATGTCGCCTCTATATTAATAGTGTTGACACTCTATCTAAGCAGATGAGTGTCTATTTTTTTATAATATTACTCATTATTATTCCCTATAAAAAAATATCTCCTAGTTCTACTGATATGTATTATTCATTATATACATTATATGAAACCAAAATGAAAAAGACATTAAATGTCTTTAACCTATTTTTTCTAAAATACCATGTTCAAGATCATCTATATTATATAGAGTTTCTAATTCATTAAATGTCTCTTCTAAATTTTTTCTAGCACTATTCCAGCCAGTTCCATCAGTAAACCAAATAAATGTTACTCCATCCACTTTTTCAGATTCTTGTGCTAACATTTTATAACTTCTAGCAGTTTCATTTAACTTAGATCCACCACCAGAATAAAAGTTAGTTTCAATAACATATACTTGATTTTCAGTTTTTATTACAAAGTCAAATCTTTTAGTAGATGTATCATTTCCTGACATTTCACTTAAATCAAGATTCCATTTCTTTTCTATATCTTTTAAGTACATCTCTTTAAAATAATTAACATCTTTTTGATAACCAGCTTTCACTATATATGACTCAACTAAATTTTCCATTAGGTGTCCACCACGATTTTTTCGACCATTTGAATCAAGTCCTACTTCTATTCCTAAAACATAATCATATAGATTATTTACGATATGCTTTTGAAGTAAATCAAATAATCCACTTTCTCTCATGAATTTAATATAATCATTCATAGAATATACCATTTTATCAAACTTAAATAAATATTCATTTATTTCATCTTTAACAAAGATTTCTCTTGAACGAACAGCAAGTAAAAGTGGTATACACTCTAAAGTATCAGGATATTTAATCAAAATATTTTGGAATTCTTCTTCTATATTTTTACTACCAATTAAAGAATTTAAAATATTAAGCTCTACTTTAACTTTATCAACGTTTTTATATATTTTATTAAAATCAACATAATAAGTATAATCAGATATGCTGGTTTTAAATTTACTTAACCATTCATTAAAATCTCTTTTATGCATTATTATCGCTTTCCTTTCTTCTAATTGTTAAATCTAAAAATTCCTTTTCTTGTTCAATACCAATATATTTTCTATTTAATCTTCTTGCAACAATACCAGTTGTTCCACTACCATTAAAAGGATCTAAAATTAAATCTCCTTCATCAGTTGAAGCTAATATTATTTTTTCAAGTATTGCTATTGGTTTTTGAGTTGGATGTTTACCACATTTTTTCTCACTAGGTTTAGTAAGTGAAGTTTCCCAAACATCTTTTGCTTGTTTTCCTCCATTTAATTCTCTCATTAAATCATAATTAAATTTGTGTTTAGCTTTCTTTAAATCTTTTTTTGCCCAAAGAATAGTCTCTGTAGAATGAACAAAATATCTACAACTAATATTTGGTGGTGGATTTAATTTTTTCCAAGTTATATTATTAATAATTTTAAATCCTTCTTGTTCAAGAGCCATACCTATTGAATAAATATTGTGCATAGTGCCACTAATCCATATTGTTCCATTATCTTTTAGTACTTTATAACATAATTTAATCCATTTTCTATTGAATTTATGTTTCTCATCGATGGTTATAGATTTATCCCACTCCCCTTTATTTACGGATACCATCTTACCACCACTACAAGAAATTCCACCACTAGACAAAAAATAAGGAGGGTCTGCGAAAATCATATCAATACTTTGTGGTTCAATATTTTTAAGTATTTTTAATGAATCTCCTTGTATAAGTTTAAAATCCTTATCTTCATAATAATATTTATTACTCATACAAATTACCTCCTCATCTATATTATAATAACTTTTATTATCAAAATCCTTTTTTATTTTCAAAATTAGTAATAATTACTTCTTCTACTTTACCTCTCTTCTTTCCATTAGCATTTATATTTCTTTTAGCCTCAATAACATGAATATTAAAATCTTTATATAATTCATTAATAAGTTTTGTATTATGATTAGAAAGCATTACAAAGCAACCTCTATTAGATAAATCTTTAAATACATTAGAAAGTCTTATTTGTTCTTCCTTATCAAATCCATTTTCTGTATAACTATTAAAAGTGGAAGTATCAGAGTCATAAGGTGGATCAAAATAAACAAAGTCCCCTTTTTTAGCTTCACTTACTGCCTCTTCGAAATCTACAGAAAGTAATTTAACATCATTATAATTCAAATAACCACAAATAACACCAAGATTCTGTCCTTCATAAGTATTTACTTTAGTTTTTTTACCAAAAGGTACATTAAACTCATTATTTTTATTAACTCTATAAAGACCATTAAAACAAGCTTTATTCAAATAAATAGTACGAGCTGCTCTTTTATAATCAGCAAGTCTATTAAATTTCTTTTTATCTCTATCTAAATTTCTAATCTCATAATAATAATCTTCTGAATGATTAGCTTCATGATGGTTTAATTCTCTGCACATAGCTTCAAACTTTTTTTCATCTCTAATACATTCATATACATTCATAAGTTCTTTATTAGAATCATTTATAACTGCTTTTTTGGGAGATAATTCAAATAATAATGCTCCTCCACCAACAAATGGTTCATAATAAGTATCAAACTCTTCTGGAGCATATTGTTTTAATTTATCTATTATTTGACGTTTACCACCAGCCCATTTAACAAATGGTTTTCCTTTAATCATTTTACACCACCCTATATATTTAAATATTATTCACTAACTACATAATGTAACATCTTGATCTAGTTTCAATAACAATTAATATTATACCATATAAAAAGTAAAAAAAGAGAAATACTTAATAAAGTTTTGAACTAGTCAATAAAAAGTAGACACAAAAAGAGAATTTATAAGAATCCCAATTCGGTTCTATACTGGATTGGGG
>CANRDQ010000046.1 GCA_947629395.1 uncultured Bacilli bacterium
TTTTCTCTTTTTTTATATAATTTTATATTTTCCCACATCTAGTTTACTACATCAATTTTGTTGATTTATTTGACTATTTACATAATATTATGATATAATCTTACTGTTTGATGCCTCGTAGCTCAAACCGCATTGAAAAGGTTATAAACAAGAAATACTTGTACCTTAAGAGCGAGTCTTAAGTTCAAAAAGAAGGAGGTAACTATATGAACGCAGTAATTAAAGTTGGTGGAAAACAATACTATGTAACAGAAGGAAGCGAAATCTATGTAGAAAAATTAAATGCTTCTGCTGGAGACAAAGTAACGTTTGACCAAGTTTTAATGCTTGATGACAAAATTGGAAATCCATATCTTAAGGATGCTTCAGTTTCAGGAGAAGTAGTTAAGAATGGTAAACAAAGAAAGTTAGTAATTTACAGATATACTAATAAGAGTAAATCAAGTCGTAGAAAACAAGGTCATAGACAACCATATACAAAAGTAAAAATAACTAAAATTGCAGGATAATTAAATGATTAAAGTAACAGTTGAAAAAGAAAGAGCATTGTATAAAAAAGTAAAAGTACTTGGACATGCTTTATATGATGATTATGGTAAAGATATTGTTTGCAGTGCTGTAAGTAGTATTGTAATTACAACAGTTAACGGTATTTTACTAGTCGATAAAGATAGTTTAAATTATATGGTTAGTAAAAAAGGTATGAGTATTAGTATTGAAAATAATAATCCTATTACTCAAAAATTAATAAAAAATATGATTAATCTTTTAAAAGAGTTAGAACAAAATTATCCAAAAAATATAGAATTTAAGTAAGGAGGAAAATCCATGAATTTATTAAAGTTAGATATTCAATTATTTGCTCATCATAAAGGACAAGGATCTACATCTAATGGACGTGATTCTGCTGGACGTAGATTAGGAGCAAAAGCAGCTGATGGACAATTTGTTACAGCTGGATCAATTATATATCGTCAACGTGGTACTAAGATTTATCCTGGTACTAATGCAAAAAGAGGAAATGATGATACTATTTATGCAACAGTTGATGGAATTGTAAAATTTGAACGTATGGGACGCGATAAAAAGAAAGCATCTGTATACGAAGTTGCTTAAGATTTTAGAAACTACTAATTATAGTAGTTTTTTTTATTGGTATTGACCAATACCCCATAGGGGTATATAATAATAGTGGTGATGCTAATGGAAGAAAGGTGTGAATGTAGTAAAAGTACTCATCGAAGTACTGAAGAGAAAAAGAATATTCAAACTAGACTTAAAAAGATAGAAGGTCAAGTTAGAGGGGTAAACAAGATGATAGAAGATGATAGATATTGTGGAGATGTTTTAATTCAAATAAGTGCTATTGAAAAATCACTAAAGAGTGTTGGAAATCAGATATTAAAAAGTCATCTTTCAACTTGTGTAGTTAGAGATATCAAAAATGATAAATTAGAAATATTAGATGAGGTTATGGAACTCATTAAAAAATTAGATTAGGAGAAAAGAAAATGGAAAAGATAATTTTAAATGTAGAAGGAATGGTATGTGGGGGTTGTGAAAATAGAATAAAAAATGCTTTAGAAACTATTGATGGGGTTAAAAAAGTTGATGCTTCACATAAAACAAAGACTGTAAAAGTAACAGTTAAAGAACCTGTTGATGAAAGTGTTTTAAAAGAAAAAATTATTGATCTTGGTTTTGAAGTAAAATAAAGGATGATTTAGATGAAAAAAATAATTTTGAAAGTTGAAGGGATGAGTTGTAGTGCTTGTTCTAATCATGTAGAAAAATATTTAAATAAACAAAAGGGTGTAATAGATGCTTCAGTTAATTTAGTTATGGGACAAGCACTTATTAATTATGAAGATGATCTTGATGTTGAAACTTTAGGTAAATATATTAATGATTCTGGTTATAAATATGCGGGTATATATGATGAAAAACAAGAAAATAAGAAAGATAATACGAAAATATATTTAATTATATTTGGGATATTAATGATTCTTATTATGTATATAACTATGTCTCATATGATAAATCTTCCTGTAATACCTTATTTAGATATGATGAAACATCCTGTTAATTATGCAGTGTGCTTATGTTTATTTTCTATTTGTTATTTAATATTTGGTAGGGATATTATAGTAAAAGGAATTAAAAACTTGTTTAATAAAGCTCCTAATATGGATACACTTGTAGCTATGGGAGTGTTAGTGAGTTTTATATATAGTTTTATTAATATGATTTTAATAATGTTAGATAATCATATGTTAGTTGAAAACTTATATTTTGAATCAGTATGTATGATTATATTATTTATTAAATTAGGAAGATATATTGAAGGTAGTAGTAGAGAAAAAACTAAAGAAGCAATTAAGGAACTTGTTAAGGTTACTCCTGAAAGTGCTTTATTAAAAGTTAAAGATAAAGAAAAAGAAGTTACTATTGATGAAGTTAAAGTGGGAGATATTTTAATTGTAAAACCAGGTATGAAAGTTGCGGTAGATGGAGAAATAGTAAAAGGTAATGCTCATTTTGATGAATCTTTTATTACTGGAGAAAGTAATCCTGTTAAAAAAGAAAAGGGAAAAATAGTAGTCGCAGGAGCAATTAATTATGATGGAGTAGTAGAATATAAGGCTTTAAAAATTGGCCCTAAATCAACTATTTCAGAGATGGTTCATTTAGTATTAGAAGCTAGTAATTCTAAAATGCCAATTTCTAAACTGGCTGATAAAGTTAGTTCTTATTTTGTACCTACTATTATAGTCATAGCTATTTTAACATTTTTAGGTTATTTAATTTTAGGGGTATCTTTAAATGAAACAATTATTCATACGGTAACAGTATTAGTAGTTGCTTGCCCTTGTGCTTTAGGTCTTGCCACTCCATTAGCGGTAGTTACATCTATTGGGACAGCTGCCAAAAAAGGACTTCTTATAAAAGCTAGTGAAACTTTAGAAGTGGCTGCTGATATAGATACGGTAGTTTTTGATAAAACAGGGACACTTACTTACGGACAGTTATGTCTTAGTAAACTTTATAATTATGGAGAGTATAGTGATAAAGAATTATTGAATATAGTTGCGAATATTGAAAGTAATTCAACACATCCTATTTCTAAAACTTTAAGTAATTATAAAATAACGGAAGAAAAAGTAAGTGATTATAAAGAATTATCAGGTAAAGGTGTTAGTGCTAAAATAAATGATAAACTATATTATTTAGGAAATAGAAAGATTTTAATGGAAATAAAAAATACCCATTTAAAAGATGAAAAAGAATTAGCTCAAAAAGGAAATAGTATTATTTATATTGTTGAAGATGAAAAGATAATTGGTTTGATTGGGGTAAAAGATATCATTAGAGAAGAATCTAAACAGACAGTGAAAAAACTAAAACAAGCAGGTTATAAAGTGGTTATGCTTACAGGGGATAATCATATTACAGCTAATATCATTGGTAAGGAATTAGGAATTGATGAAGTGGTTTCTAATGTTATGCCTAGTGATAAAACTAAATATATTAAAAAACTTCAACAAGAGAAAAATAAAATTATTATGGTCGGAGACGGAATAAATGATGCCCCATCTCTTGCGACTGCTAATATAGGTATTAGTTTACAAAGTAGTACTGATATTGCCGCAAATTCTTCTAATGTAATAATTACTAATAATAAAATAGATACCATTTTAACATTTTTAAATATTGGTAAGAGAACTTTAAAAAATATTAAAGAGAATTTATTTTGGGCATTTTTCTATAATATTTTAATGATTCCAATTGCGATAGGGCTATTTAAAAACTTTAATTTAGAAATAAATCCAATGATTGCGAGTGGAACTATGATGTTATCTAGTTTGTGTGTAGTATTTAATGCTTTAAGATTAAGAAAAGTTAAAAATTAAACTAAAATATGGTATAATAGCGAAGAGAAAAACGAGGAGTAGTTATTATGGAAAGATATAAAGAAATAGAAAGAAGTATTATCAAAAAATATCGTAAAGATATTTGGAGTAAGTTTGTTAAAGCTGTTAGTGAATATAAATTAATAGAAGAAAATGATAATATTATGGTTTGTATTAGTGGGGGAAAAGATTCATTTTTACTAGCTAAATGTATTCAGGAGTTACAAAGACATGGTAAGTTTAAGTTTGATGCGCATTTTGTAGTAATGGATCCTGGTTATAATGAATACAACAGAGAAATGATAGAGAAGAATGCTTCTATTTTAGATGTTCCAGTAGAAATATTTGAAAGTGATATATTTTCTGTAGTAGAAAATATTACCACTAGTCCTTGTTATATGTGCGCTAGAATGAGAAGAGGTTGTCTTTATAATCACGCTAAAGAATTGGGTTGTAATAAGATTGCTTTGGGACATCATTTTAATGATGTGATTGAAACTAGTTTATTAGCGATGTTTTATTCTTCGGAAATAAAAACAATGATGCCTAAACTACATAGTGATAACTTTCCAGGATTACAATTGATTAGACCTCTTTTCTTAGTAAAAGAAGATGATATCATTGCTTGGAAAAACTTTAATAAATTAACTTTTGTTAACTGTGCCTGTCGTTTTACAGAAGACTGTGAAAAAAACGAAACAGATAGTAAGAGATTAGAAATGAAAAATTTAATTAAAGAATTAAAGAAAGTTAATGAAAATGTTGATAATAATATTTTTAAAGCTTTGGATAATATTAATTTAGATTGTGTACTAGGTTATAAAAAGAATAGGGAATATACAAGTTTTCTAGACACTTATGATGACAAAAAATAATGTAATATCTTGTCTTAATATTTAACTTTTAGTATATTATTAAATATGGAGATGATAAATATGAAACCTTTAATTGGAATTATGCCACGTTGTTATGTTTACGATATAGATTATAAAGATATACAATATACTTTTGAGTTTGTTAGAAATACTATTATAGAAGCGGGAGGAGAACCTTTCTTTTTAACACCTCCTCAAGATGTTAGTTATTACAGTACTCGTAGTAATGAAATTCCTGAGTTAACCGAAGAAGAAAAAAGAAGTATTAATTTCTGGTTAGATAGTGTTAATGGTATTTTTATGCCTGGTGGAGATAAGTTTACTTCTTATGATTTGTATGTAGTAGAACAAGCTATTAAAAAAGATATTCCTTTATTAGGGGTATGTTTAGGATTACAAGCTATGTCTACTTATAAACAAGATCATGTTAAATTAGAAAAAATAAATACCAATATAGATCATAATATAGATGATGACCATGCTTATGTTCATACGGTAATGATTGATGAAGATAGTAAGTTATATCAAATACTTGGTGAAAAAGAGATAGGTGTTAATAGTCATCATGAATTTAGGGGCTGTGAAAATGAAAACTATAAAGTAGTAGCAAGAAGTAGTGATGGTGTTATTGAAGCAATAGAAATGCCTGATAAAACTTTTCATATAGGTTTACAATGGCATCCAGAAAAGATGTATAATTATGATAAATTCGCTACTAAAATTATAGATGCTTTTATAGAAGCTTCAAAAAGTCGAAAAGGTATGCTTGATGATTTAAGAGAAAATTATAGATAAAAGAGAGTGTAAATTTTACACTTTTTTTTTGGAATTTTTTTAACTTTTTAATTAAATATTTACTTTTTTTTGTTAATCATATATTATTATACTAAGCAGTGGTTAATTGTGGTGAAAAGTGGGGGATGTATATGTTTATGGGAGAATATCATCATAATATTGATGATAAGAAAAGACTGATTATACCGTCTAAGTTCCGTGAGGAGTTAGGCGATAAGTTCGTTGTTACTCGAGGAATTGAGAATTGTCTTTTTGCATACTCAACTTCTGATTGGGAAAAAATCGTCCATAAATTACAATCTTTACCATTTACCAAAAAAGATGCAAGACAATTTATTCGCTTCTTTTTATCCGGTGCCATTGTAGCAGAATTTGATAAACAAGGCCGCATTACTTTAAACTCTCCAATGGTTGATTATGCAGGTATTAATCGTGAATGTGTAATCATAGGTGCGGGGGACAGGCTAGAAATTTGGTCTATTGAAGCCTGGGAAGATTTCTTTAATTCTGCTAAAGATAATATGTCCGATATTGCCGAGAATTTATTTAGTGAAAGCAGTTTAGTCTAATGCAAGAAAAACATATTAGTGTTTTATTAAATGAATCAATCGAAGCATTAAACTTAAAAGAAGACAGCATCATCATCGATGCGACACTCGGATTTGGTGGACATAGTAGTAATATTTTAAAAAGAATAAAAAAGGGAAAGTTATTCGCCTTCGACCAAGATAGTGAAGCTATCGGCTATAGTACCAATCTTTTGGGAAAGGTTGGTACTAACTTCACTATCATTAAGAGTAACTTTTGTAAAATGAAAGAAAAGTTAAATGAAGAAGGAATAACTGAAGTTGATGGAGTATTATTTGATTTAGGAGTTTCTTCAGTGCAACTAGACGAAAAAGAAAGAGGGTTTAGTTATCATCAAGATGCTCCCCTTGATATGAGGATGGATCAAAGCAGTAACTTTTCAGCTTATAACGTTGTAAATGAATATACTAAAGAAGAACTTACTAATATATTTACACGTTATGGAGAAAGTAAGTTTTCAGCAAATATTGCGAGAAAGATAGTAGAATATCGTGAAAATAAGAACATTGAAACAACACTAGAATTAGTAGAAATAATTAAAAGTGCAGTTCCAATGAAGTTTAGAATAAAAAAGCATCCAGCAAAACAGATATTTCAAGCCATTAGGATTGAAGTTAATCATGAATTAGATGTGTTAGAGGTGGCACTTAAAGAGGCGACATCTCTTCTAAAAGTTGGTGGAAGAGTAGTAGTAATTACTTTCCATTCACTTGAAGATAGAATAGTTAAAAATTACTTTAAAGAATTAAGTTATGTGGATCCTAAAATTAAAGGAATGCCAAATATTCCGGCAAGTATGTTGCCAGACTTTAAAGTAATTAAAGGAGCTAAACCAACTAAAGAGGAGATTGAGTACAATAGACGTAGTCGTAGTGCCCGTCTTAGAATAATCGAAAGAATAAAATAGGAGGAAAATCATGGCAAAAAAGAAAAAGGCAAAAGCTAAAGTATCAAAATTTGAAAAGCTACTTTATTCAGTTGCTTGCTTTTTGATGTTGTTTTCTCCACTTTCTATAGTCTTTTCAAAAGCTACTTTAGCCAAAATTAATTTTGAAGTAGAAAAACAAAAGCAACAAATACAAACCCAAACAAAGAAAAATGAAAGTTTGTCAATGACTATTAATGAACTTGCATCTCTTACTAAAATTCAAGAAGTTGCACAACAACAAGGTTTGAGTTATAATAATAATAATATTAAAACTATCGATAAATAATAGGGCGTGATGTTTTGTGAAGAAAAGAAAAAAGAGAATTAGGAATAATGTAAAATTCAGCAAAATAATCATTGTTGCTTCTCTTTTTTTGTTTGCTATAATGATTGCCCGTCTTTGTCAATTAACTTTATCTAAAGAGATAGATGGAGTTAATTTAAAAGTTTTAGCTAGTAAAAGAACGACTAAGACTGAAATATTAACTGCTCAACGTGGAAATATTTATAGTTCTAATGGAGATGTTTTAGCTCAAAATATTACTTCTTATAAACTTATTGCTTATCTTGATCCGAAACGAAGTAAAAATGAAAAGAAATTACAACACGTTCAGGATAAGGAAAAAACGGCGAAAGCTTTAGCGCCTATATTAGGTATGACTGAGGATGAGTTATTAAAATATTTAAATAGACAAGGTGTTTATCAAACTGAATTTGGTGTTAAGGGAAAAGGACTTAATGAAATTACTAAAAATAAAATAGAAGAACTTGATTTACCAGGTATAGATTTTATTGAAACTTATAAGAGATATTATCCTAAAGGAGATTTTGCTTCATATACCATAGGGTACGCTAAACAAACAACTAATGATAATGGTGAAGATAATATGGTTGGTGAGATGGGAATTGAAAAGAGTTATGATAATATCTTAAAAGGTGAAGATGGTTATGTTACTTATCAAAAAGATTTAAGAGGTTATAAAATCGCTGATACTAAAGAAGATAGAAAAGAAGCTGTCGAGGGAAAAGATATTTATCTAACTATTGATAGTAATGTTCAGTTCTTTGTAGAACAAGCTTTAAAGAAGGCGACTAGTTTTGGTTTTGAATGGTTTAATATGACGATAGCGGATGCTAAGACAGGAGCGATTTTAGCAACTTCCCAAGCACCATCATTTGATCTTAATAAACGTGATATGGTTAATTATTTGAACTATTCGGTATCATCTCCATACGAGCCAGGGTCTACTATGAAAACATTTACTTATATGTGTGCTAAAAAAAATGGTGTTTAT
>CANRDQ010000047.1 GCA_947629395.1 uncultured Bacilli bacterium
AGATTTTGGTTGGCAGACCATTATCTATTATATCAAAGGAGGATTTATTTTTTTCTTAACGCTATCGCTTCTTCAGTTCTCACCCGCATAGCGGGTGGTTTTATTATGTTCCTGTCCCGGAACATAACAAAATAAAAAAGCCTAAGCTTTTTTAATTATTATTTATATTTGAAATTTTTTCTATATTTTCCTTAGAAGCATATACCACTATTTTATAATCATTATAAGGAACTATTTTCTTATTATTAATATCTTTTAAGTAAATATCAAACATTTCTTTTTCCGTTTTTTTAGGTATTACTTTAATATATACAGAACCATCAACATTATTAACAGCCATAACATTATAGTACTTAGAATGATATTTTTCTATTTTAATATCGTTTCTATTTTCTTCAACATATTCTATTTCCTGAGTATGATGGATAAATAAATTATCATTCATTGGTATATATTCTGTATCAGCTACAAAATATTTAGAATTAAAATCTTCTACTATATCCAGTTTAGAAATTCCTATAGGAATTAACCCTATTCCAATTCCTAAAACTATAAATGCCCCAATAAGTATCCAACCAAAAACTCTTTTTTTATTAGAAATATTCATTATAAAATTATATAAGAAAATCAAAATAATTACATGAATTACTATTATAGAAATCAAACTAATTAAACATCCAATAAATATTAAACCTGTACCTACAAACAAAAATGATAAAACTAAACATATTGAAAAAGCAATCAAAGAACTAATAAAACCTAACGCTATAAACCCTACTACTAGTTTAATTATAAATAAAATACATTTAGCTAAAGATGATATAACTTTATAACCAGAATGATCTGGATCTCTAATTATTATTTTTTCTTTAGGAGAACTTTTTTCCACAGAAATTGTGGAATTTTTATTTTCTTGTTTATCTACTAACTCTTCATTTTGCTGTAATTCTTCTTTTTCCACAATATTATAATAATTCAAATATCTTACTTTAAATACATGAATTAAAATAATAACTCCTAAAATAACAACAATAATTTGATATATAGTTTCCATAATAGTATAAATAATATGATGAATATTATTAGGTAATAAATATAATACTCTTGCCATTATATCTGAAAAAATACTATTTATTATTGAAAAAACTATAACTAGCACTAATATATTTATTAATTGTTCCATAATACATTTTAGTCTTTCTTTACTTTTCATACTGCTAAACAAATTAATAACTTTAGTTATAAAATCTAAAAAATCATCCATATAATTATTAAAATTATTTTTATTTTCTTTCTCTTTATCAAGATCATCTATATTTTGATTAAGTAATTCATCAATCCCCAACTTAAATATTTCACATATTTTTAACATTTTATCCATTTCAGGATATGCACTACCAGATTCCCATTTAGAAACTGATTGTCTAGATACATCTAATTTATCAGCTAATTGTTCTTGTGATAAATTATTATTTTTCCTTATCTTTTTCAAATTCTCCGAAAAATTCATCTTCTTTCTCCTTTCATAGTTGAATTATATAAATAATTATGGTTGCATTCTACCAATTTTAAGTTGTTTTTTGTCAATTTTAAGTTGCATAATACTTTTTATAGTATCATTTGACCCATAAGAAAACAAGTAACAAAAGTTACTTGTCTCTAATTTTATGAATTTAAAGATTCTGTTTGGTATAAATTTTTATAAATTTTACTTGTTTTTAATAATTCATCATGAGTTCCAGTAGCAACTACTTTCCCATTATCTACTACATGTATAACATCAGCATCTACAATTGTAGAAAGACGATGTGCTACAATTACGACTGTATGATTTTTAACTAAATTATCAATTGACTCTTTAATAAATTCTTGAGAATTATTATCTAAAGCACTAGTAGCTTCGTCAAATAATATAACATCACTTTTCTTCGATAAAGTTCTCGCAATCGCTAATCTCTGTTTTTGTCCTCCTGATAAATTGACTCCACCTTCACCTAAAATAGTATCGTATTTTTTAGGTAAAGACATAATGTAATCATCAAGATAAGCTAGTTTAGTATATTTTCTAATAGTATTCAAATTGATTTTAGGTTTAATAAGTTTAAAATTTTCTTTAATAGTTCGATTAAATACAAAAGGTTCTTGTCTAATAATAGATATTTTATTTCTTAATTCTTCTTCACTTAAATCTTTTATATTAATTCCATCAAGTAATATTTCTCCTTCACTAGGATCAAATATTCTTGTCATTAAATTAAATAAAGTAGATTTACCCTGTCCAGATTTTCCTACAATCGCAATCTTTTTATGAGGCTCTAAAGTTAAATTAAATTTCTTTAAAGTATTTGCCTCCCCAGGATAAGCAAAAGTAACATTTTTAAATTCAATTACACCTTTGGAATCAATAACTTTTTTATCTCCAAACTTTTCATCTTCATATAACTTATTTTCTAATAACTCATTAACTCTACCAATAGATACAACTACTCTTTGATAGGTTTGTGTTAAATCATTTATATTTTCAATTAACCACATATAACGATATATATAATAAGTCATAGCGATAAAGAAAGTTAAAGATATTTGTTGAAAATATAATAGAATAATACAAGTAATAAATACTCCTACTTCTAATAATGATTTTAAAGTTCTTGTAAATATATTAAACTCCATTTGAATATCAATTTCATTTACTGATTTAGAATATATTCTTTTAATAATATATTTCATATCAGTAAGTAAACTATTTTTTATTCCTAATGTTTTGATTTCTCTTACACCTCTAATTGACTCTGTAACCAAAGAGGTAAAAGTATCTTGTTCTTTTTTTCTTGCTTTATGAGCTTGTTTTAATAATGGATTATATTTCTTTAATAGTAAAAATAAAATTAAAACAAATATAACTATTTCTAATCCGACAATAAATGAATTATAAAATACATAAAATATAATAATAAATGATCCTATTAAGGAAGAAACCGCATTTAAAAGACTTCCAAAAGCAAAACTTAAAGAATCAGCGTCAGTTGTAATACGATTAATAATTTCTCCACTAGATTTTTGTTCATAAGCAACCGCTGGTAAATCAAGAGCTTTTTTATAAGTAAAATATCCTAATTTCCTAGTTAAAGAACTTTCTATTTTATACAGTATAGCATTCGCAAAATGTAATAATATCCCACCTAAAGTAAGACTAATTACTAAATATATAACTAAATAAATAATGGCTTCTTTTAATTCCAAATTAGTTATTGCTTCTACGGCAGCACCATTTAAATATCCTGTCGCAATTTCACTCACACCCGAAATAAATATAAAGATACTCGCTATTATAAACTTAAATTTTTCTTCTTTGATTAACTTAATTAGAGGCTTGAATTCTTTTAGATTTTTCATAAATCTCACCTCCAAAAAAATAACTACCTATCGGTAGTCTAAAGTATGTTAAAGAACAGGAAAATGAATTTCCTTCTTCTTTCTAAAAACTACCTTATCATTAAAAACATATAAAAATAAATTATTCATTTTCCCACTCCTTTCTCTTTAAATTCAAGTTGATTGTACCATTATTTATAATTAAAGTCAAATAATAAAAAAAGATACTAATTATAGTACCTTTTAATTTTCTAATTTTATTTTACCAAAAGTTAACTTTCTAACTATCTTTCTTAAGAATCTAATTCCAAATACATCTTGTAATATTTCCATCTTATAAGCGATATATAAATAAGTTATCGCACCAGCCAAAGCATTAATCGCAATAAAGATAATACAACTCATTCGACTAGCTATATTAAGAGGAATAATCATTTTTAAAATACAGACTACTATAATCATCGCTACTAATGGTACAAAAGATTTCAAAATAAGTTTAATAGTTTTACTATAATGAATACCTTCTTGTTTATGTAATATAAATAAAGTTGTTAATATCGTTAAAGAATAACCTATCATAGTCGCCACAATAGCACCATAATATGTAGGAAGACCTACTTTATTAAATAATAACATTAAAGGTACATCTAAAATAGCATTAGTAACAAAACCTGATAATGTTGTTAAATAAACAATTTTAAATTTATTAAGACTTTGTAATACTGATGAAGTAATAACAAAAGTATTAATTAAGACTGCTGTAAAGATACTTAATGCTAAAATAGAAGATCCATAGGCATTAGTATCATAGAACACTGCCCAAATTGGACTAGCTAAAAGAGAAATACCTACAGCCATAGGAATAGAAATAATTAAAATTATTTGTAAAGCCTTATTTAATTTATCAGTAACATCTTTCCAATCTTTTTTAACATAAGAAGAAACAATAGTTGGTATTAAACTTACTGACATACCAGTCGCAATTGAAGCTATAATCATATTAATCTTTGGTGCATAAGTTACAATTGAACTACTAATAAGTTCTACATCACTAGCTGGGAATTGTAAATAATCTAAAGTTCTAATAATTAAAACCATATCAATAAAATGATAAATACTAACTGCGGTATCAATAATAATTAATGGAATAGCATAACCAAATATTTTTTTAACTATTTCTTTATCAGTAACATCATCTTTTTCTTCATAAGCAACTAAACCAAGTTGTTCTTTATTAGTTTTAATTTTAGATTGAATATAAAGATAAGCAACTATTCCTCCTAAGAAGGCTCCTAATAAAGAAATAGCCACACCAATAGATACATCTAAAGCTAAAATTTTAATAGCTATGAATGAACCACCAATTAAAATTACTATTCTAACTATTTGTTCTAAAACTTGACTTACTGATGGTGGCTTAATAAAGTGATGTCCTTGTAAATAACCTTTAGATACAGCTAAATATGGAATAACAAGTATAGAAAGAGAAATAGCACGAATTACTAAAGTTACACTTTCAATAGTATTTCCACCTGTCAAATCTCCAATAATAGCTTGGGCTATAAACTTCGCAAAAACAAATACAACTAAGAATGATACTAATGATAAAATGCCCACAATCTTCATTCCTATTTTATAAGCCCTAACTTTAGCTTCTTTCTTTCCTAAAGTATTATACTCATTTATAAGTTTACTTATCGCAATAGGAAGTCCTGCTGAGGCTATATCTAAAAAGATATTATAAATTGTATAAGCATAAGCATATAGACTAGCACCTTGTGGTCCTACTATGGAATAAAACGGTATAACATAAAGCATTCCTAGTATTTTTACTAATACTATAGAAGCTGTCGCAATAAAACTACCTTCTAAAAATGAATTTTTCTTCATTTATATCACGTCTCCATCTTTTATAATAAAAATACTTCATTAATTATTATATCATTAAATAATAAACTAACAAATATTTTTCCAAAATAAAACTCCACATTGTGAAGTTTTAATATTATTTATCATACTTACTATAAAAGTAATCTATTATAGGTTTAGCGCTTATTTTCTTATGACATACTCTTTCTATAACTTCATTAGAAGTATAAACACCACCATTTTTATAAATATTATCTATTAAATAATTAGTTATAGTTTTTATTTTACCCTCACGTAAAAGTTCATCTACTTTACCTAAGTTTTCTTCCACATTTTCTAAAAACATTCCATCATAGATATTACCAAGTAAATAAGATGGGAAATAACCAAATGAACCATCAGACCAATGTACATCTTGTAAGACACCTTCTTTATCACTTAGAACTTCTACTCCTAAATAATCTTTCATTTTTTGATTCCATACTTTTGGAAGATTATCAACTGTTATTTTTCCACTGAAAATATCTCTTTCTATTTCATATCTTAAAATTATATGTAAACAATAAGTTAACTCATCTGCATCTACTCTAATAAGTCCATTATCAACTTTATTTAAAGCTTTCGCAAATTCTTCAAGACTTAAATCAATTTTTAATTGTTTCTTAACTTCATCATAAATAAGTATCCAAAAATTAATATTACGTCCTAAAATATTTTCAAAAAATCTTGATTGACTTTCATGTAATCCATATAAATTTTCTAAAGAATCACTACAAAGTTGACTTATTTTTCGATCAACGTTCTGTTCTAAAATACCATGTCCTCCTTCATGAATAATTGTCAACACAAAACTAAGAGGATCATTAGTATGATCAAAAGCGATACGAACATCATCTACTGCTAATTTAGAAGTAAAGCCATGAGGATAAACACCTAAAGCACCACGTTCTAAATCAAATCCCATATAATCAAGTAAATATTTAGCTGCACTAATTAGTTCACTTTCACTATATTCTCTTTTACATTCAATTGTTTCACTTTTTTCTTTAGTTACTTTTTTAATTAATGGTACTAAAGCCTCTTTTAATTCTTCAAATAGTGGATCTATAATATCACTGGTCATACCCTTTTCAAACTCATTTAACATAGAATCATATAAATCCATCTCTGGATATAAATAAGTATAATATTGTTTAGTCATATTAATAATTTTTTCTAAATATGGCTTAAACATCTCATAGTCATTTTTAGCTTTAGCTTCTTCCCAAACACTTTCTGATAAACTTTTTAATTTAGTATATTCTTGATAAAAGTCAGCCGGTACTTTCTTATTTAAATCATATTTTAAAGAAAGTTCCTTAACAATACGTTGTTCTCTTTCTTCTAATGAATCAAATTCACTACTCTTTAAACAAGCATCTAGTAATTTTTTATATTCACTACTAGTTTGTAATTCAAATACTTCTAAATCAATTTTTGATTTAATATCTATTAAATGTTCTTTAGATTTTTTAGGATTATTTATTTTTAAATCCCAATTTAAAATTTGTGAAGTATAATTCTTATCATTAATTACTTTTTGATATTCCATTAACTTTTCTAATTCTTTCATATTACCATCCTATCCACTTCTTCTAAATTTATATATATAATACCACCAATAAAATAAGAAAACAATAAACTTAAATAAGATATATGTTATAATTAATACTAGAGGTGATATGATGAAAACTGATATTGAGATTGCTCATTCTATAAAAATGAAATCTATTATAGAAGTGGCAAAAAAACTTAATCTTTCAGAAGATGATTTAGAATTATATGGAAAGTATAAAGCAAAAATAAATAAAGCACATGGTGATAAGAAAGGAAAATTAATACTAGTTACTTCTATTAATCCTACTCCATATGGTGAAGGTAAAACTACCATGAGTATTGGAATCAATGATGCTTTAAACGAATTAGGTTATAAGAGTGTTGTTACATTAAGAGAACCTTCTTTAGGACCAGTCTTTGGTATCAAAGGTGGTGCAGCTGGTGGTGGTTATGCTCAAGTTGTACCTATGGAAGATATTAATTTACATTTCACAGGAGATATACATGCCATTACAGCTTGTAATAATTTATTATGTGCTGCGATTGATAATCATTTATTTCAAGGTAACACTCTAAATATAAATCCTGAAACAATTTCTTTTAAACGTTGTTTAGATATGAATGATCGTGCCTTAAGAGAAGTTATAGTTGGTAATGGTAAAAATGAAATCCAAAGAAAAGATGGTTTTAATATTTCCGTTGCTTCTGAAGTTATGGCCATTTTATGTTTAGCTACAGATTTAATGGATTTAAAACAAAGATTAAGTAATATTTTAATTGGTTATACTTATGATAATAAACCTGTATATGCTAAAGACTTAAAAATAGAAGGAGCCTTAACTTTATTACTTAAAGATGCAATTAAACCTAATCTTGTTCAAACTTTAGAAGGTAATCCTGCCATTATTCATGGTGGACCTTTC
>CANRDQ010000048.1 GCA_947629395.1 uncultured Bacilli bacterium
GTAACTGGGCCAACCGGACCTACAGGTGCGACTGGAGTAACTGGACCTACTGGACCTACTGGAGTAACTGGAGTAACTGGACCAACTGGACCTACTGGAGTAACTGGACCTACTGGTGAAACCGGTCCTACTGGGGCTACTGGAGCAACTCCTACTCTTGCTATAGGAACTGTAACAACAGGAGACCCAGGAACTTCTGCTGCTGCATCTATAACTGGTGAAGCGCCTAATTTTATATTAAACTTAACTCTTCCAGCTGGACCAACTGGACCTACTGGAGTAACTGGACCTACCGGAGCTACTGGTGAAACCGGTCCTACTGGAGCGACTGGTGCGACTGGAGCAACTGGACCTACCGGTGAAACTGGGCCTACTGGACCTACTGGTGAAACCGGTCCTACTGGGGCTACTGGTGAAACTGGACTTATTGGTCTAACTGGTGAAACCGGGCCTACTGGACCTACCGGTGAAACTGGACCTACTGGGCCTACCGGTGAAACTGGACCTACTGGAGAAACCGGGCCTACTGGACCTACCGGAGAAACTGGGCCTACTGGAGCGACTGGTGAAACTGGACTTATTGGTCTAACTGGTGAAACCGGGCCTACTGGACCTACCGGTGAAACTGGGCCTACTGGACCTACCGGTGAAACCGGACCTACTGGTGAAACTGGACCTACCGGACCTACTGGTGAAACTGGACCTACCGGACCTACTGGTGAAACTGGACCTACCGGACCTACTGGTGAAACTGGACCTACCGGTCCTACTGGTGAAACTGGACCTACTGGACCTACCGGTGAAACAGGATAATTATATTTAGGTATTAAAAAGTCATTATTTTAACATAAAAAAACTTTATTATGTAGTTTCTATTTTTTAATATTTTCTTATTATTAATAGATTCTACTAATAAAGTTTTTATATTTTTAATAATTCATCTAATAAATCATTTGGTAGACAAGGAACTTGATTGTACATTTCTGTTCCAAAAGAAGTTTTTGGATATGCTTTAGTTCCAACTGGTAATTTAATCTCTATTACCGTAGGTTTATTTTTATCATAACTAGTTAGTAAGTTCTTAAATTCATCTATAGAGTTTACTTGATAAGAATTAATTCCATAAGCCTCTGCTATATTCTTAAAGTTTGGAGCAGAATATCCACCTTCACTACATGAACCATAGAATTTTCTATCAAACCTAAAGAATCATTATTAAAAACAAATACAGTTATTGGTAAGTTTTCAGTTTTTAATAGTTGTAATTCTTGAATATTCATTTGTAAACCACCATCGCCTGTAATTACATAAGTTGTTTCTTTTTTATGGGCAATACAACCGCCTATTGAAGCTGGTAGAGAAAATCCCATTGCTCCTAGACCACCAGAGAAAATTATTTTTTGATTTTTTCTAATTTTTATGGAATGAGCAGCCCATACTTGATTTTGACCTACATCAACAAAAATATTACTATTATCACTCGTGATATCATTAATTAAATTAACATATCTATTTGGTAACCATTCTGGGATATCATCATCTATATTTTTTAATTTTTCTTTGATAGAAGAACATTTATTTAACCATTCTTGTTTTTCGGAAATTACTTTATTAGAAAGTATATTATTCATTTCCTTAATAACTTCATTAACATCAACATTATAAACTATGTCATCATGAACAGGTAATTTTAATTCTTCTGGATCTATTTCTACTCTTATAATTTTAGCTTGTGGATTAAATTTTTCTTTTTTAAGTCCGATTGTTCGACCATTCATTCTACATCCTAAAGAAATGATAAAGTCAGCTTTTTGGCAACCTATCATATTGGAATATCTGTTCCCATAAGCAGTTCCCATAAAACCAAAATTATATGGAGAGTTATCCTCTAAAAAACTTTTCCCTAACATTGAATAAACTACAGGTATTTTTAAATTATTTACTAATTTTCTAACTTCTTCTATTGATTGTTGAGTTTGACTAATTCCATTTCCTAACATTAATAATGGTTGTTTATGATTTTCTATTTGTTCTAAAATATCTTCACTTATTTTCTTATAATCAACAGCCGTCTTTATCGGAGTTTGAAAGTGTTTTACATTATTAATGTCTATTTCACATCTTTGAATGTTCATAGGTAAGTCTATAAGTACAGGTCCTTTTCTTCCATCTTGCATTATATATAGTGCTTTTTCTAACTCATAAACTATATCTTGTTCATTTTCTATTTTGACAGCATATTTTGTTATGGGTTTGGCAATACTTACTATATCACTTTCTTGAAAACCTTGTTGTCTGATTGTATTAACAGGAGTATATTCATAGGTATTCAATTGCCCCGTAATGAATAAAACAGGAACACTATCATAGTAAGCATCTGCAATACCTGTTATTAGGTTTGTCGCCCCAGGACCACTAGTAGAATAAGCACAAGCTATACCACCTGTTGATTTAGCATAACCTACAGCTTCGAAAGCTGCTCCTTGTTCGTTGTAGCACACATGATTTTTAACGTTATTATTTTTACCAATTGAATCTACAAGATGTGCTACCATGGTACCTTGATAACCAAAAAAATCATTAATACCTTTTTCATTTAAAAAACTAACTATATAATCACTAACTTTCATTTCTACCTCCTAAAAATAATCATAACCACCATTTATATCGATACTGGCACCATTAATATATTGATTATTTATAATTTCCATACAGATACTTGCTACTTCTTGAGGTGTTCCAAACCTATGTAAAGCTATCTTCTTGTTAATTCTTTCATAACTTTCTACAGGTCTACCATTATGATATGGAGTTTCAATAAAACCAGGACATATACAATTTACTGTAACTTTGTCTTCACAGAAATATTTAACTAGAGCCTTAGTAAGTGCAATAACTCCAGCTTTTGACACATTATATACAAGTGAAGTACTATGAGGATATTTTCCCATAACTGAACTTAATAAAATAATTCTACCCTCTTTATCTTTCTTTAATAAATCACTTAAACCTTGAATTATATAAAAAGGACAATTTAAATTTACATTCATAGAATTTTCCCAAGCATATTGATCTATGTTACCAAATTCACTTTTATCTACAATTCCACAATTTAATACTAAAACATTTACCTTATCAGTAATATTTTTTATTTTTTCAACAAATTCTAAGGCATTATCATAAGTATTTAAACTTAATTTTATACAACTAATTTGATCTTTGTACTTAGCATTTTCTTCTAAGAATTTATTATAAGCAATATCATCAGTAGAATAGTTTATAATTACATGATAACCATTTTTTAATAAGGTATTAGCTATTTCTTTTCCTATTCCTTTGGTTGAACCTGTTACTACTGCATACTTTTCACTCATACAATTTCCTCCATTACTTTACTTATAAATTCGGATTCATTTTTGAATATTTTTTGATAATTATTATCTGATAAAACTGTATTTAAAAAGTCTGATAATTCATATCTAATACCCTCTTCATCATAATCAAAACAATGTTTTCTAACTTTTTCTCTATTATAGACAGTAAATACTTCTGTTTTATACCATGGCTTTTCTACAATTACATATCCATTTGTACCAATGATAGTAAGTTCATCATTTAGATTCATTTCTGGACTAATCTGAATAGAAGCAATACAGTTATCAAATTTAATCATAATTTTTCGGTAAGTTACTCTATTATTTTCTAAAACATCAAATTTATCTATGCTTGTATAATTTACTCCTAAAAGTTTCGCTACTGCCATTAAAGGATAAACCATAGCCTCTTTAATATTTTTTTGTTCATTACTATAAGTTATATCTATACTTTTTACGTTACCTATACTACCAGCTTTTATCATTAGGGCTAGTCTTGAAAATCCTGGACAATAAATGGTATTAATTGCTTCAAATAAAATAAGATTATTTTGTTTAGCTAATTCATATAATTCATTTATTTGTTCTTTAGTTAAATCTGTGCTTCTTTCAAAAAGAACACTTTTTTTATTTTCTAGGGATTTTTTTAAATATTCATATTGATGATTAATTTGAGATATGTATACAGCATCAATTTTACTTAAAAATTCATCATAATTAGTTGAATAACTTTCAAGCATATTTTCATCATAAATTTTTTTAGCTTTCTCTTCTTCTTCATTATAAGAAACTGTAAATTCTAATCCACTAACATACTTACTTTCTAAAATAATATCTTTAGATTTTCTAACGTTTCCAGCATAACCAATTCTTAAAATACCAAATTGTTCTTTTCGTAATTGTGTGCTGGAAACACCTTTTGTTCTTTCTAAATAAACTACATCACAGTATTCTTTTAAATAATCGAATTTGCCAATCCAATCTGAACCAAGAACTAATTCATCAACATCATATTTGATGATATCATTTATTTTTTGACCCATATATTCTTCAACAATTATTTTATCTGCTAAACCTGTTCTTTTGACATTTTCAATTCTTTCACTTAAAGATTGTTTAACATTTAGTTTACCTCTGGTCTTATCATATACATCTGATGTAACTCCAACAATAAGATAATCTCCTCTTTCTTTTGCTCTTTTTATAATATTATAATGACCTGTATGAAATAAATCATAGGTACCGTATGTAATTATAGTTTTCATTTGTACCTCCTCTAGTTTGATAAATCATTATTTGACTTAGTATATAACTACATTTATCTTCACTTTCATTATAACATGTATAATATAAATTAGTAAATTTATATCGTAGATAATTTCCTACATTTCGAAGAAGTTTTAAATACTATGTTTATAGTATCAATTGATAATTTTAAAAGTTTATTTTTATGTGAATAAGATTTAAAAAATTTAAAAGTATATGTTATGATATTAAAGGAGGTTAAATATGAAACATAAATTTAAAATAATTTTATTGATAGTTTTAATGGTTATATGTTGTGGATGTGGAAAGGAAACTAAAAAGGAAAAGTTACTTGGTATTGATTTTAATATCAAAGGTAATACTGCCTCTCTTGAAAAATATGAGACAGATAATCCAGTTGTAGCGATGAGAATTGAAAATTATGGGGCAATTGTTATGGAGTTATATCCAGATAAAGCTGAAAATACTGTTAACAATTTTATTTCTTTAGTAAGGTCTGGTTTTTATGACAATAATACTTTTCACCGTTTAGTTCCTGGTTTTGTTCTTCAAGGAGGAGATCCTACTGGTACAGGAACAGGTGGTCCTGATTATACAATTAAAGGAGAATTTTCTAATAATGGATATAATCAAAATGATTTAAAACATGAACAAAAGATGATATCTATGGCAAGAAGTCAAGATGAAGATTCTGCAGGAAGTCAATTCTTTATCGTACTTGATGATGCTGATTATTTAAATGGAGATTATGCTGCTTTTGGTAAAATCATTGATGGTTGGGATATTATCAAGGATATAGAAGATAATGAAAGTGTTGTTGATCCTCAACAAGGAACTCTAAAAAATAAATTAGTTATTAAAAAAGCTATTGTAGATACAAAGAATAAAGAATATCCTGAAGTAGAAAAAATAGCACAAAAAAAGTAGGTTAACATGATATGAGCCCCGTTTCTTGGACATAGAAACGGGGTTCAGTTCAACAACCTACTTTTTATTTTACTCTCTTCCGAATCCTGTGAATGATAACATTAATCCACCACAGGTATTAGCACTATTTTCATGATATCCATATTCACCAAATGTAAACATTACGATGAATGGTACTCCATTAGTAGCTTTGATTAACTGTTTATGTACTTCTGCTAAACGTTTTCCTATAGCAAGTTTTCTGGCACCACTATGTACAAGTACATACGCACCGGCATCACTAAGCATTTTTTTCTTTAAGTCTTTTACAGTTTCTCCTACTCCATCAATTAATTCATCTGTTGTACTTTCTAATAACGTTACACAAGTTCCTTCTGCAAGATGACTTCCTATATTCATAGTATTATCAGAATTACCAATCATAGGATGACGTACAGCGGTAATATTACCAGCCACATCTTTAATACCAAGTGGTTTTCTAATAGATGAAATTAATAAATTTGTACCACGTAAATTTTTAGGATCTTTTTTAATCCAATCACCATAAACTTTTAAAGATAATTCTCCATCTATTTTTACTAAAGTTCTATTATTTTCTACTTTAGTAATAATTCCACGTTTTTTAGTTTCGTTATAAGCTCCTGTATATACAGTTTCAATATCATTATCAGTATAAAAGAAAGCTACGGCAACTCCGTCTGAAAAAACTTTATCATTACAAATTATTTTCCATTTTCCTTCTACAGTATCATCTGCGGCACTTCCTCCAAACATAGGAACACGTCCGATTACATCTTGAATTCCCATTAGGTAATCTTCTTCTTCTTTAGGACTAGCAATCATATAAAAATAATCTGGGGCTTTAGTAGTACCGGCATTTTTTACTGCTTCTATTGCAACTTTTCTTCCAATTTTTCTAGCATCACGTCCTGCTTCGTGACAAGCAACACCGACCATTAAATCTTTATCATCTAAAGCCATCATTCCTGAAAAACCATGAGGAGATGCAACAATTCCTTCAGGAACAATAATAGCTCCACTACTAGTACATCCAATTATAGGCATATCAGTTACGGATTTTACCCCTTTAACAACTTCTTTTATATTTGATAAAACAGAGGTATAAAGGAATCCAATTTTATTGTTTTTCATTCCTCTACATGCAAGTTTAGCAGTAACAGTTCCGCTAGTCATACTATTGGCATCCATACTATATCCTACTTTTGATTTTAGCATATTATTCACACTCCTTATTTTTCTATATGCACACACTTACAACCCACCATTATATTCATTATAACATTAATTTGAATTTTTTCCAGCATTTTCGACAAAAAGAAAACATTAAAATTAAATTTAATGTTTTCGTAAAGTGAAAAGTTAAATTCCACTTTCAGTGTATTTGTATAGAATTTAGTCTTACAGTAAATTCCAGTTTAA
>CANRDQ010000049.1 GCA_947629395.1 uncultured Bacilli bacterium
TATGGTTAATACTACACCAACTCAACCTTTACCAGCTCAACCTGTACAAACACAGCCAGCTGCACCAACCCCTGTTAATCCTACTAGTGAAGTAAGAGAAAATGTACCAGTAGCAACACCTGAGGCTATACCTACACCTGTAGCACCAACACCAACCAGCGCCGCTACTGATGATTCACAACAAATTGAAACATTATTTACACCAGAGGAAGTTATGAGTCAACAGGCCTTAACTGAAAATACTAATGCAGTCTCCTCTCCAGCAGAAGAGGTAGCACAAACTACAGAGACAACTTCAATGCCACAAGAAGTTAACACCCCAGTAGAAAATAATGAAGTAGTTTCTATTCCTAGTGTACAGGCTACAACAACTGAAAATCCCAACATTATGGATATGCCACAAATGCCTCAACCAGTATCCACAGCACCTGTCGCAGATTCTATGATGAGTGCAACACCTTCAACATTAGGAGAATATGATGCCGATGATTCTATAATTGATGACACAATACTTGACAACCCTGTAACCACTTCAGCTGCGCCACAGCCAGTAGCTACAGATTTTAATACAACACCAATGTCAGATGAAATTATTCAAACACCAAGTGTACCACAAACAATAGATTCAAATATACAACAATAAAAAAATAGATTCTTTACTATTTATAGCATTTACGTTATACTAGAAAAGGCTTTTGAAAGGATGTAGATAAAATGAATATAACCATTACAGATGTAATAACAATTATCAGAAATTTAGTAGATATTTCCTTAGTATGGTTTATATTTTATGTAATATTAAAAAATATAAAAAACAATGTCAAACTATCATTATTATTTAAAGGAGTTGCTTTAGTTATCGCACTCAAAGTAATAAGTGATTGGTGTGGCTTAACAGTAGTAGGAGTATTACTTGAATATGTAATCATGTGGGGACCACTTGCTTTAATCATAATTTTCCAACCAGAGATAAGAACAATGTTAGAGCAATTAGGTCGAAATCAACTTTTAGGAAGACATAAAGTTTTAACTGTTGATGAAAGAGAACACGTAGTTTATGAAATTATTCAAGCTATGGACTATATGAGTAAAGAAAAAATCGGAGCTCTTATGGTTATTGAACGTGATATTAGTTTAGCTAATTATATAGATAAAGCTAAAAAAGTTTATGCAGACTTAACAAGTGATTTACTTGTAGCTATATTTTATGAAGGAAATCCTCTTCATGATGGTGGAGTAATTATTCAAGGAGATAGAATCACTTGTGCAGGAGTAGTTTTCCCAACTAGTAGTAGTACGAAAATAAATCGTCATCTTGGTACTAGACATAGAGCAGGACTTGGAATTTCCGAAGAAACAGATGCTTTAGTCTTAATAGTATCTGAAGAAACTGGAAGACTTTCAGTAGCTCTAAAAGGAGAAATGTTCTATAATTTATCACTTGATGATGTTAGAATCATGTTAATTGATGAATTAAGACCAAAACAAGATACAAACTTTGATGATGAATTAGATGAGGATGAGATATATGAAGAAAATAATTAAGAAAATAGGTAGAGTCATTCGTCATATAGGATCATTTTTCGATAAGTGGTTAATTACTCCAATAACTAAGGTAATATTAAAAATTACAGGAATATTTAAAAATAATAGTAAAAGTATAGAGAGATTTTTCAATCAAAAATCAACCTTGATTGTTATTTCACTAGTTTTAGCCTTTGCAGTATTTTACTTAGTTGATAAAGAATCCAATGTAATGATTGACCAATATGCAGAAGTATTATACAAACAACCAGTATCAGCTGTATATAATGAAGAATTATATGTAGTTGAAGGTTTACCAAAAACTGTTGATATAACTTTAGTAGGACAAAAACGTCATATTTTCTTAGCAAAACAAGCTCCTTCTAAAGGTGTAACTGTTGATTTAACAGGATTAAAACCAGGTAATCATAAAGTAACTTTAAAATATTCACAACGTTTAAAATCACTAGATTATAGATTAGATCCTTCAACTGTTACAGTTACAATTTATGAAAAAACATCTGAGACAAGAGCAATCACTTATGATATCTTACATAAAGATAATCTAGATAGTAAGTTATATATTAAAAATGTTGAACTAGATCGTGATGATGTAATTATTAAAGGTGCTGCTTACAAGCTTAAGAAAGTTGCTTCCGTAAGAGCTCTAGTTGATGTAGATGAATTTGTTAATCCAAAAGCTGGAGAAATGATTCTAAAAGATGTTCCATTAGTCGCATACGATACTGATGGTAATGTAATCGATGTAGAAATAGTACCTAAATCAGTAGATGCTAATATAACTATTACATCACCTTCAAAAGAGATTCCAGTTAAAGTAGAACCAAAAGGAACACTTGCCTTTGGTAAAGCTATCAAATCAATTACACCAAGTATTAACTCTATTACTGTATATGGAGAAGAAGCTGTAGTAAATAATATTGAATATTTACCAGTAAGTATTGATGTTAAGGGATTAGAAGCTGATAAAGAATTTAATGTAACACTTAAGAAACCAACTGGAATTACTGATTTAAGTCAAAATACTATTAAGATTAAAGTTGTAGTAGATAATGGAATTACTAAAGAATTTGATAATGTTAGTGTTTCTACTGAAAACTTAAGCGATAAATATAAAGTTCAGGCTTTATCGGCTAATGACAGTACAGTTTCAGTAGTAGTACGAGGAAGTGCCGATATTGTCAATAGTTTAGATGTATCTACTATAAAAGCTTATATCGACTTAGATGATTATGGTCCAGGTGAACATGAAATACCTGTTAAAGTAAAAGGTAGTGATGTTAGATTATCCTTTACTTCTAAGACTAAAAAGATAAAAGTTAGAATTACTGAAAAATAGAGTAAGAAATTACTCTATTTTTTATTTGTAATACTAAAGAATTTTAACCATATACTTAAATGAAAAGTAAATGGAGGTATTTATGAAAAGTAAATATTTAAAAGTTTTATCTTTATTTCTAATATTGTTCTCTTGCCTTTTTGTAACAGGATGTGGTAAATACGGCGAAAAAGATGTAGTAAAAGATCTAGAAAGTAAACAAAAGAAAGCTAAAGCTTATTATGTTAAAGGAGATTTAGAAATAGTCAATAATGATGATGTTTATAACTATAAAGTAGAAGTTTCATATAAAAAAGAAGATAACTATAAAGTTAGTTTAACTAATACAGCTAATGATCATGAACAAATAATTTTAAAAAATAGTGAAGGTGTTTATGTTTTAACTCCTGCTTTAAATAAAAGTTATAAATTCCAAAGTGATTGGCCTTATGATAATTCTCAAGTTTATTTATTAGAATCAATAGTTAAGGATATAAAAAATGATTCCAAAAGAAAATTTAAAGAAACAAAAAATGGTTATATCATAGAAACAAAAGTAGATTATCCTAATAATGAAAAATTAGTAAAACAAAGAATTAATTTAGATAAAAAATTAAAAATTAAGAAAATTCAAGTAATGGATAAAAATAATATTTCACAAATTACCATGAAATTTAATAAAATTGATTATTCACCAACCTTTAAAAAAGATTATTTTGAACTTAATAGTGCTATGGAAAGTGCTAAGACTGTAGAAGAAACAGAAGAAACTAGTAAGTTAGAAGATACTATTTATCCATTAGTATTACCAGATGGTACCAAACTCACTAATGAAGAAAAAGTTAAAAAAGATAATGGTGAAAGAGTAATAATGACTTTTGAAGGTGATAAATCATTTTTATTAGTAGAAGAAACAGCTAATAAAGAAGAAGATTTTACAGTTATACCTACTTATGGAGAACCATATCGTTTAATGGATTCTTATGGTGTTATGACTGATGAATCATTAACTTGGTCTAGTAATGGAATTGATTATTATTTAGTTAGTGAAGCCATGAGCCAAGATGAATTAGTAGAAGTAGCACAGTCTATAAGTGCCATACCAACTATGAAATAATAAGTTAAAATATTGAAATTCCTACATTTTCTTTGCAAATTCAATTAATTGTGATAAAATTAGTTTAGGTGATTTTTATGGCAAATAAGAAAAAAAGTAATAAAAATGTAAAAAAAGACCAAACTAAAAAAGAAGTAAAAACAGTAAAGAAAGAAAATAAACCAGCTAAAAAGAAAGATATCAAAATCAAAAAAGGTTCTGATAAAATAAAATTACATACTTCTAGTGATTTTGAAGCATACAAAGTAATTAAATATTTAATTATAGTTGCTGTTATTTTCGGTGCTGTCTATTTATTAACTGTTTATATTACAAAACATGGTAGTGATAGTGATTTTAAGAAAACTGTAGGAGAAGCTACTATTCAGCATGATAAGATTTTAGCAGGTTCAACTTTTGAACAAGCTGATAAAGAGTATTATGTATTATTCTATAATACTACTAAAGATTATACTTATACTGAGGTATTAAGTACTTATAAAGAAAAAGAATCTCATACTCCAATTTATTATGTAGATACTAAAGAAGGTTTAAATAGTAAATATGTTGGTGAAGAGGAAAATACTAATCCAAAAGATTCTTCAGAAATTAAGGTAAAAGGTATTACTTTAATGAAAATTAAAGATAAAGAAGTTACTGAATATATTACTAATGAAGATGAAATAAAAGCAAAATTAAGTTAATAATCATCAATTATTTGATGATTATCTGCCTCAATAGCTCAGTTGGTTAGAGCACTTGACTGTTAATCAAGGGGTCCTAGGTTCAAGTCCTAGTTGAGGCGCCATAGATATATATGTTCATTTAGAACATTAATTATATACAATCAACCTAATGGTTGATTTTTTTTATAAGTAAAAGGAAAATAAAAATTTAAGTTTCCTAATTTGGTTGTGTTATAATAAAACTGTGGAGGTAATGATATGAATAATTATTTTACTAAAGAAGAAATAGAACAATTATTAACGATGGATGTCCTTAATAGAACTAAAACTATTATTGATAAAGTTTTTGAAAAACGAGTTGATAAAGCAGGAGAACCTTATCTTAATCATCTTAATACCGTTGCGGCTTATTTTAAAAATGAAGATGAAATAGTTACGGCATTACTTCACGATATAATAGAGGATACAGAAGTTACTATAGAAGATTTAAGAACTTTAAATTATAATGAAAACATTTTAGAAGCTATAAACTTATTAACTAGAAAAGAAGAATCCTATGATGAATATATTAATAATTTAATAGAGAGTAATTGTCTTATTGCCAAAAAAGTAAAAATTTCAGATTTATTAAATAATATGAACTTAAATAGATTACCAAATCCCACTGAAAAAGACTTTGATAGAATAAAGCACAAATATGTTACAACCTATATAAAAGTTTTAAATAGTCTTGAAAAAGAATTATTGAGATAATTTTATTTAATAATTCTTTTTTTTATTTGATTGTGATATGATAATAGTATAGTCTGATGCAGGAGAAGGTGATAATATGGCTATATTTAAGAAAAAGCCAAAAAAAGATAAACCAAAGAAAGTACAGACAGAAAATATGATTGATGATAATGAATATTTTTCAACCTTTGAAGTAGTAGTTATTGTCTTAATTGCTATTTTATTTGGATTTATTATTGGTAATGTTATTTCTTTCACTAAAGATAGGACTATCACTACAAAAGTACCAGTAGAACTCGAAGAGTTTATTGATACTTATAATAATATTGTTGATAATTATTATGGAAAATTAAATAAAAAAGAATTAGTAGATTCAGGTATTAAAGGATTAGTTGATTATTTAGATGATCCTTATTCAATGTTTATGGATGAAGATAGTACTATTACTTTTAATGAAACAATTGATGGTAAATACATTGGTATAGGTGCTACTATATCTATGAGAGATGGTAAAGCCATTGTTGAAGGCTTAACTGAAGATTCTACTGCTAAAGAAGCAGGAGTTAAACTTAAAGATCAAATAATAGAAATTGATGGTACTAATGTTGAAAAGAAGACATTAACAGAAATTACTAATTTGATAAAAGGAGAAGCAGGTACTAAATTAAAAGTTACTCTATTAAGAGGAAATGAAAAAGTAAAAGTAACTATAGTTCGTGCTGATATAGAGATAACATCTGTTACCTCTGATGTAATAAAATATGATGAACATAATATAGGTTATATAAAAATAGATACTTTTGCGGCTAATACTTATAAACAATTTAGAAAAGAATTAGAAAATGTAGAAGATAAAAAGATAGATTCTTTAATTATAGATGTCAGAGATAACTTAGGAGGACATTTAAATCAAGTAGCAAAGGTTTTATCGATTTTCCTAGAAAAAGGTAAAGTAATTTATCAAATCGATGAAAAAGGTAAGAAAACAGCCTATAAAGATAAAACTAAAGAAAGTAGAGATTATAAAGTCGCAGTATTATGTAATGGAGCTAGTGCTAGTGCTGCTGAACTTTTAGTTGCGGCTTTTAATGAATCATATAAAAATTCCATAAGTATTGGTGTTAATACTTATGGAAAAGGAACAGTTCAAAAAACTTATGAATTATCAAGTGGAGCTAGTCTTAAATATACTGCTGAAAAATGGTTAACACCAAAAGGTAATTGGGTTAATGAAAAAGGGGTTGAACCAGATTTAATAATAGAAGAAACAGAAGAATATAAAAAGAATCCAATTAGAAATAATGATATTCAATTTAAAAGTGCTCTTGCAGAATTAACAAAAGAATAATAGACCCAATCTATTGAACTAGTCAATAAAAAGTAGACACAAAAAGAGAATTTATAAGAATCCCAATTCGGTTCTATACTGGATTGGG
>CANRDQ010000050.1 GCA_947629395.1 uncultured Bacilli bacterium
AATAAAAAATATTCTATCATAAATTAATGATTTTTTTCTTTCATTAATTTACATCTAAAAGTATACATGATAAAATAATAAAGAAGAAAAGAGAGTAGATTAATAATGAAGTTAGAAGAATTGTTTAGGGATAAATATCCAGATATTAATGGTTTAGGTTATGTAGTAGAAATATTTGATAATGGTAAAAATAGTGAGTATATTATTGGCGATAAAAGTATTTATCCTAATAAAGTAAAAACTAGTAGAGATACTTTATATGATATGGCTTCAATTACAAAAATGTTTACAGCTACATTAGTATATATGGCTTATGAAGAAAATCTTCTTGATTTAAATCAAACTATATTTTCTATTGATGATAGATTTAGTAACTTAAAAGATGTTACTGTTTATGAACTTTTAGGTCATACTTTAGAAGTTTATACTGATGGTTATTTAGGGGATGCTAAAGATAGAGAGGATTTTGAAAAAATACTTTTTTCAGCCCATGTCGTTAGTAAGAAAGCTAAGTATGTTGATGCTCATTATATGATATTATCTTTTATATTAGAGAAGATTTATAAGATGTCATTTAAAGATTTAGTAGAAGAGAAAATATCAAAAAGATTAGGACTAAAACATACAACTTTTACTCCTGATGAAGAAAAATGTGCACCTTGTAATTACGAATATAAAAAAGAATACTTTAAACCTGGTTTTGCTCATGATATGAAAGCTAGACGTGCTAGAGAAGTAGGACTTTTTGTAGGACATGCTGGATTATTTTCAACAGGTGAGGATATACTTAAGTTTTTAAAATCTTTTTTAGACTGTACCTTATTAAAAAAAGAAACAATTAAGATTATGTTACAAAAAGATGATAATGATTCTTCTAATGAATATAATCATATGAGTTGTCGTTGTCGAAAGAACTTAAGTAAAATTCTAGAAAACTTAAGTGATAATGCCATTACATATTCTGGTTTTACAGGGCCAATGTTTGGTTTAGACTTTGATAAAAATTTAATTGTACTTGTTATGTGTAATATTCCTCATTACGCTATGAAGAAAAACACTAGAAGTGAAAGACGAAAACTAATTATAAAATTTATCTGTAATATTATAGAAGTAATTTCCGAAAATAAAATTAATAAAGTATCATAATTAATTATTAAGAAATATATTATAAAGAGGTATAAAATGAAAGAAATAATTCATAATGAAGACAATTTAAAAGAAACAAATATCACGGAAGTAGTTATTAGAATTAAAGCCTTAATTATAATAGATAATAAAATACTAATTGCTAATGAGAATGGACTTTTTCATTTTCCAGGAGGACATCTAGAGAAAAACGAAAGTTTTAAGGAATGCTTAAAAAGAGAAGTTAGTGAAGAAGTAGGAATAGAAATAAATGATGATGATATTAAAGAACCATTTATGAAAGCTTCTTTTTTGAATAAGGATTATCCTCAAAAAGGTATAAATAGAAAATCAGAAATATATTATTATGTAGTTAAAACTAATCAAAAACCAAATATTTCAAAGGTTGTTTATACAGAACATGAATTAAATAATAATTTTAAAATAGAAGAATTTAAATTAGATGAAGTAATAACTAAAATAAAAGAAAATATGCCTAATAATGAAGGTAATAGAAGTATATCTCCTGATATGATTTTAGCTATAGAAGAATATTTGAAAAATGAAGATAGTCTAAGTTGAAAAATTTTTTAAAGTATGATATTATTTACTCATCAGCAATGATTAGGAAGAGTAATTTTATAATTTATTTAAGAGAGTTATCGTTTGGTGAAAGATAATATAAATTAGAAATGAAAGACACCTAGGAGCTACTTATTTGAAATTAGTAGAGTAAGTCGGTAAATGAGCCGTTATCTCATAAGAGTGATTATATATGATATATAATAAATTGGGTGGTATCGCGGATTTAACAGTTATTCGTCCCTTTAGGGAGTATAACTGTTTTTTATTTTTTAGGAGGAAGTTATGAAAAAATTATATTTTAAGGATTTAAAAGAATATTTTGAACAAGAAATATGTATTGAGGGGTTTGTTCATAATGTAAGAGATTTACAATATGTGCAATTTTTAATCGTTAGAGATACAACAGGACAATTACAAGTAACTATTGAAAAGAATGAAGAAAATGCTAAATTAAATGAAATAGTTTCAAATTTAGCATGTGAAAGTACTATCAAAGTAAAAGGAAAATTACTAGAAAGTCCAAAAGTAAAATTAAATGGTATGGAGTTAATACCTACAGAAATAGAAGTTACTAGTAAATGTTTAGAAGAATTACCATTAAACTATAAAGATAGTGATTCAGCTTCTATTGATACAAGATTAAATTATAGATTTCTTGATTTAAGAAGTGATAAGAATTTACTTATGTTTAAAGTTCAAACATGTCTTGTTAATGCTATGAGAGAGTTTGTTATTAATAATAATTTTATAGAAATTCATACTCCAAAGTTGATTGGTGCAGCTAGTGAATCTGGATCAGAAGTTTTTGAAGTTAATTATTTTGATAGAAAAGCTTATTTAGCTCAAAGTCCTCAATTTTATAAACAAATGGCTTTAGCTAGTGGTTTTGAAAAAGTTTTTGAAATAGCACCAGCTTTTAGAGCGGAGAATTCTAATTCTTATAGACATTCTACAGAATTTACTTCTTTCGATCTTGAATTTAGTTATATAAATTCTTATGAAGATGTTATGGATTTTGAAGAGGATTTACTTATCGCTGGAATTAGTGCTGTTAAAGAAAAATATCAAGATGAAATAAAGAAATTATTTAATGTTGATATAGAAGTACCTACTAAACCATTCCCAAGAATTAAATTAGAAGATTTATATAAAGAGTTAGAAAAAGAATATAACTTTAAGATGGATTTTGAAGATGTTGGAGATATGAATGCTGAAAGTGAAAAATTAGCTAGTAAGTATATTAAAGAAAAATACGGCCATGATTTTGTATTCGTTACTGATTATAGTGCTAAAAAAAGAGCTTTTTATCATATGAGAAAAGATGGTATACCACAAGGTTATGACCTTATTTGGAAAGGTTGTGAAATTACAACTGGGGCACAAAGAGAGCATCGTTATGAAATATTAAAAGAACAAGCTTTAGAAAAAGGTTTAAATGATGATATTAAATTTTATCTTGAATTCTTTAAATATGGATGTCCACCACATGGAGGATTTGGTCTTGGTATAGATAGATTAACAATGCTTTTACTTGGTACTAATTCCTTAAAAGAAACTATGTTTATCTTTAGAGGACCAAATAGAATAGAACCATAATTAATATAATGAATAATAAAAAGGAGATTCTTTTATGAATCTCCTTTAATCTATTAATTCAGAATCTTGAAGTAGAATAATATCTTCAGTATTATCTCTTAAAGCCCTTAAAACTTCATTATCATCATCAACCATAATAGTTTGATTAGTTTTTTCTATAGAGTTTAAATAATTAACTTTTAAACTCTTAGCTGTAGAATTTAACACATCATCTCTAGCTAAAATATGTCTATTTTCTTTCTTAAAGAAAGGAGCATATTTATCTAACCAATTATTTTTATCATTAATTTGATCATGATGTACACAAACTGATAAAATATGAAGTTCCACATTAGGAAGTTCACTTACTTTTTTAATAACATTAATATTAGTAGTAAGAGGCCTTTTTGTTTTAAAATTAAGGGGATGCCCAAAATTATAAGAAGCAATAACCCCATCCATATCAAAATAAATAATAGTTTTCTTATCTTTAGCTAAATCCTTTATTAAATCATAAAAATACATATATAATCCCTCATTTCTTAATATAAATTTATTATAACATATTATAAATAAATTCTATATTTTTAAGATGAAAAATGATACAATAACAAATAAGGAGAAGATAATATGAATGAAATGAATAATAAGTTTATAGATTTTATCAACAAAACACCTAATGCTTTTTGTTGTATAAGTAATCTAAAAGAAATACTTAATAAAGAGGGGTTTGTTGAACTTTCTGAAACAGAAGTATGGAATAATTTAGATAGTGATGGTAAGTATTATGTAGTTAGAAACGATTCTTCTATTATTGCCTTCAAAATGATTGATTTATTAGATAATGCTGGATTCAATATTGTCGCAGCTCATACTGATTCACCTAGTTTTGCGATTAAACCACAACCAGAAATTAAAGAAAATGGCTATTTAAAACTTAATGTTGATGGCTATGGGGGAATGATTAATTATACTTGGCTTGATAGACCTTTGTCTGTCGCAGGTAGAGTTATCATTAAAGATAATAAAACTTATAAAAAACAAATAGTTAATATAGATAAAGATTTATTAATAATTCCAAGTCAAGCTATTCATATAAATAGGGAAGTTAATGAGAAGTGTTCATTAAATCCGCAAGTAGATATGTTGCCAATTATGTCTCTTGATGAAAATAGTTCTTTAGATGATATTATTATTAATCATTTAAATAATCATCATGAAAAATTTGATAAAGTATGTGATTATGATTTGTATTTATATAATAGAGATAAAGCTAAGTATGTTGGTAATGAAGATGATTTTATTTTATCACCAAGACTTGATGATTTAGGAAGTCTTTTCCCAGCTTTATGTGCTTTTATTAAGTCAAATAATAAAAATAGATTTAATATTTTCTGTGCTTTTAATAATGAAGAAATAGGTAGTTTAACTGCCCAAGGAGCTGATTCTACTTTCTTAATGGATATATTAACTAAAATTTGTCAAAGTCAAGGAATAGATTCTTTAGCAACTATTTCTAATAGCTTTATTATTAGTGCTGATAACGCTCATGCGATTCATCCGAATGCTGCTTCTAAGAGTGATCCAACTAACAAAGTTTACTTAAATAAAGGAGTTGTTATTAAACATCATATAAATTACACTACTGATGCTCTTACTTCTTCTATTTTTAAAGAAATATGTGCTAAAGATAAGGTACCAGTTCAAGATTTTGCTTGTCGAGCTGATATGAGATGTGGTGCTACTCTTGGTGGTATAAGTCAAAGCCATGTTAGTATAGACTCTGTGGATATTGGACTTCCACAATTAGCTATGCATTCTGCTAATGAACTTATTGGTTCTAAAGATTTAGATTATATGTACAAAGCTTTAAATAGTTTTTATCAGACTAATCTTATTAAAGACAAAGATTCTATCACTATAGAAAATTAAATTTAGATGGTTTTATAAACTACAATTACTACAACAATGAAAGAGGAGAATGTTATATGAATATAGATGAAAATTTATTAAAATTAAAGGCAAAAATAGAAAGTGCTAAAGAAGATTTATATAGTGCATCTAAAGAAGATGTTTTAGAGAAGTTTATGCGTGTATATTCTTTAAATGAAGTATATGATGCGATTACAGGTAAAGATGTTTTTACTATAGCTGATTTTGTTAAACATGATGAAGAAATGGCTATTCATTTAGTAGGTGAACTTAATAGTAAAAAGAATGATTTAATTAAAGAAGAAAGAATCAAAACTCGTGGTGAGTTATTCTTATCAAATCCAATTTTGACTGATACTGCTACTTTATTAAATGGTTATTATAAAGATTTAACATCATCTTTAGTTTTACCAAAAGGAAATTACAGACAAGACTATATAGATAGACGTATTATTGATTTACCAGAAAGACATATTAGTAGTAGTGATATGGAAAATATTGTTAATGACTTTATGTCTGAAATTGCTCCACAACATAAAAATCTTTTTACAGAAATGAAAGAAGATGGTAGATTATTTTTATTAGATCATAATATAAGACGTATTGCTAACTACGGTGGAGGCTTTAATGGTGCTAACTTTAATCATGGTATTATAGATGACTCTGTTGTAATTGGAGTAGCTAATAATGATTTAGAAAGATTAGGAACAATTGCTCATGAGTTTGGACATGAAGTAGAATTACTTGATTTAAGAAAAAATGCTAGTCCTGAAGAATTCTTTGATTATCGTCTTAGAAGTCAATATGGAGAAATGAAATCATCTACTTATACTTTAATGATGTATGATTTTTTAGGAAAAATTGGTTATCCAGAAGAAGAATTACGTAGTCTTAGGACTTATGAATTATTAAGAGGTAGAGTAGCCGCAAATAGAATGATGGAAAATGTTTATGGTAATAATGCTAACTTTTTAGAAAACTATAATCATGATCTTGAATATACCTATGGTATAATTGCCGCTGTCTATTTTAATAGCCTAGACTTTGATGAATATAATAAAAAGATGGACATCTTTGATAAAGAAAAAGTTAGTCTTCATAATTTAGAAATTCTAAAGAAAATAGGCTGTAATTCTAATGAATTTGATAGAGCTTTTACTAAATGTTTAACTAAATGTAAATAGTAAAATTTGCTTAAAATATGTTTTTATGTTATAATTTAGCTAGTTTTTGAAAGGGAGAGATTATTATGTTTACAAGAATTTTTAATTTTAATCATTTACATCATAATAGTCTGCACTTGTTAATACGACATTAAAACGTTGTAGGTACAAGTGCTATTTGTAGTGCTTGTATCTAGCTTATAAATAAAGATTATTATGCTATACAGGTACTACTTGTATAGCTTTTTATATTGAATAAATTATTAAGAGGAGAGGATTATTATGAAAATAAGAAATGTTAA
>CANRDQ010000051.1 GCA_947629395.1 uncultured Bacilli bacterium
CTAATAATCTTATTAAAAGAGAGTTTTATGCAGATAAACCAAATGAAAAATGGTATACAGATGTAACAGAATTTAATTTAAGAGGAGAAAAATGTTATTTATCTCCTATACTTGATGGATTTAACGGTGAAGTAATTTCATATAATATTTCAAAATCACCAAATTTAGAACAAATAAAAGACATGTTAGATAAAGGTTTTAAAGATAAAGATTTAGAAGGATTAATATTTCATTCAGATCAAGGATGGCAATATCAACATAGCTCATATCAACAAAGATTAAAGAACAAAGGAATAAAACAAAGTATGTCCAGAAAAGGAAATAGTATGGATAATGGAATGATGGAAAATTTCTTTGGTATTTTAAAAACAGAAATGTTTTATGAACAAGAAGATAAATATAAGACATTAGATGATTTAATAAAAGCAATAGATGACTATATTCAATATTATAATTATGATAGAATTAAAGTAAAATTAAAAGGACTGTCTCCTGTAAATTACAGGCTACAATCCTTGAATAATTAAACTGTCCAACTTTTGGGGTTCAGTTCACTGAGTATCTCTTTTAATATGTAGTTATATCATAATTTAAAGTACAGTTTTTTTATCTTTTGCATACATTAGATTAGAGGAGGAATTATTTTGGCAAATTATAAAGAAATTGTAACTAAAGCTGTTATTGGCAAAGGTAAAAAAGTATTTACTTCTAATCACAAAGTAACCCCACCTAATGAAGCTAGTACCATTTTAGGTTGTTGGGTTATAAATCATACCTTTAGTGGTGAGAAGAAAAAAGATTCTATTGTTATTAATGGAAATTATGATATAAATATTTGGTATTCTTACGATAACGATACAAAAACAGATGTAATTCGTGAAACTAACACATATCAAGAAGTAGTAAAAGTTCGAAAAAGAGAAGAAGGAGATAGTGAAAACGAAGATATAATTGTTAGAAGTTTAAAACAACCAGCTTGTACGAAAGTAAATATTGAAAATGGTAATATTAATTATACAATAGAAAAAGAACTTGGTATTGAATTAGTAGGTGATACTAAAGTTAAAATTGCCATTGATGAAAATGAAGACCCTTGGGATGAAATAGTCGAAGAAAACCCTACTTCTGTAGAAGAACAAATCGAAGAAGAAGTAAAAGAAGACTTTATTGAACCCGTAGATGAAATCATAAAATAAGATGTTATCAAAAAAAGGTTGACAGCACCTTTTTTTTCTTGTATAATTAGTAACGAAATTGAAAGAAAGGAATGATTATAATGGCAGTAAAAATTAGATTAATGAGAATGGGTGCAAAGAAACGTCCAAATTATCGTATCGTTGCAACTGACAGTAGACGTCCAAGAGATGGTAAATATTTAGAGTTAATTGGTACATATAACCCAATTGCTAATGATAATCAAGTTAAAATTGATGAAGAAAAAGCAATGAAATGGTTAAATACTGGTGCTATTCCATCTGATACAGTTCGTAATTTATTCTCAAAAGAAGGAATAATGAAAAAATTTGCCGATAGCAAAGTTAAAAAGGATAAGTAATATGGATTTAGTAAGCCTAACAGAAAAGATTGTTAAAAGTTTAGTTAAAGATGAAGAATCTGTAAGTGTTAAAGAATTCGAAACTGATGATGATACTATGTTAATACAAGTATTAGTTAGTGAAGATGATATGGGAAGAGTAATTGGTAAAAGTGGACGTACTGCGAATGCTCTTAGAACTTTAGTACAAGCTAGTTCTTCACTTCAAGACAATCGTTATGTAAAAATTGATATCGATAAATTTTAATACAGATATATATCTGTATTTTTTTTGTTAAAATTTAATTCTGTTCTTTACTAGAAAACAATTTAGTATTATACTTATTATAGTATGTAATAGTATGGAGGTAATAGTTATGCAGACTAGAATTTTAAGTGCAATTCTAATGATTGCTATATTTGTACCAGTTTTATTAATAGGTGGAGGAGTGTTTGCTGCTTTTGTAGCAGTACTTGCAGTACTTGGATTATATGAACTACTTCATATGAGAGAAGTAAAGAAACCATTTCCTCCTGTGATGAAGTTTTTCGCTTATTTAATGGTATTGTTTTTTTGCTTAAACAATATTAATTCTATGGATTTTGTCGCAAATGTTGATTACAAAGCGATGGCTTTTATAATATTTATCTTTTTAATACCACTGGTTATAATCAATGATAATAAACGATATAATATTAATGATGCCTTATTTTTAGTAGGTTCAACCTTATTTATTGGAATGAGTTTCAATCTACTTATGACCGTTAGAAATTTTAGTTTAGAAAAGATTATATATTTATTTTTAATTACAATTATGACTGATACATTTGCTTATTTTACAGGATTGTTAATAGGTAAACATAAATTAATTGAAAAAATATCCCCTAAGAAGACTGTTGAGGGAATGATTGGTGGAACTTTAATGGCAACCATTATTGCTTCTACTTATTATCATGTTGCAATTAATAGTTCTCTTTCTATAAGTACATTAATATTAATTACTATGGTACTATCTTTCTTTGGTCAATTTGGAGATTTAGTATTTTCAGCCATTAAGAGATATTATAATCAAAAAGATTTCTCTAATTTAATTCCTGGACATGGAGGAATTCTTGATAGATTAGATAGTATAATTTTTGTTGTTTTAGCTTTTGTATTATTTGACTGGTTATAGGAGGAAATATGATATTTACTTTATTGTTATTTATTTTAATTCTAGGAACTATTATTTTAGTTCATGAAACAGGACACTTTATTTTTGCTAAGTTAACTGATGTTTATGTTTATGAATTTTCACTTGGAATGGGACCTAAAATATTTTCTAAAAAAGGTAAAGAAACAGAATATTGTATTAGAGCTATTCCTATAGGTGGTTTTGTACAACTTGCTGGGGAAGAAGTTGATGATGATAAGAAAATTCCTAAATCTAGAAAATTATATGCTAAAAAAGCTTGGCAAAGATTTTTGGTAATGTTCTTTGGAGCAGGTTTTAACTTTATTTTTGCTATTCTATTATTATTCTTAATAGGGTTATTTGCTGGTGCTACTAACTTAGATCCAATTGTTTCTCATGTTACAAAAGGTTCAGCTGCAGCTCAAGCTGGCTTACAAAAAGGAGATAAAATTCTAAAAGTAAATGGTAAAGATGTTACTACTATTGATGATGTTTCTCTATATTTTGCTATTGGTGAAGAAGGAGCTCCTGTTAAAGTAACTGTAGATAGAGGATATGGTGAAACTAAAAAGTTAAGTATTAAACCAAAAAAAGTAATTGACAAAGGAAAAGAAAAATATCGTTTTGGTATAGATATGGATTCATCAAAACAATATGGCTTTATTCCAGCTGTTAAATATACTTATAATAAGACTAAAGCTCTATTTAAACAAATGGCTATAACTGTTGGTTATTTATTTACTGGAGGTATTAAAGTTAATAAATTAAGTGGACCAGTAGGAATTTACTCTATAGTAGGAGAACAAAGTAAAACAGGTTTAGCTAATATTTTATATTTAGTTGCATTCTTAAGTATTAACGTTGGATTTATAAATTTACTTCCATTACCAGCTTTTGATGGTGGACATATTTTATTTATTGTAATTGAAAAAATAAAAGGTAGTCCAGTTGATACCAGAACAGAAAATATGATTCATACAGTAGGATTATTCTTATTAATGTTACTGATGGTTTATATCACGTTTAATGATGTACTTAAATTATTTCAATAGTAAAAAGATGTAAAGTATATGTCTACTTTACTCTTTTTTTGTAAAATTAACTTAATTAACTTGATTTCTTGACAAAATAACAAATAATTAATAGAATCAGTAAATCTTTTTCGGTATAATATAGGTATAAAAAGGACGTGATATATATGAAAAAAATCGCCATTTTAGCTTTACACTTAGGCTATGGTGGAATAGAGAAATCTATTGCTACTTTAGCTAATATGCTTGTAAAAAACTATGAAGTAGAAATAGTGTCAACTTACAAGTTATATGAGAAACCTGTTTTTGATATTTCTGAAGACGTCAAAATAAAATATTTAATTCCGAATTACAAACCAAATCAAAGAGAGTTTAAAGCAGCCCTAAAGAAGAAAAAATTTATCACCGCTTTTAAAGAAGGCTTTTTAGGATTTAGAAAATTAAGAGAAAGACGAAAAAGAAATATTAATTACATCGTCCATAGTGATGCCGATATTATTATTTCTACTAAAGATATTTTTGATAGATGGTTAGGAGAATATGGAAGTGATGATATAGTTAAGATTGGTTGGGAACATAATCATTATCATGATGATATGAAGTTTGCCATGAATATAACTAAATCTTGTTGGAGACTTGATTATCTAGTACTAGTGTCTGCATCTCTTAAGAGATTCTATAGTAAACAATTAAGAAAATCAAAATGTAAATGTGTATTTATTCCTAATGCCTTAGATAATATTCCCACTAAGCTATCACCTTTAAAAGAAAATAGAATTATTTCTGTAGGTAGACTTTCTAGTGAAAAAGGGTACATGGATTTATTAAAAATATATTACCTAATTTCTAAAAAACATAAAGATTGGCATTTAGATATTATTGGAGATGGAGAAGAAAAAGAAAAACTAGAAAGATTTATAGAAAATCACAATTTAGAAGACCAAGTAACTCTACACGGTTTTAGAGATAAAAACTATATTGATAAAATGTTAAATAAAGCTTCTGTTTATGTTATGACATCTTATACAGAATCATTTGGAATTGTTTTAATTGAAGCTATGAGTCATGGATTACCTTGTATAGCCTTTTCTTCAGCTGAAGGTGCTCGTGAAATTATTACTAGTGGTAAAAATGGTTATTTAATTAAGAATCGTAATTATAAAGCTATGATTAAGAAAATAGAAGATTTAATGAAAGATAGAGAAGTTAGAAAAACAATAGGTAGGGAAAGTAGGAAGAGTATAAAAAAATATACAACAGATGTTGTTGAACAACAATGGATAAAACTCTTAGAAAAGAAGTGATAAAATGAAAAGAAAAGTAATGTTTATTTCTAGTACAGGTGGTCATCTAGCTGAAATGCTTCAACTTAAAAGTTTATTTGATAAGTATGACTATACTATAATTACTGAAAAGACAAAATCTAATTTAAAGTTAAAAGATAAATATGGAAATAGAGTTCACTTTTTAGTGTATGGTACTAAAGATCACATGGCTTTTATTTATCCTTTTAAATTACTATATAATTGTTTTAAAAGTTTATTCTTTTATTTAAAATATAGACCTGATTATATTATTACTACAGGAACTCATACAGCGGGACCTATGTTCTGCCTTGGAAAAATATTTGGTAGTAAAGTTATTTATATAGAAACTTTCGCTAATAAAGAAACAAAAACTATAACAGGTAAATTACTTTATCCTATTGCTGATTTATTTGTTGTTCAATGGGAAGATATGAAAAAATTATATCCTAAAGCAACTTATGGAGGGTGGATTTACTAATGATATTTGTTACACTTGGTACTCAAGATAAAAGTTTTGAAAGATTATTAAAAGCTATTGAAAAGCAAGTCAAAGAAAAAAAGATAAAAGATAAAGTAATTGTTCAAGCAGGTTCAACTAAATTTAAATCAGATTATATGGAAGTATTTGATTTAATACCTATGGATGAATTTAATAAATTAATAAAAGAATGTGATATCTTAATTACTCATGGTGGAGTAGGTTCTATTCTAGAAGGTGTAAAAAACAAAAAAATAGTTATCGCCGCTGCTAGAGAAGCCAAATATAAAGAACATACCAACGATCATCAAAAACAAATAGTAGGTGAGTTCTCAAAAAGAGGATATATACTAGAACTTAAAGATTTTTCTAAATTACATGAATTAATTAAAGAATCTAAAAATTTTAAACCTAAAAAATATAAAAGTAATACTGAAAATGTTACTAAGTTATTAGCAGATTATATAGAAAAAGAAAATAATACTAGTTGGTTTAATAAAGTTGTAAATTTAATAATGCATGGATTTTATGATCCTATAACATGTTTAGTAACTATTTTTATATTTTGGTTATTGACTCTTTCTAAATGTAATATATTAATTAGTAATATTATCGCAGGTATAATAACTGTTATTTTAACATATGTAATGTTTAGAAAAGACTTTACAGGGCGTATTAGATTTAAGTTTTTATTTAATAGACTTATAGGAATAGGAATTGAAACAGCTTTCTTATATGCTTTAGCAGAATATTGTGGTATGTGGAAGATTAAAGTAGTAGCTAGTATATTTGTCATCTTTGTTAGTTTCTTGATTTCTATTGCTTTAAGATGTTGTTCACAAGAAAAATATTAATATATAATTAAAATGGTAATAATTGTTACCATTTTTTATTTAGTTAGCTTGTAAATAAAAGCATTTTTCTCTATAAATACCTTAGTTAAAAGTATAGGTATAAAAAGATTAAGAAGAATGATGTGAACCCTAATTAGTAGACATCAATAAAAAAGACTTATATTAAAAAGAGAAAAGTTATTTTTCTCTTTTTGT
>CANRDQ010000052.1 GCA_947629395.1 uncultured Bacilli bacterium
ACACTTATATACCAAAAGATAAAGCACCTATAATCGTTATTAATATAGAAACAGATCCTATCTTAATAGATATTAATATTCATCCTACTAAAATGGATATTAAGTTTTCCAAAGATAAAGAGTTATATGATTTAATTCAAAAAACTATAACTAAACAATTAGAAAGATTATTATTAATACCTAATATTACCGTAAGAGATGAAGAAAGTATTAAGGATATTGAAAGTCAAACAAATGATGAAGTTAAAGTAGAACTTCCACCACTGGAAGAAAAAGAAGAAGAGACAGAAGAGAAAAGTCCTGAATATGAGGAATTAACTTTAAATTTTGATGTAGCTGAAGATAATGATAATTCAGTTCTAGAATCAGAAAATAGTGATAATAGTCGTATTAAAAAACTTATACCTAAAGGTATTGTTCATATGACTTATATTATTGCGGAAAACGAAGATGGTATGTATGTTATCGATCAACATGCTGCCGCTGAAAGAATTAATTATGAAAAATATTTAAAAGGTATGAGTCAAGAAACCAATACAGTAATAGACCCCTTAATACCAATTAAGATAGAACTTCCTAATAATGAATTTATAATGGTAAGAGAACACTTAAATATGTTAGAAAGTATTGGTATTAAAGCTGAAGAGTTTGGTAATAATACTTTCATTGTAAGAAGTCATCCTACTTGGTTTTTAGAGGGTTATGAAAAAGAATCTCTTAAAAAAATATTTGAACTTATCGCTACGAAAGAAGAATTTTCAAAAGAGAAATTTATTGAAAAGACAGCCATAACTTTAGCGTGTCGTATGTCTATTAAAGCTAATGATTATATAAGTTTTGATGATATGCAATATTTACTTGATACCTTAAGAGCTTGTGATAATCCTTTTACGTGTCCTCATGGAAGACCTACTATTATCACTTATACAATTTATGATTTAGAAAAACTATTTAAAAGAGCTATGGACTAGGAGGAATATTATGTTACCAATCATTGTTATAGTTGGACCAACAGGAGTAGGTAAAACTAAAATGTCAGTAGAATTAGCTAAATTATTAAAAGGAGAAATTATTAATGCTGATTCTATGCAAGTTTATCGTAATTTAAATATTGGTACCGCTAAAATTAAAGAAGAAGAAAAAGAAGGTATTCCCCATTATTTATTTGATATTAAAAATGTAGATGAAGATTATACTATCTTTGATTATCAAAAAGATGCTAGAAAGAAGATTGAAGAAATTAGAGAAAGAGGACACGTTCCTATTTTAGTAGGAGGAAGTGGACTTTATATTAAAGCCGCTTTATTTGATTATAAATTTAAAGCCGAAGAATCTCTAAAAAATGAGTATAATGACCTTACCAATGAAGAAATCTTGAATAAAATAAAAGAGTATGATGAATCATGTAATATCCATGTTAACAACAGAAAACGTTTAGTTAGAACTTTACAGATTTTAGAATCTGGAGAAGAATTAATCAAAGAAAAAGATCCTTTAATCTATGATGCTGTATTTATTGGATTAACTACTGATAGAGATATTTTATATAAACGAATTAATGAAAGAGTTTTAGAAATGTTTGATGAAGGTTTAGAACAAGAAGTAAATTTATATAAAGATAAATTGACGGAATATAAATCTTTAAAAACAGGAATTGGTTATAAAGAATTTATTCCTTATTTTACAGGTGATATTACCCTTGATGAAGTTAAAGAACTAATTCAAAAAAACTCTCGTCATTATGCCAAAAGACAATATACCTTTTTTAATCACCAAATGGATGTTAAATGGTTTGATGTAAATTTAAAAAAATTTGAAAAAACTGTTAAAATGGTGTATAATTATATAACTTTGTTGGACAAGTAATCTGAAAGGGGAGTTGTCGTATGAATACATATAAAAATTTAAAATAGGTTCATTTGTATCTTTTGGTTTTTCTTTCATCGTTTCCTCTAAAGCCGGTTCATAGGAAAAAGCAAGTCCGGCAAAAGTGTCCATTATCACTGTAAATGGAGCCGAAGTATTTGATATGGCTAATCAACAAACTATATATGCTTCTAGTTTAGATAAAGAGTATATATATGAAATACTTGAATATTGTTATGAAAAAGATATCAGAGTAGCGCTTACTACTGGTACTTGTGATTATGTAACTAAAGATGTTAGAAGTGAGATTGATATTTTATTGCCAAGAGATAATTATAAAGAAGTATTAGAGGATGCTACTATTATTCAATGTATGTTTTGTGATTATAGAATGGATGTTATGAACGAGTTAAAAGAGAAAGTCAAAAAAGATGATGTTCTTTGTATTGTAAATGCCCAAAAAGGAGATGTTGATCCTACTCGTGATTATTGGTTCTGTATCGCTAATAAAACAGTTTCTAAAGGAAATGGGTTAAAGTTTTTAGCGCAACATTTAAAGGTACCAATGGAAAATACTATCGCTATTGGTAATGAAAAAAATGATATTTCTATGTTTGAAGCCGCTAGTGTTGGTGTAGCGATGGGAAATGCTAATGACTATGTTAAATCATATGCTAATTTTATAACTAAAAGTAATGAAGAAGATGGAGTAGCTATCTACTTAGAAAATAAATTAAAGAATCAAGAATTATAAATTGGTTCTTTTTTTTGACAAATTTCATATATATAAGTAGGTGGTAATATGTCAAAAGAAGCATTTAAAAGTTTTGTCCGTCAACATCCAGAACTCTCTCATCATGTAATGAAAAACAACGTTACTTGGCAACAGTTTTATGAATTATATGATTTATATGGAGAAGATAATAGTGTCTGGAATGATTATTTTAATACTAGTGAAGAAACAAGTCTTACTACTAGAGAAAATGCTATGGGAGAACTTATTAAGATGATAAAAAATGTAGATTTAAAATCAGTCCAAAAAACAGTAGGAAATCTTCAAAAAACTTTAGGGTTACTTCAAGATTTAGGTATAGGAAGTACAGCTGCTAATGTAGAAAGACCTTATGAGCCTAGACCAATGTATAGGTATTTTGAAGACTAATGACTGTAGATGCACAATTTTATATAAAAAATAATCCTAATATATATAGGTTCTTAAGAGAAAATTCTTACTGGTATAAATATCTAAATCGTGATTCCAACACCATGAGAGAATTAGAAAGTGAAATGAAAAAGAAATATAAGTTAACTACTAAAGATAAAGTTGAAAAACTATCTAACAATTTACAAATGATTTCCCAAGTTTTAGAAGCCTTAAAATGACTTCTTTTTTTCTTAACTGTACAAACTACTATAATTTTGGTATCATAACAAGTAAGGTGATATAGATGAATGACTTATATTTATATTTAGATAAAGTAAAAAAAGAATTAGATGAAAGCCAAGTAATAAAAGATTATGAAGAATCTAAAAAAGCGGTATTTGAAAATAAAGAATTAATTGCGTTAATTAATAAGTATCATGATACTTTAAGTGATTCTTTAAAAAAAGAAATATATGAATATAAAGAATTTGTAGAATATAAACAAAAAGAGAATGAAGTTAATTTTTTAATTTTAAGTATTAATCAAATATTAAAAGAAATAACTGGTAAAAGAGGTGGATGCAGTGAGAGTCATAAGTGGTAAATATAAAGGGAGTATTTTAGAAGGAGATAAGATTGATGGGACTAGACCAACTATAGCTAGAGTAAAGGAATCAGTTTTTGCGACTATTCAAAATAAAATTCCTAATAGTATAGTTTTAGATTTATTTGCGGGAAGTGGTTCTTTAGGTATTGAAGCTCTTAGTATGGGAGCTAAGTTTTGTTATTTTATTGACCATCAAAAAGCAGCCTATAATGCTTTAAACAGGAATATATCTAAATTAAAAATAGCTAAAGATGTGAAAATAATAAAAAGTGATTTTAGTAGTTTTTTAAAACAGACTAAAGAGAAATTTGATATTATTTTTTTAGATCCTCCTTATGATAGTGATTATATAAAGAGAAGTTTAGATTTAATTCTTTCTGAAGATTTACTACAAGAAGAAGGTATTATTGTTTGTGAAACTTCTGATTTAAATAAAGTTCCAGAATATGATAAATTAACTGTTTTAAAGAATAAAAAATATGGAGATAAATATATAGTTATCTTAGAAAAAGTGTGATATAATTACTTTAAGATAAAAGGTGGCTACAAAATGAAATTGAATGAAAAAGGGTTTGCGATTTCGACAATTTTATATGGTATTTTGTTAGTAGCGGTAATGGTTATTGCTTTACTTATGAGTACGGCGGCTTTTAATAGAAAGACAACTGTAGATTTTGTTAAGTCAGTAGAAGAAGAACTAAATCAAACTGCCGATGCTTATATTCCTAGTGGGACAATCACTAAAACTATAAATAGTCAATTTGAAAAGTGGGAAGCTCCTAAAACAGGATACTATCGAATTACTTTATGTGCTAGAGGTGGAGATTGTACTAGTGGGGCGATATATTTAGTAGTAAGACAAAAACTATACTTTTTTAAACCGACAAATGGAGCGGTTGATGTTAGATTGACTTCAAGTAGTGAAAGTTATTCTGATTATAGTGTATCTAACAGTAGAAATAGTATTATAATGTCAGCTAGTACTTCTAGTGGGTCTAGTTATATATCTGGGCATCCAGGAATGAAGAGTCCTACTTCTAAAACAAGTGATTCTATCCGTAGTGGAGCAGAACAAACTTTACATTATTCAGGAAGATATTTTATTGATACCGAAATAATAAATGGTTCTTCGAAAACATACGCTAATATAACATTTTTAAATAATATCGTTAATATAGAATCATTTAGAGAGCCAAATTTAGCTAATGTTCGTTTTGTTAAAGATTGTATTTGGTCAGAGCCAGGTAATAATAGTTGGGCGGAAATATATGTTATGTCTAATGGTATGAATATAGCCGCCGGTAGAGCTCTTTCTGCTGAAGGGGCTGTATATAATTCTGAAGAATTAACTTATTTAACTAATAATGATAAAACAGACTATAAAGTTTTAAATAAAGCTACTTGTATCACTGTAGATGTAGGTAGAAATATGACAGGTAATGGTTATTATAATATTGATGCTGTAGGAGTTTATCATGATCAAAATTCTCAACATGATATATCAGTATCAGATAATGGAACAGATTTTTATCCTGCTCCACAGCCTATTGCCATTGGTAATGGACAAGGTTCTATTACAAAAGCTTTTAGATTTGAAAAAGATCCAAACTTTAATTAACTTGGATCTTTTTTTCTTTTACCTACTAAAATACCTAATAAAGAAGTTATTAAAATAATTATATAATATAAAATATTTTGTAAAGAAAAACTTTTTATAAAAAATAACATATTAATTATAAATATAATTACAATAATAGAAGCAGAGAAAACTAAATTATTGATAATAACTTCATTCTTTTGATTTTTACCTATATTTAAATTAAATATATAAATAAGTATTAAAGATATTATAAATAATAAAGCATAATAAATACTTCTATTAAAATTAAAGAGATAGTAAATACCAGATAATATAAAAATTATAAACATAAAAGTAATTAGAAATGATATAACTAATTTAAGATTCTTTTTTAAAATATTCATTTAAACACCTTCTTTATTTAATATTATGAAATTGTATAAAAAATAATACAATGAATCAAACTATTATTAGGTGATAAATATGGCATATGTATATGTACTTTTAAAAACTTTATTTTTTTATTTAGTAATAACAGTAGTTTATCGAATAATGGGAAAAAGGGAAGTAGGAGAGCTTTCAATAATAGATTTAATTGTAACTTTTTTAATTGCCGAAATAGCGGCTATTTCTATAGATAAATATAATGAGAGTATTTTCTTATCTTTAATACCTATTATTGCGATAGTTTTAATCCAAGTAATAGTAGCGAAAATATCCTTAAAAAGTGGTAATGTACGTAACACGGTAGATGGTCAACCTTCTGTAATTATAAATAAAGCGAAAATCAATTTTAAAGAGATGATAAAGCAGAGATATAATCTAGATGATTTGTTAACTCAACTTCGAATTAAAGGTATTAAAAGTATTGAAGAAGTTGATTATGCGATTTTAGAAAATAATGGTAAACTATCTATTTTTCAAAAATG
>CANRDQ010000053.1 GCA_947629395.1 uncultured Bacilli bacterium
GTTTTTATATCTAAGTCACGACCTTTACCACTATTTGCATAACAAGTATTACAACACATATTACATTTATTAGTAATCTCTATTAAGCCAATACAACTATGTTGATCATGATTAGGACAAAGTCCACAATCATAAGGACAACCATTTTTTATTTCAGTTTGCGTTTTACTGATAGTCCCAGCTTTATCATAAAGTCTTTTATTTTTATAATAATTTATATCATGTTCTAATAATTCTAATTGTTCACCATGTTTAGGACAATTTTTTAAAATAAAAACTTTATCATCTTTAAATATTATCTTTGCAGGAATCACTTTTAGACACTCATTACAAAGACTATTAGTAAATTCATAATATACATAATCTCTATTCATACACTACGCACTCCTCATTAGTATAAATATATCATTAAATTACCTTTAAGTAAATTTAAAATATATTAATATTGTACCATTATTATAAAGAAAAGAAAAACACCTATTTTTTCTCTTAAAACAAAAAAAGTGCATTGCGCACTCTTTTATTTAATTTTATAATTGTCTTTTAACAATTACAAGGTAGTTTTTACCTTTTTGATTATATTTATTTAAAGAATATAATCTTAGATTTTTAGCATTTTAATTATATAATTTCTTTTGGCAAAAAAATTAAATTTATATTTTTAACTATTTTTCTTGTAATCTTTTTGTGTTTGTTTTTCTTTTACGTAAGTTGAATCAAAAGCACCTTTTTCAAGAGTGTTGTAATCATTATCTTCAGCACTATAAGTTACGATATAACCACCAGCTAAACATACAGCTTCTGATCCCCATGCTGTCATAATAATTACGTTTTCATCAACTTGTGTAAGTAATCTTGAATCATATACTGGTACGCATTCAGTACCATCATTATTTGATACATAAGTTTTTACAAACTTATCTCTCTTAACTACATATTCTTCATTAGAAGTACTTGAAACATTAGTAACTACTACATCAACACCGTTTTCTCTTTCTTGTACAGTGTTTGTTTCTTCACTTAAAATATATTCTTTTCCTTCTACTTCTGTTTTTAATGTAGTTTTAACTACTTCTCCTGGAACACCGTTTCTAGCTTGAACAGCTCCATTCTTATAAGCATAAAATTTCTTTTCTTCTGGAATATTTTTTAAATATTCTCCTATCTTATCATTTGGAATAACTTTACATTCCACTGCTAAATCTGGATATTCCTCAGGATTAGCACTTTTTAAAATAATTTCTTTCATATTCTCACTCACTTTCTATTACTTTGTCTTTTCTTACTCCTTTCCTTATTTTTTTAATATGTGAAAGCCTAAAAGACAAAAAAACAAGACTCCACATATCATGTGAAAGTCTTGTTCAATAGTTTTCATATTTCTTAGTCCGAATACTATAAGTATTGAAATGACGAACTAAAATCACGGTTGTGAGAACTACTCCCTTTCAACGAGATAATATATTACCATATTATTCTGTTTTTGTCAAGACATTTTTAACAAAAGCGCTACACTTAATCTTCTTTCCAACTTAAAAATTTCTTAAAAATATTAAAGTGATCATCACGAAATTCACCCTGTTTATGTAAATTAATTATCTCTTCTTTAGAGACTATCTTAATATCATCAACCTCTGATTCCTGTCTTTGTAAATCTTTTAATTCTATATCTTTCTTTAAATAATATAAATCAAAAAACTTATTTCCCTTAACATAAGAATTAAATAATAATGGCTCTTCATTATCAATATTAAGACCTATTTCTTCTCTAACCTCACTTTTTATCCCATCAGCACTACTTTCTCCGCTTTTAGGATGACCTGCTGTGAAAGCCCACTTTCCACCTTTTCTAATAGTTCTTTTTTGAATAATAAAATTTCCTTCCATATCTTCTAAAACTATGGCTACTATAATATAAAAATAACCATCAGGTATTATATCCCCTTTAAAAAATGTTTTACCAACTAATTCTTTAGAAGCATTATATAAATCTCTTTCTTCTCTGTTCATAAATAATTATTCCTTTCATAATACCTAACTACTTCTTCTGAGTCTCTCTTACAGGAAAAAATATTAATATTCCAAAATATATAGATACAGCTGGTGAAAATAGAACATGACCTGAAGTACAGCTAATTAATAGTAATAAAACAATTCCTACTATACTCCATATATTTTTTCGTACCATCTTAATTAAATAACCTATCATTAATATAAATATTCCTAAACCAAAAAAACCAAATCTAAACAGAAGATCAAAACAATCTATTTCTATTAATTTAAGAGGATTAAAATAACCTATACCCAATATTTTAGAAAATATATTTTCATTTATAAAATGTTTAAAATTAAGTTCTAGAAAAGTTAATCTATTATTAAAAATAATACGATTTATACCATTAGGGGTCAAGAAATTACTAACTTTAAAAAATTCTGCTTGTACTAACATATTTTGATAAGCATTAGTTTTCGTAAATAAATAAGCTACTAAACTAAATACAACTATTAAACCACCAGCAAATAAACATTTCTTTTTTATATTCCACTTTTTTATATAAGGTAAAATCTTATTTAAGATAAAACCAAAAAGTAAAATTACCATTCCCCCAAATAAAACTTTAGTACCTGCTAGATAAGTAACAATCGCAAGTAAAATTGTAAATAAAATCACTATTAAATAATTTTTTTGATAATAGTGTAATACAAAATAATAAAGTATTACCATTATCGCACTTAATTCATTTATAGATTGAAAAACTCCTCTAAAACCTGTTTTACCATCAGTTGCTAAATAAGCACTATAACCAAAATCAAAAATATACGAACATAGATAAATTCCTATATATTCAATTAAAACTATCCCTAAATACTTACCTATATCATCTATTTTATTAATAGAGAAGAACAGAATAATAAAGAACAAATAATAAAATTTAAAAATAGAGTTACACACCGAAAATAGTGGAAATGTTAAAATATAATAATGATATACTAAAAATACTAACATACTTAATCCTAATAACACAGTTATTTTTCTTGTTTTAGAATTTTTCAACAAATAGACTCCACAATACAGTAAAAATATTCCTCTTACAATAATATGTAAATATAGATGAGGAAGTACTGTAGCGAGTACATCTAACCAAGGATGTAAAATCAGAAATAAAAGAACTATTTTTTCATTATTTATTTTCATTTGTTACCTCATATTCCAAATATTTATAATAAGTTACTTTCGGATTAGTTGGTGTCTTAAATTTATAATTAATATCATAATCTTTTAAATTATAAACTATTCCTGTAACTGGTAATCTATTAAATTTTATATTAATATCTTTACCTTTTAATTTATTTAAATCTTTCTCTATTTTTATACTTTCTTGAACGTTATAATATAAATTACCACCAAAGATAATACCTGAATTAATACCTACTAGAATAGTAAATAAAATAGGAATCCACTCTTTTTTAGCTTCTTTAAGTAAAATATAAAGAGCACTTAATAACACTAAATAAGTTGTAGGATTATATCTAGCCCACCAACTTTCACTAATTATTAAAATTATCAAAGCAGTTAAACCTAATAATAAAATAGTAATAACTTTCATTTCTTTATTTTTAGTCTTTATTAAATAAAAAATCAATATAATAATAGATAAACAGAATAACCCACTAAATAAAACTCCATAACCACTTAATCTAGTATCAACACCCATAGATTCTTTTAATTCAGTTTTCGATACTGTAAATGGTATCTTTAATTCATATTCTTTTTCATGTTGTAAATTATTTGTTTTCGCAAATGTTGCGATGAAGAACTTTTCCATAGTATTCTTCTTTAAGAAATCTTTTGGCTGTTGAGCAGTAATAATATCTTCACTATCCTCTCCATATACAGGATAAAAACTATTACCATGATCAATATAATTTTTTATATAAGTTGGATACCCAATAATACCAAAACTAATTATAAAAACAACTATATAGTAAATAACTAATTTCTTAAAAGTAGGTAAAAACTTTTTCTCTTTATATTTATAAAATAATATTAATAACATAAAAGCACAAGTAAATACCATAGCGTAACCCATAATATTAAACTTTATATTTGTAATTATTGGAAAAACTAAAAACAAACTTCCATATTTTTCAACCAAAGTACTTTTATCTTTTTTATCACATATTTTTATCAGTATAAGTACTAACAAAAAGAACAAAGACGCTCCTAATTGATCGTTATAAAAAGTAAACATTTGATTACAGCTAATAGGATTAAAGGTTACAGCTAAACTTAACAAAATAGCTTTCCACCCTATTTTTTGATAGAAATAAACAAACACAAAAGCAAATAATATATACATTAAAATAACATTAATAGCTTTACCAGATTCTATATGATCTGTTAATTTATATACACTAGCTTCTAATATCCAGTTTGCTTTCGCATAATGATCTTTCCAAATGTCATAATCATGCATCTTTTTAGAATTATTTTTAAATTCTTTTTCCACAAAATCATGACTTTCTTCATAAACAGGATTCCAACCTAAATAAAAATTTCCTATCGCATCTTTATGATAAGTATTACCATCACTAGAACGATCATAAATAAAAGTCATTAGTAATACTGATGTAAAGATAACTATTAATCCTACTAGAATACTATACAGTACTGTTTTAGAAGAAATTTTTAAATATTTTTTTATAATGTATAATAAACAACCACTAATTACTATACTTCCTAAAAAATGAAACTTAGATAGAGAAATATGTACATAATAAAGACAAGATGATATAAATAAAGTAACACTTAATACTAATAATAGAAAAAAGGCTGAATACTTTAAAATATCCATCTTTTTAATAGATTTATTCATACATTACCTCCTATTTACTTTTTTCTTTAACAATATAAATTGGTCTTTTTTTCGTTTCTAAATATGTTTTAGACAAATACGCTCCTATAATTCCTGTACAAAAAAGTTGAATTCCACTAACCATAAAAATTATACAAACTAAAGATGGCCATCCACCTACTGGATCTCCAAAACATAAAGTTTTAACTATAATTATAATGATAGAAATAAAAGATATTAAACAGAATAAAATCCCTATAAATACAGATATCCAAAGAGGCGCAATTGAAAAAGCAATAATACCGTCCATAGCATAAAGTAATAACTTCCAAAAATTCCATTTTGTTTCTCCTGCAACTCTTTCCACATTCTCATATTCAAGCCACTTAGTTTTATAACCAACGAAACTAAAAAGTCCTTTTGAATAACGATTATATTCTTTCATTTCTAATATAGAATTAACCATTTGTCTAGTCATTAAACGATAGTCTCTAGCCCCATCTACCATTTCTGTTTTACTTATTTTATTGATTAATTTATAAAAACATCTCGCAAAAAAACTACGAATAGGTGGTTCTCCTTTTCTAGTAACTCTTCTTGTCCCTACTGAATCATAACCTTCATTGGTAATGATATCATACATTTCAGGAAGTAAAGCTGGTGGATCTTGTAAATCAGCATCCATTAAAGTAACATAATCTCCTGTGGAAGCTTCAAGTCCCGCATAAATAGCTGCTTCTTTTCCAAAATTTCTAGAAAAAGATATGTATTTAACTCTCTTATCTTTTTTTACTAAATCTTTACTAACTTCTAATGTTTTATCTTTACTACCATCATCTACTAAAATAATTTCAAAGTTTATTTTATTCATTTGTTTCATAACTTTACTTATCTCATCATAAAAAAATGGTAAAGATTTTTCCTCATTATAACAAGGTACAACAATTGATATTTTTTTCATATTTATCTACTCCTACATATACAATTATACCTAATTTTAAAAAAATTGTATATAAGTCCTTACTAATTATAATCAAATTTAGTAAAAATCCACCCTTAAAAAGGGTGGTTTTTCTCTGAAGCCTATAAGGCTTGACACTGGCAGCTACCATTTGGTAGCTTTTTTAGTCTGCCAATTGCCCTTGTCACCCTTACTTACCCGTAAACGGGTCTTTATATTCTTTCAAACTTCTTTGGTCTTTTATTTTATCTTCCAAG
>CANRDQ010000054.1 GCA_947629395.1 uncultured Bacilli bacterium
TTAAACTGGAATTTACTGTAAGACTAAATTCTATACAAATACACTGAAAGTGGAATTTAACTTTTCACTTTACGAAAGATTAATTAATAAATATCCACAAAAATTGTGGATATTTTTATTGTCAAAAAAGATACGTTTTGTTATAATATTAAGGAATTTGTTAGAAGTTTAGAAAGATAATAACAAAATTTTTTAAACAAGAGGTAGTAACATGGGAAAGAAAAAATATAAAAACAAAAAAATATATAGAAGTAATAATATAAAAGTACAAACACAAACTCAACCAGAAAATAATAATGTCATAAAAGAAGTAGAAAGTAGTGAAGATTTAAAAAAAGAAGCTACTTATGCTCAACAAACTTTTAATTTTGAAAATAATAAATTAGAGGATAGTGAAAAGAAAAAAATACCAAGTAATCTAGATAATGAAATTACCATAGAAGAAATTCCATTATGTTTAGAAGAAAGTAAAACTTCTAAATATCCTCTTAAGACAGTTTTATCATTAGTGCTTATTATCTTTATGTTAAGTACATTTATAGTTTATCATTTCACAACATATGATCATAAACATAATAAAGAAGAGGATTTAACTGGTGAAACAATTGTCTTTTTAGGAGACTCCATTACTAATGGTTATAAATTAGATAGTCATTTTAAAACATATACAAAAAATTATAGTGTTATTAATAGTGGAATCAATGGAAATGTAACTGATGACATCCTAAATAATTTAAAACACAGAGTTTTACAATACAATCCTAGTAAAGTATTTTTACTTATTGGTACAAATGATATTGGATTAGGAAAAGATACAGATTACATTACAGACAATGTTGAAAAAATTATTGAAAAAATAAAAAAACATGATAAAAAGACCCAAATATATGTAGAAAGTGTCTATCCAGTAGATGAAGAAAAAAATACAGCTTCTGGTAGAAATAATGATACTATTAAAGAATTAAATAAAAAAGTTAAAACTCTTTGTAAAAAAGATAATATTACTTATATTGATTGCTATGATTCTTTATTAAATGATGAAGGACAATTAAAAGATGAATATACTTATGATGGATTACACTTAACAGAAAAGGGTTATGATGTTGTTACTAAAAAATTAGAGAAATATATTTCTTTATAATAAATAAATAGTTAGATTTATTCTAGCTATTTTTCTTTTTCTAGATAATTTCTTTATTATTGTTAATAAAAGATGTTATAATGAAAATGGATATAAGCTAGGAGGATTTATAATATGCTAGAAGAATTACAAGAACAAATAAAAAAAGTAAAGGTTGTTTCTTTTGATATTTTTGATACCTTAATTACACGTTTAGTGGGAAGACCAGAAACAGTTTTTGATTTAATGGGTGAACACTTTGGCATAAAAGATTTTAAAAATATTCGTATGTCAATGCAAGCTCAATGTGGTCTAGAACTTATCAAAAGTCATAATTATCCTCATGCTAATATGAAAGAAATATATGACTATATTAAAGAACATTCTGATATTAAAAATATTGATGAACTAATGAAATATGAAGAGAAATTAGAAAAACAACTTTTATATCAAAATAAGAAAATCTATGAAGTTTATAAATTTGCTAAAGAAAATGGCAAAAGAGTTGTTGCGACCAGTGATATGTATTTAGAAATGCCATTTATAAAAGATGTCCTTGATAATTGTGGTTACAAAGATTTAGATAAAATATATTTATCATCAACAGAAAGAAAAGCTAAATTCACTGGTGATTTATATGATGTTTTAATTAAAGAAGAAGATGTTGCTCCTGAAGAAATCTTACATATAGGAGATAATTATAAAGATGATTATCAAATAGCTAAAGATAAAGGTTTACAAGTATATAGATATACAGAGACTATCATTGATAAAAAGACAGATAATATTGCGGTATCTTTTCATAATGGAATTGTGAGATATGTAGCTTTACAAACTAATAATATTTGGGAAAAAGTAGGAGCTAAAGGCGGATTACTATATACAGGTCTTTATAAGCAATTATTAGAAAATGTAAAAGATAAAATATATTTTTTAGCTCGTGATGGATATAATTTATATCATATATTTAAAGAGTTTTCTAAAGATAGAGAAAGTGAATATGTCTATACATCTCGAAGAGCTTTGTTACTCGCAGGAATAACTAAAATAGATGAAGAATCTCTTAATATATTACCACCTTTTACTTTAGGACAAACTGTCGAAGAAGTATTACAATATATTTCTATGGATAAAATTTTTAATGAAGAAGATTTACAGAAAGTAGAATTAAACTCATTTTCTGATAAGATAATGACTTTAGATGATATAACTAAAGTAAAAAAATTATATTCTTTAAAAGAAAAAGAAGTATTAGAAGTTTGTGCTAAAGAAAGAGAAAACTGTAAAAAATATTTTGCAAAAATAGGTATGTTAGAAACAGATAATTATGCCTTTGATTGTGGTTGGAATGGTAGTTCTCAATATTTATTAGATAGATTTTTCAAAAGTATTTCTAAAGATATAAATAATAAATTTTATTATGCTGGTATCTTTGATAATGAAAAGAGTAGAAAACAATTAGAAAACTTCGATTTTGATGCTTATCTATTCAGTTTTGATAAAAATCAAGAAATAGTACCAAAATTACAAATAGCCATAGCTGTTGTAGAATTGTTCTTTGGTGCGCCACATAATTCAGTCTTAAAATATAATGAAGATGGCTACGTTTTTGATAAAATCGAAAAAGAAATTGATTATAAAAAAGATATATTAAAAGGTTTAATTTCCTATATGAAAGTAGCTTTACCAACCTTTAAAGAATTTAATATTAATTTTGATGAGACAGCTGTTCTGGAAACAATAGAAGACTTTATTGAGAATCCAACTGATGAAGAAGCTGTTACTATTGGTAACCTTAATAATGTTGATGGCTTTGCTTATCAAAAAGGAGAAGAAAAGCACATTGCTTATTTAACAGAAGAACAATTAGAAGAAAGTGAAAATATAGAAATATATTGGCCACAAGCTGTTTTACGTAGAAAAGATATTTCTGATAAAGTAAAAGATTTTGTTAGAAATAAATATGGTTTATTTGAAGATACTAAAGAAGAAGTTCTTACAGTAGAAGAGGTTACTAAACCATCTTATTTACAAAGATTTAAAAATTCACTTAGAAATAATGGTTATCGTACTACTTTATATTTATTAAAAAGAAAAGTAAAAAACAAATTATTTAAAGAAGATGAATATCAACATTGGATTAAAAAGCAAAAAGAAATTAAAAAAGAAGAGTTTACATACAAACCTTTAATTTCTTTTGTAGTACCAGTTTATAACGCAGTTAAAAATCAACTTGTAGAATGTATTGATTCTGTTTTTGCACAGACTTACTCCAACTGGCAATTAATATTAGTAGATGATGCTTCTACTTTAGAAGAAACAAAAGATGTTCTAAAGTCTTATGAAGGTAAAGATGAACGTCTTAAAATAAGATATCATCAAACTAATGGACATATTTCTAAAACTACTAATGATGGTATTGAAATAGCTGATGGGGAATTTATTGCCTTACTTGATAATGATGATGTATTAGATAAAAATGCTCTTTTCGAAATGGTCAAAAAACTAAATGAAGATGATTATGATTTTATTTATAGTGATGAAGATAAATTAACTGAAGATGGAACTAAAAGACATAGTCCTTTCTTTAAACCAGATTATTCCAAAGATACTTTTATGTCTTTAATGTACACTTGTCATTTTGCAATCTTCCGTAAAAGTATTGTAGATAAAATAGGTGGATTTACAGTTGGTTTAGATGGTGCTCAAGACTATGATTTTGTCTTAAGATTCACTGAAAAGACTAACAAAATAGGACATATTCCTAAAATCTTATATCACTGGCGAGAAAGAGAAGGATCAATTGCCTCATCTCCTAAGGCTAAAGAATATGCTTTAGATGCTATAGTTTCTTTAAAAGAAAAATATTTACAAAGACATAATTTAAAAGGTAAAGTTGTCTATGAAGATTCTGTATTTCAATATAGAGTAGTTTATGAAGCTTTAGAAAAAAGTGTAGATGTATTGATTAATTTTTCTGATTTAGAAAATACTAAAAAGTGTATAGATAATTTAAAGAAAAAAAGTGTAGCTTTAAATAAAATAATTATTTTAGCTGATGAAGATGATAAAAAACAACTTGAAGAAGAATTAAAAGATTATAAAATTTATAATAAGAAAGATTTTAAAGACATCAAAAATAATTGTAGTGAATTAGTTTTATTCTTAGATGATAAAATATCTTTAGATAGTAAATCTTTAGATATTCTAGCCGGACATGCTGCCTTATCTCATGTTGGAATGGTTGGACCAAAAATACTTTATCAGGATTCTTCTATAATTTATTCATGTGGTCTATCATCTAAAGAACCATTCCATGTACTAGGAGAAGCAGATGATAATGGTCTACATTACTATTGTCGAAATAGATTAGATTATAATACCTTAGCAGTATCACCTATGTGTCTTATGATTAAAACTGAATTATTAAATAATTTAGAATTTTTAAATTCCATAAATAAAACAATAGAATTTGGAAATGAATTATATCATAAACAATATTACTCAGTAGTACGTAATGATGCTTATGCTTACATCGAAAGAAAAGATGTTCCTAAAAATCAAGATTTAGTCAAAAGAATATATGATCCTTTTATTAATCCTAATATAGAAGTTTTTAAATTTGCCATAGCCAACTTTAAAGAAAAAACTACCAAAGTAAAAAAAGGAAAATATCATTCTAGAACTATAAAAGATATAACTTATCAAATAAACTATGATATTAAAAAAGATTATATTCACTTTAAAGGATTCGCACTAGATGAAGACATTCTTCATAATAATTCTAATAAAGTAACTATCGTTTTAAAGAATGAAGACAGAGTTTATTTATTAAATACCAAGAAAATCTATGATGATTTTGTTTCCTTGCATTATCAAAAAAATTATAACTTTACAAACTTTTATGCTAAAGTAAAAAGTGCTAAAATAGAAAAAGGTAATTATGAAATATTAATGTATATAGATAATAAACTTGATAAAGAAAAGGTTGAGTCTAAGATATTAGGAACTATAAAAATATAATAGAGGTTCAATGTCAAGTAGTGTTGGTGGAACCAAAAACTATGATAAATGAATGGTGTAGAGGACTAAGAAATTAGTTC
>CANRDQ010000055.1 GCA_947629395.1 uncultured Bacilli bacterium
TTTTAAACTGGAATTTACTGTAAGACTAAATTCTATACAAATACACTGAAAGTGGAATTTAACTTTTCACTTTACGTGGTTATTAAAGTATTTTTATTTTGGAATAAATATTTGTCATATATCTAGGCTTTTGGTATAATAAATTTGAAATAAAAGGTACTTTTATAGATAGAAAGAAGTGATAAAATGAAAGTGTATAATGTTTTGCTGTTTCCAGCAGGAAGTGAAATTGCTTTTGAAATTAACAATGCTTTAAAATATTCTAAATTTGTAAATATATTTGGGGGTAGTAGTGTATCTGATCATAGTGATTTTGTTTATAAAAATATTGATACTAATTTTCCCTATATTACAGATGCTCATTTTATAGATTATTTAAATGAGTACATTGAAAAAAATAAGATAGATTATATTTATCCAGCGATGGATATGGTGCAAGTTTTTTTAACTAATAATGAAGAGAAAATAAATGCTAAGATAGTTACTTCTAGTAAAGATACAGTTAATATTTGTCGTTCTAAGAAGAAAACTTATGAACTTTTAAAGAAGGAAAAGTTTATTCCTAAAACTTATAGTAGTATAGAGGAGATAGATAGTTTTCCGGTATTTATAAAACCATCAGAGGGTCAAGGTTCACAAGGTGCTTTAAAAGTTGATAATAAAGAAGATTTAGAGTTTTTACTAGATAATAATCAAGATATGGTTATTTGTGAGTATTTAGAAAATGAAGAATATACGGTTGATTGTTTTACTGATAAAAATAAAAAGTTAAAAGTATGTTCACTTAGAAGTAGAGATAGAATTAGAACTGGTATTAGTGTTCGTTCGACTAAACATGAAGTTGGAAATGAAGTAAAAGAAATGGCAGAGATTATTAATTCTTATTTTGATTTTAATGGAGCTTGGTTCTTCCAACTTAAAAAGAATAATAATAAAGAATATAAATTACTGGAAATTTCACCAAGAATACCAGGTACAATGGGACTTTCCCGTAACATGGGAATTAATTTTCCACTACTTACTTTATTTAATATGTGGGGTTATGATTTAAATTTAATTAAAAATGATTATCAAATTATGCTTGATAGAGCTTTTATTAATCGTTATAAATTAGATATAGATTATGAAAATGTTTATATAGATTTTGATGATACTATTACTAATAAAGGAAAACTTAATTTAGATGCGATTAAATACTTATATCAATTAGTAAATGAACATAAAAATATATATTTATTAACTAGACATAAAAAAGATATTTATGAAAGTTTAAAAAAGTATAAATTAGCTAGTGATTTATTTACAGATATAATTAATATTGAAGAGAATACTTTAAAAAGTGATTATATAAAAAGAGATAAAGCTATTTTTATAGATGATTCTTTTAGAGAGAGAATGGATGTTAAAGAAAAGTTAAATATTCCTGTATTTGATGTTGATATGATAGAGAGTTTACTTGATTGGAAAGTATAGTTATAGTATAATTAGAAGTGTTTTTTTGGAGGATATATGAAAAAAGAAGAATTAAAATTTAAAACTACAGAACAGTATACAGAGAAAGATGTTAAAAGAGTTCAAAAACGTCTTTTAGAGATGGCAGATGTTATTTTAAAAATATTAGATGATAATAATATTAAATATATTATGAGTTATGGAACTTTGATTGGGGCTGTAAGACATAAAGGATTTATTCCTTGGGATGATGATTTTGATATTTTCATATTTGGAGATCAATATGAAGAGGCTTTAAAAATATTAAGAGAACAATTACCAGAGGATATGATTGTTCATGATAAAGAAAATGATCCTATATATTGGCCATATTGGTCTAGAATAAGAGATACACATAGTGATACTTATTCTAAACTTTTCCCTAATGATAATAAATACAAATATAGAGGTATTAATTTTGATTTATATCGTTTGGATAAAGTTAAGAGAAAAGATGCTGAAAAGCTTAAATTTGAAAATTATTTATCATATCAAGATAGAGTTTGTAAAAGTGGTTTAATTACGGAAAAAGAGAAAAAAGAAGCAAAGAGAAAGTTATATCCTAAGTATATAAAAGCAGCTTTTAAAGCTATGTTATCTAATGATAATGAGGATGTTTATTGGTTTATTTCTAGATATGAAAAAGGATTAGATGAGAAAACTGTTTTTCCTCTTAAAAAGTATGAATTTGAAGGAAGAAAGTTTTATGGACCAAATGATCCTGATACAATGTTAACAATAGGGTATGGTAATTATATGGAAATACCTAAATATGAAAATAGGGAGCCACATTATACATGGGTAAAATTTGATATTAACAAATAGGAGGGATAATATGAAAAGGATTACCGTTACAAAACCTTTTATGCCAAGAAAAGAAGATTATGTAAAATATCTAGATAAGATTTGGGAAAATGAATGGGTAACTAATAATGGGCCTTTACATAGAGAGTTTGAACAGAAGTTAAAAGATTATTGTAAAGCAAGTAATGTAACTTTGACTGTAAATGGACATCAAGCTTTAGATATTGCTGTAAAGGGACTTGATTTAGAAGGAGAAGTAATAACAACACCTTTTACTTTTGCATCTACTACCCATTCGCTTACTTTAAATAATATTACACCAGTATTTTGTGATATTAAAGAAAGTGATTTGACTATTGATGAAGATAAAATAGAAGATTTAATTACTGATAAGACAACTGCAATAATGCCTGTTCATGTATATGGACATATATGTAATATTGAAAAAATAGAAGAGATTGCTAAACGTCATAATCTAAAAGTTATTTATGATGCAGCGCATACTTTTGGAATTAACTATAAAGGTAAGTCAGTTGCGAACTATGGAGATACTTCTATTTTTAGTTTTCATGCTACTAAAATATTTAATACTATTGAAGGTGGAGCTTTAGTTTACAATGATAGTAGTAAAAAACAAGTATATGAAACACTAAAGAACTTTGGTATTGAAGGAGAAGAGACAATTGACTTTGTAGGTGGAAATTCAAAGATGAATGAATTTTGTGCCGCAATGGGACTTATCAATTTAGAACATATTGAAGATTTAATCAAAGAAAGAAGAGAAATAACTTTATATTATAGAAAGAAATTAGATAAGATTAAAGGTATTAAGTATTTTGTACCAGAAAATATGTATGAAGACTTTAGATATAATTATGCTTATTTTCCAGTAGTAATAGAAGATGAGTTTATGAAGAGTCGTGATGAGTTATATGATTATTTAAAGGAGTATAATATTTTATCTAGAAAGTATTTTTATCCGATTGTCCCAGATTTTGGGTGCTACAAAAAACAATATAAAGATGTAGAATTACCAGTAGCGAGAAACATAGGAAAGAGAATTTTATGTTTACCACTTTATAATGGACTTACAGAAGAAGAAATAGATTTTGTAGTAGAAAAAATAAAAGAATGTCAAACTTCAAAAGCTAAAGAAACAATTAAACTTTAAACTGATAATTAGAAAATATCTAATAAAAAGATGTTGATAAGTTAATAAAAAGAATATGGGTTATTCTTACAAAGATTATTTGTATGTAATATTTTAAATTGTAAGATTGAAGATAATATATAATAAGAAAGGTCATTTTTAATAAATAAATGAAAAGGGTTAGATATGCCAAAAGTTAGTGTAGTTTTGACTTCATATAATCATGCTGATTTTATTGGAGAGAGTATAGAAAGTATTTTGAATCAAACTTATAAAGATTTTGAACTTTATATAGTAGATGATTGTTCTCCTGATAATAGTTGGGAAGTAATACAGGAATATGCGAAAAAAGATAAAAGAATTATTCCTCTTCTTCATGAAAAAAATTTAGGAGGAGCTTTAGTACCAGATTTAATTAAGAAATTAAAAGGTGAATATTATTGTGTGGCTCATTGTGATGATAAATGGGAACTTACGAAGTTAGAAAAACAAGTTGAGTATTTAGATAATCATCCTGAAGCAGGAGCTTGTTTTACTTGGGTAAAATATATAGATGAAGTTGGTAATACTATTGAAAATAGTGAAAATAGGTATGCTGATTTTAATGTAGAAAATAAAAATCGTTATGAATGGTTAAATTATTTCTTCTATAAAGGTAATTGTTTATGTCATCCAAGTATTATGTTAAGAACTAAGATTCAATTAGAAGAAAATTTATTTTCTAATGGAATGGGAGCTTTACCAGATTTTAATAGATGGGTTATGTTATGTTTAAAACATGAAATTTATGTTTATCCTGAAGAACTTTCTTGTTTTAGATTAAGAAATAATGAATTAAATACATCTGGGTATACTCCTGCGAATGTGATAAGATGTCAATTTGATTTAATTCAAGTATTAGATCATTATAAAAATCTATCTAAAGATGAATTTTTAAAAATATTTCCAGAAGCAGATGAATATGTAGTTGATGGTAAAATTAATACTAATTTTGCTTTAGCTAGAATGTGTATTGATAAAATGGGAACAAAACCTTATACAATATTTGGATTAAGATTAATTTATGATATTTTACAAGATAAAAATAGTAGAAAAGAAATAGATGACTTATATAATTATAATAGTGGTAATTTAAGTAGAGAAGTAGGACAACATGATATTTTCGCTATTATTGATTATGATAGAGTTATTGATACTTCCATCTTTTTAGATACAGGTGATGGTTATACAGAAGAAGGAAAACTTTCTAAAAAGATATTTATGAAAGAAACTACTTTTGATATTGAATTTGATGATATAAATAAAGATATTATTAAATTTAGATTTGATCCTGATGAAGGAAGATTAAGAAAATTTAAAGATATTGAAATTATCGTTAATGATAAAAAAGTAGATTTTAAGACAAATTCTTCTTTTGAACAAGATGGTTGGTTATATTTTTTAACAACAGATCCTAATTTTTATATTGCTCATGAGGGAAAAGTGGAGAATATAAAAGTTCATGGTGTAACAGAAGTTATATCAGAGATTTCTTTAGGAGAAATAATTAATACTAGATATAAGAAAAAAGTAAGTTTATTTACTAAAATTAAGAATAAATTAAAAAAATAAAGGAACTTTGATTAAAGTTCTTTTTTGTTGAAATGGTGTTATAGTTAGTTAAATAGTAAAATGCAACTTTAATATAATTGTTGGATTTGCAAGAGAAAACGCAATATTTTCACTTGCT
>CANRDQ010000056.1 GCA_947629395.1 uncultured Bacilli bacterium
ATTTTTTAGGTTTTAACCATTTTTATTTGTTTATAATGGATAACTTTACAAATCTCCACACTTTGGAAACGCTATCAATCTCTATAAAGTGTTTGCTATAAAAGAAAAACTATGATATAATTTAAGGCGTCAACGAAAATGATCCGCTTTGTGATTTATACTTATGATCATTGGTTAATATAGAAAGAGAGGAAAGAGAAATGAGTAATATTATTGACAAAATTAATGAAAAACAAATTAATCCTAACATTCCTGAATTCCGTGTTGGAGATACTGTAAGAGTAGATGTTAAGATTATCGAAGGAAAAAGAGAACGTATCCAAGCATTCGAAGGTATCGTAGTTGCACGTCGTGGTGGAAGCGTTTCTGAAACATTCACTGTTAGAAAGATTTCTAGTGGTGTAGGTGTAGAAAGAATTTTCCCAATTCACTCACCTAAAATTGATAAAGTTACTGTAGTACGTAAAGGTAAAGTTAGACGTGCTAAACTTAACTTCTTAAAAGACATGACTAGTAGCTACAGAATTAAAGAAAGAGGAATTAAGTAGAGTAGTCTCTACTTTTCTTTTTACTATGAAAGAATTTTTTAAAGAAATATTACCTTATGTAGTAGTTATCATTGTTGTAATTCTTATCAAAACTTATATAGTATCACCTGTTAAAGTTAATGGGGATTCTATGATTGATACATTACATAATAAAGATGTTATGTTATTATCAAAGATAAGTTATAAACTTCATGATATCGAACGATTTGATATTGTTGTTGTTCGTGAAGGAAAAGATTCTATTATAAAACGAGTTATTGGTCTGCCTGGGGAACAAGTTGAATATATTGATAATAAACTATATATAAATGGAAAAGTAGTAAAAGAAAAATTCAAACATAAAGACACAGATGATTTTATTCCTGATCATAAGATACCAGCCGATATGTATTTTGTGGTAGGAGATAATAGAGGTAATTCTACAGATAGTAGAGTACTTGGATATATTCCTAAACAAGATATTTTAGGAAAAGCTAATTTTACTATTTATCCACTTAATAGAATAGGTATTAAAAAGTAGATAAAAATCTATTTAATTTTAAAAGATAACCATGTTAATAATGGTTATTTTTTTTCTTTTGGTGTATAATGAAAAAAATGGAGGCAAGATTATGATTGAAGAAAAATATAATAAAATTTTAAACTTTTTTAAAATGATTTCTCAAATACCTAGAAACTCTAAAGAAGAGGGAAAGATTGCGGATTTTTTATGTTCTTTTGCGAAAGAAAGAAATTTAGAGTATCGCAAGGATGAAAGTAATAATGTCTTAATAAAGAAACCTGCGACAAAAGGATATGAAAATAAGAAAACTATTTTATTCCAAGCTCATACTGATATGGTTTGTGAAAAGACAGATGATAGTAATCATGACTTTACTAAAGATCCAATTGAAATAGTGGAAGATGGCGATACTTTACGTGCTAAAGATACTACTTTAGGTGCAGATGATGGTATTGGTGTAGCTTTTCTAATGTTACTTTTAGATGATGAAGATATAGCGCATCCTGATATTGAATGTCTATTTACTACCGAAGAAGAAATTGGAATGAATGGGGCGAGAAGTTTTGATTATTCTGATTTAAAAGCTAGTTATTTAATTAATTTAGATGGAGAAGAAGAAAACACTGCCATAGTAGGTTGTGCTGGAGGAGTAACTGTAAAATATAGTAAAGAAGTAGATAAACATAGTGTTAATGATAATGTATATGAAATGTCAATTGCTAACCTTTATGGAGGACACTCTGGAGTTGATATAGATAAAGGTAGAATGAATTCGAATTTACTGGCTGCTAATTTATTAAAGGATATTACTGACTTAGAAATTATTTCTTTTGTAGGTGGTAATAAAGATAATGCGATTGCGAATAATGCAAAAGTTATTTTCACTACTAAGGAAGAAAATATAAACAAGATAATAAAAACAGAATTGGCTAAATTTAATTTTACAGAAGAAGATTCTAAAGTAGAAGTTACTTGTCAAAAAATAGATAATAATAATTATATGGCTATGGATTCTAGTGAAAGTAAAAATATTTTAACTTTAATTAGTAGTTTAAAACAGAATGTAATAGAGTTTAGTAAAGATGTAGAAGGTCTTGTTGAAAGCTCTGGTAATATTGGTATTGTTAGAGTTGAAAATGGATTTTGTTCTATTATGGAATCTTTAAGATCTAGTGATGATGCCAAAAGAGAAAGTTATAAAGAAGAAAATAATCAGTTAGCTTTAAACTTAGGTTTTAATGTAGAAGAAGAGGGAGATTATCCAGGTTGGAAGTATAATCCAAACTCTAAGTTAAGAGATGTTTATGTAGAAGCATATAAGAAAGTTCATGATGATGAAGAACCAATAGTTTGCGCTATACACGCTGGAGTGGAATGTGGAATGATATATGAAAAATTACCACACTTGGATATGATTTCTCTAGGACCAGATGTAAAAGATGTACATACAGTAAATGAAGTTTTATATTTAGATTCTTGTAAGAAAATGTTAGAAACTTTAATAGAAATCATTAATAATTTAGATTAAGATACAATATAATTTGTATCTTTTTTATATTCTTTTTTAATAAAAGAGGGTATGTTATAATGAATATATGGTGATTAGATATGTTTAGTGTAAAAGAAAATGTAAATAATGTAGAAGAATTTAACTATTTATATGATGCGGTAGGATGGGGACATTATCCTAAAGATGTTTCTAAGAAAGCTTTAGAAAATAGTATTTATTCTGTATCTGTGTATGATGATAATATAATTGGTTTTGGTAGAATTATTGGTGATGGAATATGTTTTCTTTATATTCATGATATAATGGTTGATCCTAAATATCAGAATCAAAAAGTGGGGACAACTATTATGAATAAGTTATTAGAAAAAGTAAAAGAAATCAAAAAAGAAAATCCTAGTTTAAGGGTTTATTTAGGAGCATCATTTGGCAAAGAAGATTTCTATAAACATTTTGGTTTTGTAGAAAGAAAAGAGGCTGGATTAGGTAGTGGTATGATTTTAAAGGATTAAATAAGGAGAATTAAAATGAATGAATTAGAGTTTTATGAGAAAATTAAAAATTGGGATTTTAGTATGATAAATTATACAGAAGAGAGTCTGACAGATTGGGACTTTTATAAAATTATTAAAGATAATACTGAACCTAGTTATAAGATACTTGATTTAGGAACAGGTGGAGGAGAAAAAGTAATTAATGATTTTCCTGTATGTCAAGAAATACTAGGGACAGATTTTTCAGAGGAAATGATTAAAACAGCAAATAAGAATTTAAAAAAGAGTAATAGAGAAAATATTTCATTTAGACAGATGAATAATTTATATATGGATACACCTGATAATTACTTTGATATAGTAGTTGCTAGACATACCTGTATTGATTCTAAACAAATATATAAAACCTTAAAACCAGGTGGTAAGTTAATATTAAGGGGTGTTGATAAACTTGATTGTTGGAGTTTGAAAACTTTATTTGGAAAAGGACAAGCTTATAACGATGAAAAACCAATTAGTGTAATTGATTATGAAAATGTTGTTAAAGCTGGTTTTAAACATATAGAACTTGTACCTATTCATGTAAGAGAATATTATAAAACAAAAGATGATTTGTTAGCATTATTATTAAAGACACCAATATTAGAAGATTTTTCGGAAGTAGAAGATAATGTTGATTTAAATGGAGATATAGAAATAGATAATGATTTAATTGATAAGTATATCGAAGAAAATAAAACTGATAAAGGAATACTTCTAATTCGAAGATATTATGGTCTTACGGCAGTAAAATAGGAGAAATAATAGATGAGTGTAGAGAAGTTAGAAACTGAAAACCTAATACTTAGAAAAGCTAAAGAAGATGATTTAGATTATATTTGGAATAATGTTTGGAGTGATAGTTCTATTGCGGATAATATGCTTTGGCCAGTTACTAAAACTAGGGAAGAAGCTAAAAGTAGACTAGATAGAACTATAAACTATCAGGCTGAAAATTATGCTTATTTTGTTTGTTTAAAAGATACAAATGAACCTATTGGTTTTGCAGGTGTCTTTGAAAAAGAAAAAGGTATTTATGAAGAAAGTGGAATTTGTATTGCCTCTAAATTTCAGGGAAAAGGTTATGCTAAAGAAGTAGTTAAAGCCTTAAAATATTTAATATTTACGGAATTAAAAGGAGAAAAGTTTATTTATGGTTGCTTTTCTACAAATGAGAAATCAAGAAGAGTTTGTTTAAGTCAAGGTTTTAAATTTTTGGAAAGTACAGAATTAGTAAGAGATCATGATCAGAAGAAATTTACTATTGACTATTACTATTTTGATAAAAAAATGTATAATAAAGATAATAATGTTTAAAGGAGAAGTTTATGAAAAACGATTTATGTAATGAATTTATTGATAATTATATGAAAAAAGGAACTTATGCGACTAGAGAGGAATTAGAATATATACTTAATCCTGTAGTTGATTTAATAAAAAATAATAGCGATAAAACACCAGAAGAGATTACGACTTTAATTGTGCAAGATGATATTAATTTAGTTGATAAGATTTTAAATGAGACTTGTACTCCTGGGGCAACTATAGGGATAAGTGCAGGTAATATTAATGTAAAAATATTTGGAGGAGACTTAGATTTTAAAGGTAATA
>CANRDQ010000057.1 GCA_947629395.1 uncultured Bacilli bacterium
TTCATAGCTCAGTCGGTAGAGCAAGGGACTGAAAATCCCTGTGTCGCTGGTTCGATTCCCGCTGGAGCCACCAGTTTAGACGTTGTAAAAGCTTTGTAGGAAGCTTTTTTTGTTTGTTAAAATTTATATTTAGGTTGACAACTAAAAAAAATAAATTATAATATTCTTTTGGAGGTAGGTTGATATGAAGAAGATATTAAATATTGTTTTATTTAGTATATTAACTTTTGTCTTTTCTATTAGTTCAGTTTCAGCTTTAGAACTTAATTGTGAAGATTTATTACTTTCTAGAGGTAGTAGAGGAGAGCAAGTTTCTATTTTACAAAGTAAATTAAATGAAAAGATGAATTGTGGACTAGAAGTAGATGGTATTTTTGGGATTAATACATATAATTGTACTAGAAAGTATCAAGCTATGAATAATTTAGAAGTTGACGGAATTGTTGGAATTAACACTTGTACATCTTTAAATTCTCAAGAGCAATCAGATGAACAGAGTGTAGGAGTAGTTACTGGAAAAAAAGTCAATATAAGAGAAGAAGCTTCTATACTATCTGATGTTATAGATGAGGTTTCTCGTGGAGAACAACTTGAAATTTTAGGTGAAGAAGGTAATTGGTTTAAAGTAAGATATCAAGATGAAGAAGCTTTTATAAGTAAAAGATATTTTAAAAGTAATGTAATCCTAGTTGATATAAGTGATCAATATTTATATCAATATGTTGATGGTCAAGTTAAATTAATTGCTCCTGTAATTACTGGTGTTGAAGGTGTACATGATACACCACTTGGTAGTTATAAACTTAAGGTTAAAAATTTAGAAAAAGATGTAACTTTAAGAGGTTATAATGATGATGGTAGTAAGTATGCTTCTTTTGTAAGTTATTGGATGCCTTTCGCAGATCATAATGCGATTGGTTTTCATGATGCTTCATGGCGTAGTGAAGATGAGTTTACAGCTACTAGATTTATAGAATCAGGAAGTCATGGTTGTGTTAATATGAAATTTGCTGATGCAGAAGCATTATTTAATTCACTAGATAAAGATGTCAATGTAGTAGTACGTGATTAGGACGTATTTTTATACATTGACTTTTTTTTGGTATTATGGTAGTATAATGGCGAATCTAGGGGGTACATATACTTGTTTTAATAAATGACTATTTATTTAATAGTAAATTTTTCAAATAGAATATCTAGTATAGGAGTGTGAAAAGATATGAAAAATTTAAAAATTTATGAAAATTTTAATAAGGAAGGAGAATACGTATTAGTTAGAACTTTACAAAGTTTAGATGAGTTTAAAGATGGTATTAGAGTTTTTCAAAATCCACCATTCTGTGAAGTTTTAAGTGATAAAGACTGCGAAGAAGAATATAATTCTTATGTAGACAATGGTATAGCATTTGGATGCTTCGTTGATGATAAGTTAGCAGGAATTAATTGTGTTTTATATGATGTACCTGAAGAATATGGTATAGGATTCCATGATAAAGATAAGGTAGCTTATCTATCAGGTCTCGCAGTTAAAGAAGAGTTTAGAAAAAAAGGTCTAGGTAAATTATTACAACAAGAAACAGAAAAGTATTTAGAAGGTTTAGATAAGTATGATTATATTTTTGCAAGAATTCAATGTGAAGGTTCTATGTCTGCCGGTATAATTGCACCTATGGGTTATGAGGATGCTTATTATAATGGAGAGTTAATTGTTGATAATGTTACTTATGAAAGAAATAGAGAGGATCTTCCACAATCAGATGCTAGAAAATTTATGGTTAAAACTTTAAATCAAAATGGCAATGGTTGGTATAGAAAATAATTATGGATATAGTATATATAGTTTCACAAATACTAGTCTTAATAGCTATTGCCTTTTTAGGAGCAACTTATCTTGTAAAAGATAAGAAAACTATAATGTTTCTATGTATAATTTATTGTATATTTTATGGAACACATTATTTATTACTTGGCGCTATAACAGGAGCTGTAATGACAGCAATTAGTGCTGCTCGTAATGTATGGTTTTTTGTTAATGCTAAAAGAGATGTTGATAATTCATTATTTACATTAATATTATTTGTAGGAGTAGCAATTGTCTCAGGAATAACTAGTTATCAAGACGTATTTAGTATTGTATCTATAGTAGCATCTTGTATATCAACTTATTCTGTATGGCAACATAATACAGGTATTTATAGATGGTTAGCCATTCCTGTAAGTGTATGTTTTATAATTTATGCTATACATATTAACTCTATTTTCTCTTTAATTACAGAATTTGGACTTTTAATAGTTGAAATTATTGGAGTAATTAGATATAATAAAGAGAGAAAAGCTAGTTAGAACTTTTTAGGAGGTTGTAATTATGATTACTTTATTGAATCTACGAAGAAGACGTGAGGAACGGAGCTTGTAAAATAAGTTAGACTTATGATACAAGCTATTTCGACGTGCTTGTATCGGTTATATAAATACTCTTTATAAAATCTATACAAGCATTTGTATAGATTTTTTATAAAGGAGTTATAATTATGAAGAAAATATTAATTGATTTTAGTAATAATATAGATAAATTTATTAAATTAATTGTTTCAGTACATTAATTTTGAAAAAGGCAAATGAATTTTACATTTGCTTTTTTTGTAATCTAATAAATAAAAGAATTTGTGGTAAAATAAAAATGAGGTTAAATTATGAAAAAGAGAATGATTATAGTTAAAGTGATTTTGTTATCGGTTATAGTTATCGTAAGTATATGTGGTTATTATAAATGGAGAGTAGATCACGCTATTAAAAGAGTTGAACTACAAGATAATTTAGATTTAGATGTTTATAGTAAAGTTAAACTTTTAGATTTAATAAAAAGTATTAATGGAAAGGTAGAAAATAATTTTGATATAGATACTAAAAAAATAGGGGAACAGAAAATAACTTTTTATTATATTAATGAAGAAAATTTAAAAGTTCCTTATAGTTTTAAAGTTAATATAGTTGATAAGATATCACCTTATATAGGAACTCGTACACAATATATTCTAGAAAAAGGGTATAAGGGAGATTTTGAAAAAACTTTGTTTTGTGGTGATAATTATGATGATAAGCCAAAATGTAGAATTGAAGGAGAGTATAACTCTGAAGTAGTGGGGAATTATCCTGTAAAATATATAGCTACTGATAGTAGTGGAAATACTAATATCCGTAATATTATTATTAGTATTGTAGATCCTAGTTTAGCAGATGATAATGAGACGGAATCTGTTCAAAAAACCACAGATTTTCAACAAGTAGTTTCTAAGTTTAAAAATGATAATACTAAAATAGGAATTGATGTTTCTCGTTGGCAAGGAGATATTAATTTTGAAAAAGTAAAACAAGCTGGAGTTGAATTTGTTTTTATTAGAGTTGGTGTCGGGATAAAAAAGGGAAAAGGATTTACTCTTGATAAAAAATTTAAACAAAATATTAAAGGTTTTAATAAAGTAGGAATACCAGTAGGAATTTATTTTTATTCTTATGCAGATAATAAAAAAACAGCAATTAAAGAAGCTGAATGGGTAGTTAAAAATTTAAAAAAATATAAGGTATCTTTACCAATAGCTTTTGATTGGGAAGATTGGTCCAATTATAGAAAATATAATTTAAGTTTTTATCATTTAACAGAATTAGCGAATACTTTTATTACTACAGTAGAAAAGTATGGTTATAAAGGTATGCTTTATAGTAGTAAAAATTATTTAGAAAATATTTGGTTTAAAACTAATCATAAAATATGGTTAGCTAATTATACATTTGAAAATACTTATCAAGAAAAATTTAAGGTTTGGCAAGTTTGTAATGATGGAAAAGTTATGGGAATAGATAATAATGTAGTTGATATTGATATCATGTATTAAATATATTTTAAAACTTTAATAATAGCTTTACCACTTTTAGTAGAATTTATTTTGCCAATATATTTAAATTTACCAATTTTTTTAATACTAAATATATCGTTTTCTTTTAATTTATAAGAAGTATCTTTTAAGAAATCATAATTTAATATGATTTCTTTATTTTTATGTTTTTCTTTAATAACCTTTCTACTAGTGTGTATAATAGAAGATATAACTGTATCAATTCTTTCACTTGACACAATAAGTGTAAGTTCTTCATAAGCCCTTTCATAATCTTTAAAAGTATCGACATCTAATTCTACAAGTTCAACAGAAATATTTTTTATTTTTAATAAATTACTTTCGAAATAATTTCTAAAAGATTCTAAAACATAGACATAATATTTATCATCAATAATTAAAATATCTCCAAATACTTCACCAGTTATACTTAAAGAATAGATACTACCTAAAATATCTTGATGTCTTACTTTAGTTTTAGTTTTTATATTATATAAGATAACATTTGGAAGTTTATCAACATAAAAGATATTTTTTTCACTATCTTTATAAGGGTAATATATCTTATATTCATTTTTCTTTAATTTTCCTTTTAATTGTATTTGTTCTTTAGGATCTAAAAAGAAAGTGGGT
>CANRDQ010000058.1 GCA_947629395.1 uncultured Bacilli bacterium
ACTAATTTCTTAGTCCTCTACACCATTCATTTATCATAGTTTTTGGTTCCACCAACACTACTTGACATTGAACCTTTATTTCAAATCATTAATTTTAATTATCAACTACTAGTTTTAATATTACATTTTCAAACTACCAATATTATAATACTAATTTAATACTTCAGTAGCATTCTCTAATAGTTTTACTAATTCTTCTTTTCCAGACTCATGTTTAGTTAACTCTTCGTCTTGAACTCTTAATTGTTTATCTTGTTCTTCTATTTTCTTACGTTGAACTTCAATTGTTGTTAAAAAGTCTTTTTTCTCTACTTCTAGAGATTCTATACTTTTCTTTTGTCTTCTAATTTCAATAATATGTTCTTCTTTTTCTTTCTTTAATTTATCTATCAATTCTTTTTGCTCTTTTATTGTTTTAGCAAAAGCTTCATTATCTAATTCCAATTCCTTAATCCTTACTCCCTTACTTTCATTATCTTCTTCAAGTTCTTTTTTCTTATCCATTAGTCCTTTAATTACTTCTACAGCTTCATCATATACAGCATTTTTAACTTCAGGATCTTCATGAGGGCTACGAATATATTCTTTATATTTAGAACTTTCATCAATACTAGTATCAGCTTCCTCTACTTTAGTATCTTCAACAGTAGGATTAACAAATGCATCTAAAGAAACTGCTTCATCTGTTACTACTGGTTCTTCAGTTACATTTACTTCAGGTACAACTGGACTTTCGATAGGTTCTACTGGTACTATTGGAACTTCTGGAGCAATTGGATCTACTTCTGGAGTAACAGAAACAGTATCTTCTACTGGTGCTGGTTCAACAGCAGTAGCCACATCTTGATTTCCTTCTAATTTAATATCTTCAGCTGGCTCTTCTGTAACTTCAGGTACTAATGTTGGTTGTGAAACTGTAGGTTCTAAAGGTGCATTATTAGCAGGTGCTGTTGGTTCTTGTTGAGCAGCAGGACTTTTAATTACTTTTATTGAATCATGTAAATCAATAGTATGTAAATATAAATCATTACCAACTTGACCAATAAAACTAAATCCTGTAGAATCTTCTCCTAAAACTTTTTTACCTGTAAAATCATATAAATTTGCTTCTGAATACATATCATCAAAAACAAAATTAGCTCCACTACCCATTTGATTTTCCATAGCGTGTTTAATATTTAAAGAATCATTATTATAAGTATTCGCTTGAATTGGATCATCTTTAACAGCTAAAGATGCTTTAACATCTTTTCCTTGAACTTCTGTTTTTTCTACTAAAAGGAAACGACCAGCAAGTACTTCTATTCTTTTATTATCACAAGGAATAATAATTTTAGTACTTTCATCCATAACTCCTAAAGTAGAATATGGTTCATGTTTTACAGCTTCTTTTACATTAGGAGTTACAACATATAACCCATCTACAAGTTTTGTTTCATTAACAAAATAATATTGAACACCATCTATACCTGTTACATAAGTACATTCAGTATCCTCAAAACCTAAATCTTTTACTAGTCCTCTTTGTACATTCATTCTAGCCACCACCTATTATTCTATCATTATAATATCATATAAAACTTTCCAAAACAAGTTATTTTTTTATTTTGTATAAAACACTTAACACTCTACCATAATATAAATATGAATATTTGCTGAATTCATGCTACGGTGAACTAAAAGTTCACCTTTTATTTTCAGAATTATTGCTTTTAGTTCCTTTTTTAGATACAATTATGTTGATTGTGAGGATAAAAAATGAATGAAAAAGACAGATTATCTTTAGGAATGGGAATTGTATTTTTAATTGCCTTTGTAGGATTTGGTTACATAGTAATTCGTGAAAAAGTTAACAATTCATTCTTACCTAAAGCAGATAAAAATATTAAAAATTACATTAATAAAAAATACAGTGATGAAAAAAGTTCTCTAAAAATAGGAACTACACATTACGAAGTAGAATGCGGTTGTTACAAGAATAAAGTTACTAATAAGGATAATGATAACTTATATTTTACAGTTGTCTATAAAAAGAAAAAAGTAACTGATACTTATAATAAGGATTACAAAACCGGAACTACTTTAATTAAATCCATTGAAAATAAAATAACTAACGAACTTAGAAAAGCTAACAAAGATAGCGATGGTAAAACTGATAAAACCTTAAAAGCAACTATTTCTAAAAAACTAAGTGAATTTAATCCTAGTATTCAAGAAGAAATTATAAAAGCAAAAAATCCTAAAAACTTAAGTATCTATAATATCGAAAAAGAACTTATTATCAAATCATGGACTTTTTCTTCTGTTATTAAAGAAATTATTACTTTTAATTCTACATTGAAAGAACAAGGATTTACACCTAATACTTATACTTTCTATGTTACTAATCCAAACAATCCAGGTGAAAGTTTTAAAATTAGTAATTTAAATGTCTCATATATAAATGAAAATACATTAAATGAGATTGTCCCAGCTATAAAACAAAATAATAAAGAAATTCTAAAAAAATATAATATATAATAAAAGGAGGAAATTATGGAAGATTGTTTATTTTGTAAAATTATTGAAGGAGAAGTTCCTTCTAAAACAGTATATGAAGATGAATTAATAAAAATATTTTTAGATATTAATCCTTCTACGAATGGAGATTTACTTGTAATTCCTAAAAAGCATTATACTGATATTAATGATATTGATGAAAAAATTATTACACATTCTTTAAAAATAACTAAAGAAAAAATATATCCTTTATTAAAGGCAAAATTGAATTGTGAAGGTCTTACAATTGTACAAAACAATGATTATGGACAAGATATAAAACATTTTCATATCCATTTAACACCTAGATATAAAGAAGATTGTTTACTTCATAAATATAATAAAGATATTTTAAAAGATATAAATGAAATCTTCTCTATACTGTCAGAACAGTAATTATTACATCAATAAAAAATATACAAAGTACCAAGATTGTTACAAATTTTGGTATTTTTTTTATAAATTGATCTACAATAGGTTTAATAATATAAACAAAAATTATAGAGCAAACAGTCCATACTAAAGTCATTTCTAAAGCAATGAAAGGTCCAAAATTATATTTAAAATGACTATAATCCCAAAATGTTTTATGGAATAATAATTTAATAAGTATACCACCTAAATATTCTAATAAAGTAAGAATAGCTGCTAAAGAAATAAATAAAATTATTATTTTCCAAAATCTCGATACCTTTAATCTATTAAAAACAGTACGTAACATTACAACAATTATCACAGCACCAAATCCATAAACAGGAATCCATGGTCCATATAAAATTCCATTATTCATATCATGAAAGAAAAAAGTTTTTAATATAGTTTCATTTATAAAACCTACAATAGAATAAAATAAAAAAGTATTAACATAATAAAACATCTAATCACCTATAATTAGTATGCCCAACAAGTTATAAAAAAATCGAACTATTTAGTCCGATAATTTTTTTCTTTTATTTTTAAATATATAATAAACAATAATTTCTAATACAAAAATACCTAAACCTACTAAAGAATAATTTATAAGCATCTGTTTTATATCTCCAACAATTAAAGTAGGAACATTAGCCATAACATTAGTATCACTCATCATTAAGTTAACCATTCCTTGCATTAGGAATGCTAAAAGAATAATAGTTATAGAAACACATAAGATTGTAACTCCACTATATATTAACCACTTAGCCTTCTTTCTTTGTAAAACAATTAAAATAGCCATCAAAATAACAATTGCTCCTATAATAATAAACAACTTACTATTATCTTTTTTACTAAAATCAATATCACTATCAATTCCTAACTTGTTAGTAATCTCTTGTTTAGTAGGCATACTTTCTATTACAGATGGCGCTACTGTCTTACCTGCCTCTATTATTTTGCCTCTATCACTTTCTTGTAATTTACCATCAGATTGCTCAATTATAGAATCAACACTATTTTCCACAATCTCATTGATATCATCTTCAGTTATTTCATCATTAACTAAAAAATCCTCAGCATAACGTTCAATCAAAGCTTTAGTCATATCAGAATCTAATACTTCATCAACTTGTTCTTTACTAAATCCTTCTTTTTCAGCTTTTTGATATAAATCATCTAAAGCTCCTTGAATTTCCGAATCACCACTTTCAGCTAAAGAATCTAAAACCTCAGAAACATCAGTTTTATCTACTACATCATTTACAAATGAAACAGTAGTTACTTTATTAAATGCCATTATAAAAAAACTTATACTTATTAATCCAAATAATACTAAACATATAACTATAGATATAAACTTTTTCATATAACTCTCCTTTTACTTAATATATTAGTATTATACCATATACTTAATTTTTTATAAAATAAAAAAGGAATGAAATAAATTTCATTCTCCAACCACTTTGTGGTTGTTTTCTTTTGGTGTAAAATATTATTGTG
>CANRDQ010000059.1 GCA_947629395.1 uncultured Bacilli bacterium
GGCGAGTTGGTGAAGTGGCTTAACACACTGCCCTTTCACGGCAGCATTCACGGATTCGAATTCCGTACTCGTCACCATTTTAAAATTAAAGTCTGGAAAGGCTTTTTTTATTTATAAATATATAATTTATTAAAAAATAATTTATAGAAAGCGTGATATTATGATTACAATGGAAGATTTTGATAAAGTAGATATGAGAGTAGGTACGGTAATTGATGCCAGTATTAATAAAGGTGCTAGAAAACCTGCCTATAAGTTAAAAATAGATTTAGGAGAATTAGGAATAAAGAATTCTTCTGCACAAATTACACAAATGTATACTCCAGAGGATTTAATTGGAAGACAAGTTGTAGTGGTAGCTAACTTTAAACCAATTAGAATTTCCGAAGTAAAAAGTGAAGTACGTATTTTAGGAACTGAATGTGAAGAGGGAATAATTTTGTTAGAATTCGCTCAAAAAGTAGAAAATGGGTCTAAAATATTTTAATGTATAATTTTTTGTTTGACATCAAAAGATAAATATAGTAATATATTAATTGCAGGCGATGGAGTAATACTCAAGAGGCTGAAGAGGCGCCCCTGCTAAGGGTGTAGGTCGGGTAACCGGCGCGAGAGTTCAAATCTCTCTTACTCCGCCATTTTAAAATTAACTCTTGGAGACAAGAGTTTTTTTGTTAAAAAAAATAAAAATTGGTAACTTTTTCCATTTAATTCATACCTATAATAAGTTATAATATATATAGGATGGTAAGGTGAGATTATTATGGCGAAACATGGATTTAGTTTTGATAGAAGAAAAAGAGTAGTATCCTCATCTAAAATAATGGAGGATGATGCTTATACTTTTCATTTGAGTAAAATTTTAAAACGTGAATTAACCTTAACATTAGTATCTATATTTGCCGTAACAATAGTCTTTCTTGGAGGTAGCTATAGTATTTTCTCACAAATTAAAAAAGCAGATGATTATAATATTTTAAAAACAGGAACTTTAGCCTTAGAATTCCAAGATACAGAAGACGGACTTGGTAATATTATTTCTTTAAATGGTGAATATCCTATTTCTGATGGAGAAGGAGCGGATAAAACACCTTATACTTTTAAAATAAAAAATACGGGAACTGTCAATGCTACTTATAATATTAGAATTGTAGATGATAACGATATGATAGATGCTGACGAATGTAGAGACAAATTAATGGATAAAAGTGTTATCAGATACAGTATTGATGATGGAGAAGCAATGTGGCTTTCTGATGCTACTGATACGGTGGTTAAAACTGGTGATATTCTTGGTGGTGGCAGTGAAACTCATACAATTAAGATGTGGATTTCTGATCAAAGAGCCGATAATGATATTTTAGGTAAACATTATCATGGTAAGATTATCGTAGATGCTCAACAAAATGAGTCTGCTGAAGCAGCAGCTGGAGCTAAATCACTTATTGAGAAAGCTAATTTAATAAATTCAACATATGCTTTAGCATCATTAGATAAGAAAAATGAAATGTATGGAGTTTTACATAGTGATGGAACTGCTGATTACAGATATGTAGGAGCAACTCCTAATAACTATATTACTTTCAATGAAGATACATATAGAATTATTGGAGTGTTCCCAGTAACAAATGGTTCTGGAAAAACTGAACATAGAATTAAAATTGTAAAAGATAGCAGTATTGGTTCTTATGCTTGGAATGCTAATGGAAATAGTAAATGGAGTGCTTCTACTATAAAGACGCTTTTAAATAGAGAAGGAGATTTCTATAAGACTTTAAATGAAAAAGCTAGAAATCAAATTGAAAATGCTAAATACTATTTAGGAACTGGTGCCCAAAGTGATGCTGATAGCTATTATACTTTAGAAAAGAAAGCTAAAGCTGAAGAGTCTAGTTGGGTAGGTGAAGTAGGACTTATGTATTTAAGTGATTACTTATTTACTTCATCATTAGGTAGTGGTTCAGGATGGCTTAGTAGTAATAACTGGACTATTACACCTAGTGCAGGAACTGATTTAACAGCTAAAATGGAAGTAAGACCAGTTGTTTATTTAAAAGCTAATGTACAGTTAACAGGTACTGGAACTGTTGGAGATCCTTATATAATAGGTTAATATAACTAAAAAATTATTATAATAAAACATAGGGAGGAATGGTGGAGTTATATGACTGAAAATGAAAATAACAATCAACGTAGTATTTTAGTGTCAATGCTTGCTATTGCAGTTCTTATTGCTATGGTAGCAGGAGTAACTTATGCAGCATTTAATTATGTTGGTATTGGTTCAAAAGAAAATGTTATTACATCTGGAACTATTGACTTTATTTATAGTGAAAAATCTAATGGTATATCAATAACAAATGCGATGCCAACTAGTGATGAAATGGGTAAAGTAATAGCTCAACGTGAAAATGATATTGAACAAGGATATTTTGATTTTACTGTTGGTGCGACTATACGAGGTACAGCTACAGTAAATTATGAAGTTTATGGAGAAGATATTACTGATGATGAACACAAACTTGAAGGAAGATTTGTTAAAGTATATTTAACTGATGGTGAGGATGAGAATCCTATGCCCGGTTATGATGGAGCATTAGTGCCAAATTATGAATCTCTTCAAACTGCCTCAAGTGATCCTAAAGGTAAAAAAATATATGATGGAAGATTTACTGGAACTGGTACACAAACATTTAGATTAAGATTATGGGTATCTGAAGATTATTCAGTGTCTGGTAATGAAAATAGATTTAAAATGTTAGTTCATGTTAAAGCAACTGCTTAATTGATGAAAAAATAAAGGCTATGAAAGTAGTCTTTTTTTGTAAATATTGATAGAAAAATTTAGTTTTGATATAATTAATAATGGTGGAAGGCAAAGATGATGAAGAATAAAAATAATGAATTAAAAAATAAGATTATTCGTAAAATACCTAATAAAAAATATTTTGGAAATTATAGTAAAAATGAAATATTATTTAGTTTTATAGTAATATTGATAGTAGTATGTTTAGGTGCTTTTTGGGGTTATAAAAGTTTGTTTTCTGATAAGCATACATCTAAAACTAAAGAAGAAATCAATACTTTCGCAGATGTTGTTTTAGCTAATAATAGAGTAACTAAAAGGTCAAAGGGTCTTTATAAAGATGGTGATGGTTATATATTTAGAGGTAATGTAAATGATAATTATGTTAAGTTTGCTGGAAGACTTTTTAGAATTGTAAAAGTAAATAGTGATAATACTGTTAAAGTAGCGTCTCTTGATTCTCAGGCAGTCCTAGCTTATGGAAATGATAATAATTATAAACATTCTAATATATATAATTGGTTAAATAAGACTAATAAAAAACATAGTGGTATATATCAAGATACGATACCAGGTATAGATGAGTTTTTAGTTAAGACCTCTTGGTGTAAAGGGGAACTTATTAATGATAGTGTAGAATGTAGTGAGGAAAAAGGGGAAGATTATTTTACCTTGCTTACACTAGATGATTATGTTGCTGCCTTAGGTAAAGATAGTTATTTGAATACCAAAAAGAATAATTGGTTATTAGGAAGAAATGCTGATGGTAGTAATCTTTATGTTACAGAAGATGGCTCTGTTGTTGCTACAGAAAACTATGAATCTTTTGGAACAATAGTGGTGTTTACTTTTCAAAAAAATATAAAATTAACGGGTGGAAATGGAACTTTAGATGATCCTTATATTATTGATCAGAAAGATAAGTTAAATAATATCAACAAGTTTGTAAAATTAGATAATGATATTTGGAGAATTTATGGTGAAGATGAAAAATCTTTGAATTTAGTTTTAAATAATTATATAAAAGATTCTGATGGTGATAGTTTATTAATTTCTTATAGTGAGGATAATGATAGTTTTAATCCTTCTAATGTTAATAATATTGCTTATTATTTAAATAATGACTATTATAATAGTCTTTCTTATAAAGATATTTTAGGAGAGTGTACTTTTTATAATGGAGAAATTTCTTTTAGTAATCTAGACTATGACAATCTTTATCTTAGTCACATTAATAATAAAGTAG
>CANRDQ010000060.1 GCA_947629395.1 uncultured Bacilli bacterium
ACTAAACTAAATCGGCATGTTATATTTATAATAATTACTAGTATTATTATAAATATAATTTTATACAATAAACTTTTAACCTTTTTCAGCAAAGACATTATAAATAGATTTATATTTATAACCTTTTTTCATATAATTAGTATCTTCTTCCAATATTTTTAATTCAACTAAATTATCAATAATTTTTGATACTATATTTCTAGAAACACCTGATTCTTCTATAATCTCTTTCTTAGTAAACACTACTTTTCTCATTATTACAGGCATAATTCTATAAACAGAGTTTCCTTTTATTGCTTTAATTTTTTCCATATCATCTTTATATATTTTCTTTATTTTTTTTATTTTAAATATATAATTATTACATTGTTCTATAATACACTGTAAAAAGAATTTTATAAACCCTAAAATATTTCCTTTTCTACTTTCAGTTAAAAATTTTTGATAACTTGGTTTGTATAATTCTATTATTTCTGACAAAAATAAGATAGGTATATCTTCTGTAAGAATAGCTAGTTGTATTGGAATAAGTGCTCTACCAAGTCTTCCATTACCATCTCTATAGGCATGTATAGTTTCAAATTGATAGTGAGAAATAGCAAGATTTACAAATAAAGGATCTATATATGCATCATTCATATAATGATATAAATTATCTAAAAGTATTGGAACATCTTCTGGAATTGGGGGAACGAACACTGCATCTTCAATCGTACAATTTTTAGGACCAATCCAATTTTGAATAGTTCTTATATGCCCTGGCTCCTTATTTTCTCTTCTAACACTATTTAATAAAATTTTATGTAATGTATTTACAAATTTAATATTTATCTCTTGCTTTTTTTTCAAACTTTCTTCAGCATATTCAATAACATTTTTCAAATTCTGTATTTCTAAATTATCATCTGTTTTAGGCATATATTTCAAATAATACATTTCATCTTGAGAAATTTGTGTTCCCTCTATTTGTGTAGATTTTAAACTCTCACTTAATAAAACAGAATCCAAAAAGAATTTAGAATCAAACTCTAGATTTTCTAAATATGATTTATATTCTCCATATTTTTCGTTTGCTTCTCCTATTAACCTTAATAATTCTTTATCAATTGAATATACAATCGGTAATTTTTCCGCCTCAAATGGTTCCATACTTTCTCACCTTCTGTTATTAGATTATATCAAATTTTATAAAAAAATGCACTGTTTTTTGAAAAAATAGTGCATTTTAACGTTTTTTAGATGCTTTTTGCACTATTTTAGTGCATTTTTTACTATTTTTTATTTATAATAATCTTTTTATTTTAAAACTTCTCCATAACATATTCTCTACCAAAAATCTTTTTACCACTAAACTAAATCGGCATCTATTTCATTATATATGTATAATATAATAAAAAATTAAATTCCATACTTTAACATAAATATAACAATAGAGAAACAATCCATTTTAATTTTCATATTTTTAGTATATAATGATTATGGAGGTATTTATGGTAGATTTAACAAATATGATAATTGCTCATAGGGGTATTCATAATAATAAGGATATTCCTGAAAATTCGATACCTGCTTTTAAAAAAGCACTAGAGAAAAACTTACCAATTGAACTTGATGTTCACTTAACAAAAGATAATGTTGTCGTTGTTTTCCATGATAGTATTATCAAAAGAATGACTGGGGCTAACTTGGACATAACAGAGTTAACCTATGAAGAATTATCTAAATATACTTTATTAAAAACTTCAGAAACTATTCCAAAGTTTACAGATGTTTTGAATTTAATAAATGGTAAAATATTAATAAATATAGAAATAAAATACGACGATAATTACAAACAATGTTGTAAGGAACTAGCTAAAATTTTAGATGATTATGATGGAGAGTTTTTAGTACAATCATTTTCTTGGAAAATTATGAATTGGTTTAAGAAGAATCGTTTTACTTATACAAGAGGACTATTAGTTTCTAGTAAGAGAAACTATAAGAGATTATTTAGTAACTCTTCCCTATCTAATTATTTAAAAGTAAATTTCTATTCTTATAGTACACATTTATATAAAAATAAACGTGTTTGTAATCTTAGAAAACAAAATGTTCCTATTTTAATATGGACAGTACCAAGTAAAAAAGACATAAAAAAATATAATAAGTTTCAAGATGGATTAATCTGTAATAATCTTTAAAATAATAAAACTTCACTAAGTGAAGTTTTTTCTTTGTTGGTGTCCAAGACCGGGCTTGAACCGGTGTCTTTTCCTTCGGAGGGAAATGCTCTATCCAACTAAGCTACAAGGACATAAAGAAGGATTATTTATCACATTGTAATCCTGCTTCTTCATAAAGGTCTAAAGCTTTCTTTAAAGAGACTTTACCATCTTCATAAATATTATCTTTTTCTCCTTCGAGTTCAATTAACTTATTAATATCTACTTTTGTATAATCAATGTTAACTTCACTTGTTAGGGTATTACCATCAATAGTAATTTTATTATCATAATAATCTATATCTTTATAAGCAGCATAAGATTTTTCATAACCTTGCTTATAAGTATTTAAAATAGTTTTATTACTGGCTTTAATCACTTCTTTAGATTGCATCTTTTTAATGTAATCACCTTCATAATAAAGATAGTAATTCGCATCTACAGCTAAATCTTTAGTTGCTTCTACATTTCTGACACATTTAACAACTTTATAATTATCTTCCTTACCACAAGCAGTTATAAAAGTTACTAAACAGATAATCATCAACACCATTATTTTCTTTTTCATAGTTTATCACCTTCATTATTTTAATTCTCAAATAATTTACCTATATTTTTAGTTGGTACTAGCATTTCACAATCTTGATCAATTGTAAAACTACATTTACGTTTATGAATTTTTAACTCTTCACCATCTAAACACCAAGACTCTCTTTGTGAATGTAAAAATTCTATATCTAATTTATCAGTTCTAAAATAGATTGAGTTTTTTAATTTAGAAGCGTCATGAAAAACAATATTTTTCATATCTTGTACACAACCTTGAATAGTAGAAGCCTTACATAAAACAACTTCAAATTTATTATCATCTAATTTAACATCATTAAAGATATTCCCTACTCCTGCGATTCTATCAGTATTACTTACAAAAATAAATGAGAAAGAATCTTCTTTTGTTTCACCATTAACAGTATAGCGAATATCATACATTTTTACAGAACGTCTTACTTTTTTAGCACCATAAATAATATAACCTAATTTTCCATATTTTTCTTTCAAATCTCTTGGAGTATCAAATGATACACTTACTAAATTTCCAAAACAAGCTACGTAAACAAATGGATTATTATTAATTAAGCAAGTATCTATCTTTTTTACTTTTCCTTGTAAAAGCATTTCTAAATCAGTAGTAACATTTTTTGTAAGTCCATACATCTTTCCTACATCATTAACTGTACCTTGAGGGAGATGACTCATTACTACTCTCTCTTTTCTTTGCATATTACCTTCTACTACTTCATGAAGTGTTCCATCTCCACCAGCAGCAATTACTAAATCAACTTCACTTAATTTTAATTTTTTTACTATTTCAGAAGCATCCCCATTACGTCTTGTTCTAACAAAAGACAATTCATAGTCATACTTTAAAGCTATTTCCTTTAAAGCACTATTTTCTATTTTTTTACGAGCTCTTCCACTTTTAGGGTTATATATTATTACACACTTTTTCATACTTCCTCCTAAAAAAGACCTAAGATATAATTATTATAACACGAAAATTAATTACTTAAAAGTAGAGAGATAATAAAAAAAGAAAGAATGTAAATATTCTGAACTAGTCAATAAAAAGTAGACACAAAAAGAGAATTTATAAGAATCCCAATTCGGTTCTATACTGGATTGGGG
>CANRDQ010000061.1 GCA_947629395.1 uncultured Bacilli bacterium
CTGAAGAACATATTCAGGGTAAAAAGACTTATCAAGAAGTTCAAAATGAAATAACTTCCTATTATAGTAAAAATAAAGATAATCATGATGACGATGATGAAGAAGAAGCAGATGAAGTTGCAACAGCTATATATGAAATATTAAGTGATAAATCATTTAGATTTGATTTTCTAACTTTTAAACATTATCATAAAAGATTATTTATTAATTTAGATAAAGAAAAATATAATCCCGGAGAATTTAGAACTTATAATTTTACAAAAGATGAGCCTATACTTAATGGAGATACAGTCCAATATCAATCATATGATTTAATTGAAGAAACTTTAAAATATGATTTTAATGAGGAAAAAGAAATAGACTATACAAAATATAATGAAGAAGAACTGGTAAACAGAATTGTTGAATTCACCTCTAGAATATGGCAAGTACATCCATTTCAAGAAGGAAATACTAGAACAACAGCTGTATTTATTCAAAAATATTTAATTAGTATGGGATTTAATATTAATAATGAATTATTTAAAGAGAATGCTTTATATTTTAGAAATGCTTTAGTAAGAGCAAATTATACTAATTATAGTAAAGGTGTTAAAGAAACAAATAAATATTTAATTATATTTTTTGAAAATTTGTTATTAAATAAAAATAATAGTTTAAATAATGATGATTTAAAAATATAAAATAACTATTTTAAGTATTTGAAAAAATGATACTTTAACTCCTAAAAAGTATTGACATTTTAAAAGAATAGAAATAAAATAGCAATATTACAAAGGGAGTAGATGTGAGATGAAGTGGACTATTATTAAACAAAAATTCATAAATTCATGTCGGTTTAGTAATCTAAACAAATTTCTTTGTGTGCGTAAAAGTCATTAGAATTTTTCTGATGGCTTTTTTATCTATAATGAAAGGAGTTAGTATGGAAAATAAGAAAGTAAATTATTTAGAATTTTTTAAAAAAGTTGCTGCTTACGATAATGAAGAAGTAGCCAAAATTATAAAAGCCTTTAAATTAGCCGCTAAAAGTCATGGCCATAAAGTACGAAAAAGTGGAGAACTTTATATAACCCATCCTATATATGTAGCTGATATCTTAGCGGAAATGCACGCTGATAGTGATACAGTATGTGCAGGACTTTTACATGATACCATTGAAGATACTGATGTTACTAAAAAACAAATTAGAGAAGAATTTAATCCTGTTATTGCCAACTTAGTAGATGGTGTTACTAAATATGATAAACAAAAATTTAGAGGTAGTACTCAAAAAAGAAAAAATGCTGATACCAGAAAAATAGTTAAGGGTCTTACCGAAGATGTTAGAATTATTATAATTAAACTAGCTGATCGACTTCATAATATGCGAACTTTACAATACCATAAACCAGAAAAACAACTAGAAATAGCGCAAGAAACTTTAGATATTTTTGTACCCTTAGCCCAACAAATAGGTGCTTACCGAATTCAAGCCGAACTAGAAGATCTTTCTTGTATGTATCTTCATCCCCAAGAATTTAAAGAAATAACAGAAGAATTACAAAAAAGAAAACAAGAAAATATGCCTTCTGTTGAACAAATGAAAAAAGATATCGAAGAGACTTTACAAAGTAATGGTATCGACTGTCAAATAGATATCACTACAAAAAATATTTACAGTATCTATAAAAGAATTTATGAATATAAAGAACCAAAAAGACAAACTTATACTGATATTCACGATTTAATTGGACTTAGAATTAAAGTCCCAGAAGAAATAGATTGTTTTACCACTTTATATTATATTGATAAAAAATATAGACAACAACCAGGAAGTTTTAAAGATTATATTAATAATCCTAAAGACAATCTTTATCAATCACTTCATACTACCGTGTGGGCTCCAAATGGACGTTTAGTTCAAGCTAGAATTAGAACTTATGAAATGGATAAAATTGCCTCTCATGGTCTTACTGCTTATTGGGATATACATGGAACTTCTGCTAGAGAAGAGATGCAACGGGAAATAGAAGATAATAGTAATGTCTATGATATATTGGATTCTATTGAAAGTGAAACCTATGCTAATGATAAAGAATTTGTAGATAGAGTAATGAAAGAATTATTCTGTAAAAGAGTATATGTTAAAGACGATAGAGGAGAAACTATTTGGTTACCCGCAGGATCTACAGTTAAAGATTATGCCCAAAGAACAGAAGAAGACTTTGATAACAAAGTATTTAAATACGAAGTAAACGGTCATAGTGTCAATAAAGGCTATAAATTACAAGAAAATGATAGTATTAAAGTAATTGCCATCAAAGATAAAGTTAGTACCTCAGAAAAAATAAAAGAAAGATTAAAAGAATTTAGAAAAATTTTACTAACCGCAGACGTAATAGAAGTTAGTGAAGACTCAAAACCAGAAAAAGCTAAAACTTTAGTAAAAGAAAATCTAAAAAATCATGTATAATCGTGATTTTTTTTGTTATAATGGAAATGGTATGGAGGTAAGAATGGAAAATAGAATAGAAATAGAAATATTACCAAATAAATTTTTATTAGAAGATGGTAAATTTGATAAAAAGAATGCTCTTAACCTATGTGGAAAAATTGCCGGTATTTGTTATTCACAATCAGGATTTGAAGTATTAAAAGATGAAGATGAAAAGAAAACTAATGGGAGAATAGATAGAACTATAAATAATGGACATCATAGTGTTTATGATCATGTAATGATAAATTTAAATATTAAAAAATTACCTAAAATCTTAGCTATGGTCTTAAATAATGAACATCAATATACAACTAGTGAAAAATCGGCTCGTTATACTAAAGTAGAAGAAAGCGATGAATTAGATTTATATAATAAATGGGTAGATATTTATAAAGAAAAGATTACTGCTCGTTATGGTGATGTTTTTAATGATAAAAAATGTGAAAAATTAGCTATGGAAAATGCTCGTTATCTAGTTAGTGTCTTTATGACAACAGAGATGGTTTATTCCACAACTTTAAGACAAATAAATTATATAGCTTCTTGGATGAGAGAATATATTGAAAATATTCATCAAGATAATGATTTTGAAGTAAGACTTTCTAAAGCTATGCAAGACTTTGTTGATTGCTTAGAAGAATTAAACTTATTAGAAGATGGCTTATTAAAAAATGAAAAGAAACGTAGTATTTCTTTATTTGGAAAAAATATTAAACAAAGAAGAGAAATATTCTCAGATGTTTATTCTGTAAACTATGAAGCTAGTTTTGCTTATTTTGCTCAAGCTCAACGTCATAGAACTTTAGATTATGAAATAGCTTTAACCAAAGATAAAAAATATTTTGTCCCACCAATTATTGAAAATGATGAAGAACTTGTAAAAGAGTGGTTAGAAGATATTAGTAAAGTTAAATATCCTCAAGGAGAATTAATTCTAATTAATGAAAGAGGAACTTATGAAAACTTTATTCTAAAATGTAAAGAAAGACTTTGTAGTGCTGCTCAATTAGAAATAGCTAATAAAACTCAAGAAATACTTCAAGCCTATGAAAAAGCTTTAAAAGAAGATAACCATCCTTTAAAAGATGATATTGTTTTATATAACAAAGGAGCTAGATGTACTTTCCCAGGTTATGAATGTAGTGAGAAATGCCTATTTAAAGAAGGAATTAAACTAATTAGAAAAATATAAGAAAAGATTTTGTCTGAACTAGTCAATAAAAAGTAGACACAAAAAGAGAATTTATAAGAATCCCAAT
>CANRDQ010000062.1 GCA_947629395.1 uncultured Bacilli bacterium
TGGTGGACCCTGATGGACTCGAACCATCGACCACTCGGTTATGAGCCGAGAGCTCTAACCAACTGAGCTAAGGGTCCATTGCCATTTAATAATATCATATTTAGAAAAAGTATGCAACAAAAAATCTAAAAAATTTCAAAAAATAAAAGATAGTAACACTACTACCTTTATTTATTTAACATATTTAATAAATTAATCTTAAACATATCTTTTTCTGGATTACTTTTAGAAATCATAACACCTTTATATGTAGATAATTCAGCTCTGTGTCCTTCAGATAAAATTTCTTCTGGTGTAATATTAGTTAATAAGATAATTCCTTTTTCAGTATAAACTGTATAGTGAACACAAATTACACCATGTACTTTAGCAAATAATTCATCTGTAGGTAATTTTAAAACATAAGAAACTGTTTTATCTTTGTCATTTCTACTCTTTTCCTCTCCAAGAAAGTTTCCTTTACGTAATTCTGGGTAGTAATTAAATGTTAATTTTTTGTAAGCTAACATATTATATTTTCTTACAGATCTTTCTTTTTTCCGGAAATCGTTTTCATCCAAATATTCAAAAATAAATGATTCTTTCATAAATAAAAACCCCCTAACACAAGTGTATAACTTGTATACCTTCAAACCGTATACATATTATAGCACTTTTGTGGGAGTTTGTCAAATATTATTTTATTTTTCCTGTATAATAGAATCCAGTTGACAGAAAACTACCGTCATTAAAGGTACTGAATTGAGTTGCTGTATTACCTTTATTTTTTACTGTTCTAGTCTTCATATTGTAGTAACAAATCTTTCCATATACTGGTTCTTTTCTTGATTGTGAATCAACTGTATCAGTACTTTCATATACTGGAGTTATCTTATCAATAGAACCACTACAAAGTAAATCAGGATGTTCAGCTACATTAGAAAGTGTACCTGTATATTCATATACATCATATACATATTTGATTGGTTTTTCTGAACAAGTTTCTTTACACTTATCAAAGTTCATTTCAATAAATTTATATATTTTATTATATGTATCACTTGGAACTGTATCAAAAGTTTGTTGTCCTTTATATTCCCAGTTTCCTTGTGTTGCTTTGGTATCTTTACTGATATTATTAATCATACTGTAAACACCACTAGTAGCATAAGTAACTCCATCAACTATAGCATAGTTATAATTACTACATCCTCCAAGTTGAGAAGTTGTAGATTGAGTTAAAGCTTTTCTTGGAGCTTCGTATCTATTTTGATAATTTCCTGTTTTTTCTTCTTGACTAAATAAAACTATTTTTCTTCTACATAATGGATTATTATCATCACAGTTTTCAGCTTGAGTATCACATGAAGTTTTTAACCAACCACTCCAATCAGACCATTGTCCTATCTTAGCTCCTGTTGTACGACCATATTCATATTGTAAAGTTCTATCTCCTGCTGGAACATATGGTGTTTCTTCTTGTGGTATAACTGTGATATTAGGATTTAATTTTTCTTCATCAGAGAATTTAACTATCTTAGTTGGTTTTGTTGTCTTAGTAGAGATAGTCGCAGCTTCTTTTTCACATAAATAATCACTACAATAATTAGTATGTACTAAATGTTTTAAGACATAATCTTTATCTTTACTACACTCTAGATTAATTCTTAACAAATAATCATTATTTCCAATTTCTTCTAACTGTACATATGACTTACTAGATTTACATACTTTATCTTTATTATCGATAATTGGTACTAAAACACCATCTTCAATTAGTTCAGCCAATGTTACTTTTAGTTTTTTCTTTTTCATCTTCTCTACTTTTTCTTCTTCAAAATACCCTAACATAGCACTCTCTATAGTATCAATATTTTCTTTAAAAGTAGCATTCTTATATGGATTAGTATTGATATTACTAGTATTAGTATATGTAGTTTTAGTAAGATATTTTACTGTTACATTAATTCCTATTAAAAATATTATGGCAACAACAACTTTAATTACCAAATTTTTTATAGGTGTTCCCCTATCTTCATATTCTTCTGTATACATAACTATTCACCCTCTTTTAATTGTACCACAGTACATCCAATATTAAAATTATCTAATTTATATTCCTTTACATGTTTGTTCACTTTTAATGCTTCATGAACACTCTTTTTTACTATTCCCATTCCTCGTCCATGAATAATAAGACAATTATATTGTTTCTGAATAAGACAATCTTCTATAAATTCATTAACTAATATTTTGGCATATATCCTATCTACACCATGTAAATCAAGCTGTGGATAATTACTATAAAACATTATGTTTCCTTCCTATTTCTAAAACTTCATTAAGTTCTGGCATAGCATAACGTGATCCTATTTTTAGAACTGATAAAGCTCCGGCTATATTCGCAAGAGATACAGCTGTTGGTAAAGCATAATTATTAATTAAAAAGTATGCTAAGGCTCCATGGAAAATATCTCCTGCTCCTGTTGAATCTAAAGCTTTAACTGAAATACTAGAAACTACTAAATATTGATTATTATATTTAATAATAGCCCCTTTATCCTCTAAAGTGATAATAATATTAGTTTTAAAATAATCTTCTAATATTTTGTATAATTCAATCCATTGATTAGGATTATCACTTTCAAACTTTTTACCTGTAAAGTCTTCTGCAAAAACTTTAGAACAAGCTAGATAAGTTACTTTACTACCAAGTTTTAAAGTTGCCTCTTTAAATGTTCCGGCATCTAAAATACTAACTGCTTCTTTATTGTTCTCTAATACTTCTAAAGCACTTTCTAAATGTTCTCCATCTAATAATATAAAATCATATTTTTCTTTTATACTTTTAGAAAGTTTACTTATTTTAGGAGAACTAGCAGTTATAATTGTTCTACTACCATTTTCTAAATTAGCTAGAATATAAGCACTTGAAGTAGTATCTCCCACTTTTTCTAAATAGTCTGTTTTAACACCGATATTTTTAAATTCTTTTTCGGCTTGTTGTCCGTAATAATCATTTCCTACTGCTCCGGCAAAAGAAACATCAATACCCCATTTAGCTAGTAAATAAGCCGCATTAGCAGCAGGTCCACCACCACACTCTATTTTTTGTTCTACTCTATACTTTTGATTTTCGACGGGATAACCTGTAATAGGTAAAGTTGTGTCAAAAGTAGCGTGTCCCAAACAAAGCACTCTCATTGATAGCTTCACCCCTATTCTAACACTTATTATACCAAATATTATTAAACATTAAAAGTTGTATTTTTAAATGGAATGAATGTATCTTCATTAACATCAAGTTATTGTCCAAATGTAGAAGAAGAACTTAATAAAATTACAGTAGGAGAGCCAAATCAAGATGTTGAAGAAGTACTTAAACATTTTAATAATTTAAATAATCAATTAAAAGATAAACTATACACAGAAAAAGCTGAAGAACTATTTTCTAATTTACCAGATAATATGCAAGCATTTTATGAAAAATTTGATAAAACA
>CANRDQ010000063.1 GCA_947629395.1 uncultured Bacilli bacterium
CAAGTGAAAATATTGCGTTTTCTCTTGCAAATCCAACAATTATATTAAAGTTGCATTTTACTATTTAACTAACTAAACGTCTGTATGTTCCCTTGTTATTATATTTCCCTTTTCCAAATAATTTATTATAAAAATATTTTTCTTTTCTTACAATCCTGATATTACTAATGCACAAAGTCCAAACGCAATCAATAAAATTACTGTTCCACCTATCAAAATTCCAGCTGCAAGTTTCACAATCAACAAAAAACAGCCTGTTTCTTCAGATAAATCCTCTGTTTCCTCATTACTATCTTGGTTCATTCTTTCTACATCATCTTTTTCATTATCAGTTTTTGTATTATTTACTTCTGTTTTTTTATTATTTTTATTCTTCACATTATTGTTATTATACGTTCTTCCTGAAGTACTCTTAATCACATCGTTATTCAGACGAACTCTTTCTTCATAATCTTTTTTTTCTTTATTATTTTTTTCCATATTCCCTACTCCTTTTTATTTGTATACTAATAAATACAATACCAATCAAACAAATCACTTGATATACACTTAAAAATAAAATATTTTTATTAGTACCTCTTATAAATTCAATCAAAAATCTAAAAACAAAATAATACAAAACTAATTGTTTAAATAATATACCTGGTAATAAGTTTTTGTCATTTCTTTGCTTATATAATAAATATAAAAATAATATAAAACAAAATACACTCTCTATTAATTGTGTTGGTATTCTATAAACTCCATCTCCAAAATTAATCCCTATTGGTAAATTAGTTTCTATCCCATAACAACATCCTGTCAAAAAACAACCTATTCTTCCTATAGCCATTCCTAAAGCCACCGCAGGAGCAATATCATTTCCACATCTAAAGTTATCCATCTTTTTTATTTTTTTGATTATTCTAATACCTAAATATCCACCTATTAATCCCCCTACAATTGACTTACCAGTTAAAAGAAAATATTTAAAATTTTCTGGATGATTAACTAAAACTCCAAAGTTTTCAAAAAACACTAAAATCTTTGATCCAATTAATCCACCAATAAGTGCTGAAATAACAATTAGATAAGACTTTCCTGCTTTTAATTTACCTTTACGAGTTATAGAAAAATAAAACCATAATATACCAACTAATAGTCCTAATAAAACAAAAAAGGAATAAGTTGAGATTGTATACTTTCCAAAAGTAAAGTTAGTAATTATACCATACCCTTTCGGCACATAATGATTATCTAACATTACATTGTCCTCCTCTTATTCTTTTTCCTAAATTACAACAATTTTTACCTAAAACTAAACATTCATATAATTTTTGTGCAGAACAATATCCAAAAGCCGCAATTGTCTGTAAAAAAGTTAAAAGACCAATAAAAATATAGCCAATAATATCTATTTTAAATACATATAGAAATAAAATAGCAATTACACAAAATGTAGATCCTACAAAATGAGAAAATCTAATACTATTTACATTTAATACATCAGTTTCAGCAGTTTTATCTCTATTAAATAATAAATTATATAACATTATTAATGGTGCTCTTTTAACAGTTAAAACTCCAGATAAAAACATTATTATAAGTGGAATAAATATAAACCATTTAATTCCAAAAAAACAAAGAATTGAAGTTATCCAAAATAAAATACAAATTGTCCATCTACAAAAAGCAAATGCTTTCTTTGGTACATTAGCCATTCTTATATTATTCATAACTATACTCCTTACCTTTTCTTTAATTTAGGAAAAAACATTCCCACCCTCTTTTTATAATCTTTATATTCTTTAAATACAATCATTAATTCTTTTTCTTCTTGTTTAGCTCTATATGTCATAAAAGGAATAAAAATTATCGTATTTAATAAAATTACTAAATAATTTTGATATAAAATACCCACAGCATAAATCATCCAAATAATAGAAGCATACAAAGGATGTCTTACTACACTATAAACTCCCTTTGTTATTAAAGTATGATCATTATAAATAACCACATTATTACCCCAATTATGTCCTAAATAATGTCTACCTAAAAGATTAAAACTAATTCCAATTATATATATTAATAAAGCAAAAATATTTAAAAATGTATTATGAAAGTTAAAAGTTCCTATTTTTAATAAGATAACTATTGAACATATTAGGAAAAATGCTGACATACTAGCTGTTTCTACAATAGACTTAACTTCTTTTTTCTTCTCACCTTGTTGTTTTTTAGCTTGTCTAAAATTGACAAAAACTCTCATATATATAAGTGTAATTCCTGTTGCTACGAAAAAATTAATAATTGTCATTTCAAGTCCTACTTTTTCAATAGACATTCTAACTAAATCTTTCATTTCTTATATTTATCCCTATAAATCATATTGTATGAAGAAAATGGTATTCTTTTTAAATCTTCAGTAATTATATGAACACATTCCTTTTGCATAGACTTCATATCAAAATTATATTTATCTATAAATGAAGAAATAGTAATTCTAAAAGTATTATTACTAACATATTCACTTCTTTTTTCTATATCCCAACTCATAAAATCTTTTGGTACAAACTTTTTAAAATCTTTTAAGAAATGAAGTGGATTACAACAACAACCAAATATTATATCTTTACCATTAGTTAAAGCATCTTCTATTTTAAAAGTAAAGGTATTATTTATATAAGGTAAATACTTTTTAATATTATTAGCTCTTGTAATAGGAATAAAACCATCTTTTGTTTTATAAAGATAAGTTAAAGCCACTCTTTCTACATTACAAGGAAGTGGAACAAAATCTTCTTTAACTAACATTTTCTTTGTTTGTTTTTCTATTAAATTAATAACATCAGTTAAAGTTACTCTATTACTTCTATCCATATCTTTTGTTTGTCTTCCGAAAAATGCGACTGGTTGAATATTTACTCCTCTAACATTTTTAGTTTCTAAACCATAAGAAATAACTTTTCCAAGTTCCTTATCATTAATATCCCTTTCTACAGTCATAACAAGAGTTACTGGAATATTATATTTATTTAAATTTTCTATAGCTTTTTCTTTAATATCTTTTAATTTTCTACCTCTAATTTCATTATAAGTTTTATCATTAAGGGCATCAAACTGTAAATATATTTCAAAGCCACCAACAAACTGACTTAATTCTTTAACAAAATCTTCATCTTCAGCAATTCTAATACCATTTGTATTTAACATTACATATTGAAATTTTTCTCTAGCTAATTTAATAACCTCTATAACATTTTCATGAAGTGTTGGTTCTCCACCACTAATTTGTAAAACTTCACCTTTGCCACCTTCAGCATCTGCGGCAAAATCTATCATTTTTTTAATAGTTTTGATATCTAAATCTTTTCCTTTACCACTATTAGCATAACAAGTATTACAACACAT
>CANRDQ010000064.1 GCA_947629395.1 uncultured Bacilli bacterium
ATAATTTAGAAAATTTAATAAAATTGCAACTTTTTTAATAAATTTACAAAAAACACTTGTAAAAACTTAGAAAGTCATAAAAACTATTTCTTGAAAATAAAGAAAAAAAGTAAATGTTATTTACAAATTAATATTTTAGAGTATAATATGAACTGGAAGGTGATTGAAATGAAAAAATGTATTTGTTTAATATTCAATCGACTAAAATTATATTAAAGCCTTTCTTTTCAATATAACTTAAAATTTAAATTAGAGTAGAAAATAAATAGTTAAGACTTATAAGACGGGAAGTTGTTTATAAGGCAAGAATTAATTCGCTCATTTATTTTCGCATTCCGCTAATGAAATATACAAGATAATAATCCTGTTTTTTCATGCGGAAAAGAAAGGATTTTTTTTATGAATAAGTCAAAGAGAATATTATTATGTGCGCTTTTAACTGCATCATGTATTGTACTTGGTCGAATTTTATCTATTAGAACAAACATTGTTACTATTGGGTTCTCATTTGTACCTATTATGTTGGGTGCAATAATTTTAGGTCCTAAATATAGCACTTTTATTGCTACTGTAAGTGATATTATTGGAGCTTTATTATTCCCTACTGGTAGTTACTTCTTTGGTTTTACAGTTACGGCCTTTTTAACGGGATTAACTTATGGTCTTCTATTACATAGAGATACTTTTAAAATTGATAAAAGTTTTATGATAAGACTAATTATAAGTACTGTCATAGTTACTGGTATTCTAAATGGATTTCTAAATACAATATGGATCATTATAATTAGTAAAGGTGCTAGTAAAATAGTAATACCTATAAGAATATTAAAAGAATTAGTAATGGCTCCTATCAAAGTAATAACTATTTTATCAATATGTAAAATTCTTGAAGAAAGAATTAATAAGTTAATAAATGATTAAACTTCAAGATATATCTTTTCAGTATGATAAAGTAGTTTTTGAGAATATTAACTTAAATATAGATAAAGATCATGTAACTTTTATAGTAGGAAAAAATGGTAGTGGAAAATCAACTTTAGCTAATCTTATTAGTGGTTTATTATTTCCAAAATCAGGTAAAATTTATTTAGATGATATTGAACTTAATAAGAAAACTAATAATAAGATAGTTAGAGAAAAAGTTGGAATTGTTTTTCAAAATCCTAGTAATCAAATATTATTTTCTAAAGTTGATGACGATATTAAATTTACTCTAGAAAATATGAAGGTTTCTAAAGAAAAGATTCCTGAAAGAATCAAAGATAGTCTCAAAAAAGTAGATATGCTTGAGTATATAGACGCAAACCCTTATAATTTATCAGGAGGACAAAAACAAAGAATAGCTATAGCCTCACAATTGTCATTAAATCCAGATTACTTGATTTTTGATGAAGCTACATCTATGCTAGATATCAATGGTAAAAAAGATATTTATAAACTAATTAAAACATTAAAAAGAAATATGGGAATTATTTGTATTTCTAATGATATAAGTGAACTTATATATGCTGATGACATCATCATAATTGATAATCATAAACTTTATAAATATACACTAACAGAAATTCTAAAAGAAAATGATATTTTAACTAAACATGGACTAAATGTTCCTTTTATATTTACAGTAGCTTCTGCTTTACATATAACAGATACTAAAAAGTTAACTGAAAATTATATAATAAAAAGGATTGGTAATAATTGATTTACTTTTTAGTTTTAATATTTTTCTTTATTTATAGTACCCTACTCTTTATGATTAAAAACATTTATATTTTTGGAATAATACTATTATTTAATTTTATAATTTCTTTATTTATTAAAATATCTTTACTAAAGCATTTAAAAGTAATAAAAAATAATTTTATATTTATTTCCTGTATAATATTGTGTAATGTAATATTTAGTAATATTTATACTTCTTTGTTAGTAGGTATTCGTCTCTTTCTAGTTATTGATTACACTTATATTATGGGACATTATTTTGATTCTACTAAAATAAGGATTGCTTTTAAATATCTATTATTTCCTCTTAAGTTTTTTAAAGTTGATATCGATAATCTCACTTTAATAATAGCGATAACTTTAGCTTTTATACCTATATTATCAGATGAAGCCTATATGATAAAACAATCATTAAATAGTAAGGGGTTTGAATTCAATCTTAAAAATGTATTTACAAGACCTCAAATATATTTAATAACATTTTTAAACAATTTGTTTGATCGATTAGATGAATTAGAAAAAAGTTTAATTTCAAAAGCGTACTAAAAAGATGGGTATTAACCATCTTTTTTTATTCATTACTATTACCATACATTTGACCTTTAGTCTCAAGTCCTAACAACCTGCCATATTCAAATATATATGACAAACTGAATAAGAATAATATTTCTACCAAATCATAAATTTCAAACTCTACATTTAAATCAGAGCTTAATAATAATTCAAATACGCCACCACCAATATTAGTCATTAGGATTATTATAATCATTTTCCAAGCAATCTTCTTTATTAAACTAACATTTTCTAAAGTAAATGGTGTATCTCCTTTATTGATATTATCAAATAAAGTTTCCAAATGTTTAAATATTATAGAGGTCAAAATAATTGTTACTAACAGAACAACAAAACCTGTTTCAACATAGCCAATTATTTTTGCTTTACTATTATGTTCAAATATAGATACTACTTTGGTATTTAAAAATTCTTTATCAGCATCCGCTAAAACAAATGCTCCAACTTTTAAAACAACTTTGTCATTTTTTTCTGAAAGATTGATATTATGATCTCTCAAATTTAAAGTTAAATTATTATCTTTTATCACAACTTTATTAATCAAATAAGGTGAAGCAATTAATATTAAACAAAGAAAAGGAATAGCAATATAGCAAAAAATTCTTCCTATTTTAGATATTACAGAAATAATTTTACTTAAAGCCTTCATTTTCTTTTGTTCTTCTTTTTTTAAACTTACAACTTTAGTTTTAACCTCATCTCCAAGTGAATCGATATCAATGATACTATCGTTTACTAAATCATTAATTTTACAATGAAAAATTTTACATAGCTCTAATAAATTATTCATTGTGGGATAAGCATCTCCAGTTTCCCATTTACTTATAGATTGTCTAGATACATTAACTTTTTCAGCTAAAGCTTCCTGTGATAGTTTTTTTAAAATTCTTATTTTTTTCAAATTCTCTCCAAATTTCATTTAGAGTACCTCCT
>CANRDQ010000065.1 GCA_947629395.1 uncultured Bacilli bacterium
TAAATACTATTAAAGGACTAAATGCAACTTTTGTATTTTTATATTTAAAAATTGCATTTAAGTCTTTAAGTAACATTGAAATGGTGTTATTATTGACAAATTAAGGAATTTATGTTATAATCTGTCTAATATTTATGGGGGTAATGAAATATGAGATTATGGGATTTTGATGGTTCTGCTGGGAATAATTATATCGACATAAAAAATTTAAATGTAGGTTCAACAGTAAGGGATCTGCTTGTTAATGGAACTTTTGCTTTAGGAGCAGGAGCAGCATTGTTAACTTTAGATGGATTAGGTTGGGTTCTTTATGGTGGTTTAGTTGTAAGTTCTCCTCTTATGGGAGTAGCTTTATCACCAATAATTTTACCTGCTTTAGGTATCGCTACAGTTGCAAGTGTTGATTTAGTTTTAGAACCTTTAAAAGAGGTTAGAGATGATATCAATGATTTAAAGAAATATCGTAAATACAAAAAAGAAGAAAAACAAAAAGAACAACAAGAACAAAAAAATATCCAAGAGAAAACACAAATAAAAAAACAAGTTACTAATGAAAGAACTATGTTTATAGTTGGTAATGAACAAAAAGATATTATGGCTCAAAAATATGTAGAAGATTATTATAGAAAAAAACAAGCTATAGTAGATACTGTCAAAGCTCATCAAGATGAAAAGGTTAAAGTATTAAAATCTGAAAATAAATAATATTAGTTTCTGTTAAAACAGAAACTTTTTTAGGTTGAAAACTTGAAAAAAGTAACATTTTGTGGTATAATTAGCAAGTATTGTGGGGTGGGTTGATATGAATTATAATATAGATTTAACTACTATCGAAGAAGCTATTCGAGAAATAAAAGTTAAAATCTTAGTTACTAGCGATGAAGAACAATTAAAACAATTATTTTATAGTCTAAGAAATTTAGTGGAATTAAAAAATGTAATTAATTATAATAGTGCAGTTATGCCTAAGGTTAAAGATTTTTTTAAAACACCTAGTAGTTTTCCAGGATTAGAGATAATGCAATTTTGTAGTCAGTTTGGTCTTAATCCACCAGTTTATGGTGATAAGTTAGTTGATAAATATTCAATGCAAAAACTGGCTTGTAGCTTGACACCTATTAGTGATAGTGATAAAAGTGAGAAAGTTGCATATACTAAATGTAGTGCTAGTGATGTTATGGATTTAACAAAAGGATTTTATAAGAGTATAAAAAATCCTATCATTACAGATAAAGCCTTAGAGATATTAAGTAGTGATAATCAAATTCAATTTGTTAAAAGTTTACCTAGAAGAATGAGATTTGCTGGGGGAATATTTTACGGGGATGTATATAATAATATACCTTATATGGTACTTAAACAGAATAATGATATAAAAGATATGATTATATTTTCTCATGAAATGGGTCATGCACTTGAATGTATGTTAAATAGAGACAAATTTCTAACTAAGAGTTCTAGTGCAGAAATGATACCTACAACTATTGAACTTTTAGCGGCTGATTATGCTTGTGAACAAGGTGCTATGAGTCCTGAAGAAAGAGATTTGTTTAAAGCAGAAAGAATCAGTGTGTTTAATAATCATATGGCTATTACTAAGGAAAGATTATGTGAATATCAAGGTTTAATTTCACCTGAACAGTTACGTGGTGAGATGATTAGAAGTATAGCTTTAAAAAAGGGTTATGATTTATATAAGTCTATAAGTCAATCTCAAAATAAAGGAGATAGTTTATATAGAGTAATGACTTCACCTAATAGTTTTGAAAAGTCATTAACTAAAAATTTTAGAAGATAAATATAAATAAGGGAGTAATTGGCATATTTTAATATGTAATAAAGTCAACATACATGGTAGTTTATCTATCTGGCTTTATTTTAAACAATGAGACTTGTTTGCGATACAAAAAGCAGACTAAGTCTCTTTTTGTGTGATAAAGGGAGGAGAGATAATAATGATATTATGGATTGTATTAATAATTATAGGATTTGTTTTACTTATTAAAGGTGCTGACTTTTTAGTAACAGGTGCTAGTAATGTGGCTAAAAAATTTCATATTCCAGAAATTATAATTGGTCTTACTATTGTTTCAATTGGAACTAGTATGCCTGAATTGTTTGTAAGTGTTACTTCAGCTTTAAATGGTCATTCTGATATGGCTATGGGAAATGTAATTGGAAGTAATGTTTGTAATTTACTTTTAATACTTGGAATGTCTGCGGTTGTTAATTCTATAACATTTAAGAAAGAAACTAGATTAATAGAAATACCTACTTATTTACTTATTACTGTCTTATTTATGTTCTTCTGTAATACAGGACTTGGAATATCTAGAATAGAAGGATTTATCTTACTACTTATGTTTTTAGTATTTATAGGTTATACAATTATAATAGCTAAAAAAGAAGCTGTAGAAGAAAAAAATGTTAAAGTAGAAGGTAGTAACTTAAGAAATATTATTTATATAGTTTTAGGTATAGTTGCTTTAAAATGTGGTGGTTCTTTAGCTGTAAATAATTTAGTTAAAGTAGCTCAACAATTTAATATTAGTGAGAAGATTATTAGTTTAACAATTTTGGCGATAGGAACTAGTCTTCCAGAACTTGTAACTAGTGTTATGGCTTCTCTTAAGAAAAATAGTGATATTGCGATTGGTAATATAATTGGATCTAATATCTTTAATATGTTACTAATTATAGGTGTATCTTCAGTTATTAGTCCTATTAGTTATAATGCTTCATATAATTTAGATTTAACTATATCTTTAATTGGTACGATGGTCTTAGCTTTATTTCCTCTTATACCTCTTAGAAATCAAATGAGTAGAGGAAATGGACTTGTTTATTTAATGGGATATGCTTGTTATTTATTATTTTTAATAAGTGTTTAGTTTGAAAAAGTTTTAGCTTTTAGCTAAAATTTTTTTGTATATTTTATTAATTTTGTTGATTTAGTTAGTTAAATAGTAAAATGCAACTTTAATATAATTGTTGGATTTGCAAGAGAAAACGCAATATTTTCACTTG
>CANRDQ010000066.1 GCA_947629395.1 uncultured Bacilli bacterium
CCATCTCGAACACAGAAGTTAAGTCCTTCAGCGCCGACGATAGTGTAAGCAAAAATAGGACGCCGCCAAGATTTTTTGTTTTTAAATTAAATTTTTATTGAATATTTACTATGTTTACAATTTAATAAACAAATTTTGTACTTTTATAAAATTAGAGTTGTATAACTCCTTTTTTTTGATATAATATATTTTAGGTATAGAGAGAAGGACAGGTGAGAATTATGCAATATAAATATACAGCATACAACGTGCAAGATACATTAGAACTTGCTCAAAATATTGAATCAGAAAAATTCCCTAATATGGTTATTTGCCTAACAGGAGATTTAGGAAGTGGAAAAACAATGTTTACAAAAGCTTTTGCACAAGCTTTAGAAGTTACTGAAGAGGTTACTTCTCCCACTTTTAATATAATTAAAGAATATGAGTCAGGAGAAATTCCTTTATATCACATGGATGTTTATCGCTTAGATGGTAAAGTTGATGAACTTGGTATTGAAGAATATTATACAAAAAAAGGAGTTACTATTATTGAATGGGCTGATTTAATTGAAGATTATCTTCCTAAAAACAGATTAGATATTCAAATAAAAATTATAGATGAAGAAAAAAGAAAATTTATTGTAACACCTCATGGTAAAAAATATGAAGAACTTTGTGAGGCTGTTCTATGAGAATCCTTTATATAGATACTTCTTCTAGTTTTTTATATACTGGTATAGTAGAAGATAAAAAGCTTTTATGTGAATGTCAACAAGAATTTGGACATGAGCTTTCAAAGGAAGCTTTACCTGAAATTGCTAAACTATTTGAAGAAAACAATATTGATCCTAAAGATATTGATAAAATAATTGTAGTTAATGGTCCTGGTAGTTTTACAGGAATCAGAATAGGAGTTACTATTGCTAAAATATATGCATGGAGTTTAAGCATTCCTATAACTACTATTACATCTTTGGAAGCAATGATGATTTCTTCCCAAAAAGACAATTGTCATGTTCCTTTAATTGATGCAAGAAGAGGGTATGTTTTTGCAGCTATATACAATGACAATTATCAACAAATTCTTAAGCCTCAACATATAAAATTAGAAGACTTAATGCAAAAATTAGAAGAAGTAAAAGATTATACATTTATTACAAATGATGATATAGAGGTAGGGGAAAATAAAGAAGCTTATCATCCTGATATTGCCAAAATTGTTAACTTTTTTGCCAATAAAGAGACTATTAACCCACATGCAGTTAATCCTGAATATTTAAAATTAACAGAAGCTGAAGAGAAGATTCAATAATGTTAATCTGGATAACTAAGGAAAATATTAATGAAATTGGAAATAATAGTTTCCTAAAACTAGAAAAAGTAAAACAAAATTTAGAAAATAATCCTTTTGGTAAATACTTAATTTTAAAAGAAGATAAAACTTTAGGATATATTTACTATAGTGATATATATGAAAGAGTGGAAATTGAACAATTTGAAGTAGAAAGTATACACAGAAATTGTGGATTAGGTAATATTTTATTAAAAGAATTTGTAGAAACTGTGGATAAAAGTATAACCCTAGAGGTTAGAGAGAATAATGACAATGCGATTCATTTATATGAAAAGTATGGTTTTATAAAAAAAGCAATTCGTAAAAATTATTATCCTGAATGTGATGGTATCTTAATGGAAAGAGAGGCTCTTAACTAGAAAAAAAGAGTCTTTTATGTTAAAATATAGACGAAACGGAAGTGGTAATATGAAAGATGTTTATATATTAGGAATAGAAAGTAGTTGTGATGAGACAAGTGTCTCTATTGTTAAAAATGGCTGTGAAGAAATCGCAACTATAGTTTCATCACAAATTGATGTTCATAAAAACTTTGGAGGAGTAGTTCCAGAAATCGCTAGTAGACATCATATAAAAAATATAACTATTGTTGTAGAAGAATGTTTAACAAAAGCAAATATGACTATGGATGATATAACTGCCATAGCTGTAACATATGGTCCAGGTTTAATCGGGTCCTTATTGATAGGTTTAACAGCAGCCAAAACACTTTCATTTATTTATAGGAAACCATTAGTACCAGTCCATCATATTGCAGGTCATATTTACGCTAATAGTTTAGTTCGACCATTAGAATTTCCACTTTTAGCCTTAGTAGTAAGTGGAGGACATACAGAACTTATAAAAATGGAAGAACATTACAAATTTCAAAAATTAGGTGGAACATTAGATGACGCTATTGGTGAATGTTATGACAAAGTAGCTCGCGTTATGAATCTAGAGTATCCAGGTGGACCTAAATTAGATCAGTTATCATTAGAAGGAGAAGATACCTATAAATTACCAATGCCTTTAAATGATGATACCTATAATTTCTCTTTTAGTGGATTAAAAAGTGCTGTCATAAATCTTGCTCATAACGAAGAACAAAGAGGAAATAAATTAAGAACTGCTGATTTAGCATACTCATTCCAAAAAGTAGCTGTGGGTAGTATAGTAAAAAAGACCAAATTAGCTATTGAAAGAGAAAATATTAAATCTCTTATAGTCGCAGGTGGAGTAGCCGCTAATAAATTTCTAAGGAAAGAAATTGAAAAACTAGCTACTGACGAAAAAATTGATGTTTGTTTTCCACCAATGAAATACTGTACAGACAATGCTGCTATGATAGCGGCAGCTGGTTATTATGCTTATTTAGATGGTAGAATCGCTGATTTATATTTAAATGCCAAAAGTAGTGATAAACTTTGCTAATTGTAATATAAAAACATTAAATTGGTAAAGTGAAAAGTTAAATTCCACTTTCAAAAGAGAAAATAAAAATGTAAGAGAAAAGTCTATTTTATAGGCTTT
>CANRDQ010000067.1 GCA_947629395.1 uncultured Bacilli bacterium
CAAAGTTCATCAGGATATAGATATTCACATTGTATGGTATATGGAGATAGTACATATTGTTCTACGACAGCACCAACGGCGACAGCTTATACAGGATTTTCAAGTGTAGTATTTGCTAGTACAACGTCTGCTGGTTCCATAACTTCCAGTAATTCATTTACTCAAGGTTCTACAATAAGAATATATACATCAACAACTTCCACTACAGCAACATATATAAATACTGGAACAACATATTATGCTTGGGGAACAAAGACTAATACCGCTAATTTCTATTATTACAAGACTTATGGATCTTGTAACAGTAGTTCATGTTCAGCATCCACACAAGACACTAGTGCTAGTAGATCATGTACAACATATGGAAATAATTCTTGTAATGTATCTGCACCAAACGTTTATCCATATAAGACTAATGGATACGATGTAGCTTACTGGGCAACTACTACTAGTGCAACATCTGGATTAAATTCAGGAGCCTCTATATCTATAAGTGGCAGTGCAACTTATTATGGAGTAGGTTATAGAGACCTTTCAGTTACATTTACTGGTTCTACAGGAGTAACTGTATTGCGATATAATCAATTTACATGTAGAGCTTATGGAAGTCAGTCTTCTTGTACAGTGACAATACCAGGAACGAATGACTTATCATTTGCGGCAAACTATGGACCACCAGCTTGGTACTCAACAACAAATGGAGCGTCCTCTGGAACAACATTAGGAACAAACTCTACGAGCATGACTAAAAATTATAATACTGGTAAAACGACAGCATATTATGTTATGGCAACATATTCTGACCCAGTACCTTCAACATTATCAGAATATCTGATGTATTATGCTAGTGCCACTACAGGAGAAACTAATTGGAATAGTACCCTTAACACTGTACAAAAGAAACAACGAGCGATGGCAGTTGTTCCTATTAATTCTGATTATTTAAATCCATCGCCACCTCAATATTACTTTGTTGGTGATATGCCAGACAACTATATATATTATAATGGTGATGAAGTTTGGAAAGTATTAGGAGTTAGATATGAATATTCACAAGCTAGAAATTCATATGTATACACCACTAAAATAATTAGAACTGCATCGGTTGGAAATAGTTCTTTTGGTACAGCTAATTTCTTCTCATCTACGGCACGAGCGACTCTTCATGGTTGGTATAATGGTCGAGCCAGTTATATGAGTCGAAAATTCACTGTAAGGTTACGTTCATGTAACAAAGCCGATGATAATTATACTTACAACACAGCATGGCAATGTGAAAACTCTAACTCTTTAACTAATGCCGCTATGGGAGACCCTGTCGCTATATCAAATATAACAGATTATATGGGTACTTATATGGAAGGCTTTAGTGGTGGAAGTTTTAATAGTTTATATTCTAAAAGTATACCAAAAGCCAGTTGGATGACTAGCTTTGTAGCCAATTCTTGGGTAATGGCTACTAACTCATCTTATGGATCTGCAATGAAAATTAACAATCCAGCGATGGATGATGAATTTACAAATTATTCTGCAGGTATTGTTCCTGTCATGTACCTAGAGCCTGAAACTATAAGGTCTAGTGGTACGGGAGGTAGTGGTAGTCCTTTTCGAATAGCTTAGGAAGAGAGGTTATTAAATATGAATAAATTAAAAAATATATTTAATTTCATTTTGAATAAAATAATAAAAAAAATAAAATTAATATATATTTTTGTAGTGCTTATACTTGTTATACTTATTTGTGGTGGAATTTGTTTATACAATTATCTAAATGAACCCAAAAATTTAGAGGATTATTTAAAATCAGAAAATTATAAACAAGATAAGTGGGAATGCTACACTAAAACCGTTAAAAACTCTGTTCCTGAAGAGGAAGAAGTTCAATTCTGTTTTAATGAATGTAAATATTTTTCAACATTTAGTGTTGAAAAAATAGCCATAGATTTTACCAATTTAAATGCTGTATATAAATATGGAGCTTTCGTTAATCTAGAATTTAATTTAAATGATCCTGATGGTGGAACATGTAATGCCATGTCAAATCAAGCACCACCAGAAGGTACAGAGTCATTTAATACTTTTTGTGAAATGGCTAAGCAAAGAGCTAAGCAAAGAGTAGAAACTTTTAAAAATATTATTCAGGATTATTCACTAAAATGTAAACCAAAAATTATTTCGGATATAAATGATTTTGCTAAATCGTATCCTAAAATGGACTCATAATAGGTATATAAATTATTAATAAAGTAAGTGTTTAAAAACATGTTTAAAACACTTACTTTTTATATGTAGTTAATAATAGTAAAAAAGGCGTATCTGGTAATTTTTACCAACAGTTTACTATATGGTATTGTAGTATAATTATAGTAGTAGTCAAAATAGGAATGGTGTGATTAAAAATGCAGAAATTTAAAGTTAAATCTAAATTATTTTTAGTTGCTATCATTGGGCTATTAGCTGTTACTATAATAGGAGTTTCTTATGGTTTCTATTTAGTTAGCTATAAGAGCCCAACAGTCCATTCCGTTGTTGCAGGAACTTTTAATATTGATTATGAAGATGGAGAGTATATTAACTTATCTGAAACAGTACCAATGTCTGATATTAAGGGTATGCAGACTGAAGAATATACTTTCACTATTTCTAATACGGGAAATGTAGATGCTAAATATAGAGTGTTATTTGAACAAGATGAATCTATCAATAAGAATTTAAGATTATCACCAACCCAAATAAAATATAGTTTAAAAGATGAGTCAGGTATTTGGAGTCAACCTGAACTTCTTTCTGATAATAACTTAATTCTAGTTGATACTAAAGAATTAGATGCTGAAGGTAGTAATACAACTTCAAAAGTTACATATTCTATTAAACTTTGGGTAGATGAGAATGTTGGAAATGAAGGACAAGGTAGAACTTTTGGAGGAAAAGTAGTTGTTGATGCAATTCAAGGAGAAGCTACTATTGATGATTTTACAATCATGGCTCAACCTCTTATTGTTTTAAATGGAAAAGATGTTGAATATGTAGAAGTTGGTAGTAAATATGATGACCCAGGAGTAAAAGAAGTTTTACATCATAGTGAAAAGATAGATCCTGATAGTGTTAAAATTAGTTATGAATATTTTGATGGAAATACTACAGAAGTTGTATCAAGTGTAAATACTGATAAAGTAGGAGTATATTATATAACTTATAAAGTAGAAGATAGTAAAGGTACTCAAGGGTCTATAGTTAGAACCGTAAATGTTTATCCAAAAGATACTAATGCCCCTGTAATTAGACTTCGTGGAGAAAGCTTAGTTACTATCCTAACAGGTGAAGAATTTAATGATGAAGGTGCTACTGCTAGTGATGAAGAAGATGGAGATTTAACTAGTAGAATAGTAACTGTTGGAAAAGTTAATAATTTAAGAGTCGGAACATATACAATCAAATATTTAGTAGAAGATCAAGCTGGAAATACTTCTAGTGCTACTAGAACAGTAATAGTTAGAGATAATAATTATATTAGAGTTAAATTTGTTAAGGGACCAGGAGTTAGTGAAATTGGTCAAGAAGAAGTAGTTTGTCAACTTGAAGGAACAAATGATAGTTGTGAGATTCTTTTACCAACCATTACTGAACTTCCAGGTTATAATAAAGGATTCTTTAGTGAAGATATAGAAGCTTTAGAAGGAGAACTTCCAGGTACTACAATTAGAGTAAGTAAACCTACAACTTATTATGCTAAAGCTCTAGATAATACTAAACCAGAATGTCGTGTTGTTAGTGTTACTCCTAAAGATATAGATGCTAAAGACGAAGCAAAAGTTGTTATTGAATGTACTGATACTAGTGGAAACGTTACTTCTAATATGACCGAAGATGATATTACTTTACTAACTGATGGAGAAGAAATTACTTTAAATGAAAAATCATTAAGTAATGCTGAATCAGTAAAAGATGGAATAAGACATACTCTTACTGTAAAAGGATTCTCTAGAGGAGGAAACTTATCCGTAAATATTAAAGAGGGTAGTGTTAGTGATGAAAGTGGTAATACTAATGAAGAAGTTACTTTGAAAACTGATGCTACTATTCATAAAACTTTAACTGTAACTTATGAAAAAGGACCAGGAGTTAGTGAAATTAGTAAAGAAACAGATACTTGTGAAATAGAAGATGGAGCAAGTTCTTGTCTTATAGAACTTCCAACTATTACTGAACTTCCAGGTTATGAAAAAGGTTATTGGTATGAAAATATTGATACTTTAGAAGATGGTAAAGCTCCACAATCTAGTGTAACTATAAGTGAAGATACTACTTTCTATGCTGTTGCGAAAGATGAAACTTTACCAGTTTGTAAAATTATAAGTGCCGAACCAACTAGAATTGATGCTAGTGAATCTACTACTATAGTTATTGAATGTAGTGATACTAGTGGTAGTGTTCTTTCTTCACTTACTGCAAACGATATTACTCCATTAGTAGGAGATATCGAAGATACACCAGAAACTAAGATTTTAAGTTCCGGAAGTTATACAGATAATATTGTTAGACATACTTTACAAATAGGTGGCTTTACTAGAGGAGGAAAACTTTCCTTAATAATTGCCAAAGGAAAAGTTAGCGATAGTAGTGATAATCAAAATTTAGAAACTACTCTTACTACAGATGTAGTTATTGAAAAAAGAATTAATGTAACATATGAAACAATTAGTGGTGTTGATAATGTTGGAAAAAGTCAAGATTATTGTGTTTTAGAAAATGGACAAAGTAGTTGTGAGATAGAACTTCCTTCTATTACCCCACTTACAGGATATGATAATGGTTTATGGTATGAAGATGCTAGTGGTAGTGGTGAAGGTAAAGCTCCATTAACAACTGTACAAGTTTCTACAGATAAAACATTCTTTGCCAAAGCAACTGATACAGAACAACCAATATGTAGTGTTTTAAGTGCTGATCCTAAAGCCATTAATAGAGATGGACAAACTACTATTGAATTTGAATGTACTGATACAACAGGTATAGTTAGTTCAACTTTAACTGAAGATGATATTGTTGTTAAAGTAGGGGCAGGAGAAGATAAACCTACTATAAAACAATTAGGACAAGCTACTCAAACAGCTAAAGGAGTAAAACATACTTTAACTTTAGGAGGATTTGGTAAACACGGTGAATTATCTTTTGATATTCCAAGTGGAAAATTCACAGATGCTAGTAATAATGGAAACCAACAAACAACTTTAACACCAGGAGTTAATATTGGTGATAACCTTACTGTTAGATTTGAAGCTGGTACAGGAGTAAGTGAAGTAGGAAAACCAAGTGATTATTGTGAAGTAGGAAGTGGAGATATTAGTTGTAATGTAGAACTTCCAACTATTACCGAACTTCCAGGATATAGTAATGGACTTTGGTATGAAAGTGCAAATCCTGATGGAACAACAGAAGGTTTAAGACCAGGAACTAGTGTAACTGTAACTGAGGATACAACTTATTATGCTATTGCGAAAGATGTAGAAAAACCTACTTGTAAAATAGTAAGTTCAAGTCCTAATTTAATTAATAAAGCTGATTCCACAGAAATAACTATTGAATGTAGTGATACCAGTGGAAATGTTACTTCTTCATTAACTGAAAGTGATATAGATATTTATGTAGATGGAGAAATGGATTACCCTAATACTAAAGACTTAACACCTGCTGTACCTTCTGAAAAAGGAGTAAGGCATACTTTAACAGTAGGAGGATTTAGTAGAAAAGGTTCTTTAGCAATTGAACTTAATAAAGGAAGAGTAAGTGATTCAAGTAATAATACTAATGATAAAATAAAACTTGAAACAGAAGTTGAAATTACTAATGAAATAACTGCTCAATTTAAAAAAGGAGCAGGAGTAAAAGATATTAGTAATGCTACTGAAAGTTGTGAAATTTCAAATGGAGAGACAACTTGTGAAGTTACTCTTCCAGATATCACTGAACTTCCAGGATATAGTAATGGACTTTGGTATACAACTGAAGAAGCTTCAGGAGAAGGACTTGCTTCAGGTACAAAAGTAAAAATAAAAGATAATACAACATATTATGCTATCGCTAAAGATGAAGAAGCTCCAGAATGTAATTTAGTTAGTGCTACACCTAGATATGTAAATAGAGATGGATCAGTAACTATTATATTTGAATGTAGTGATACCAGTGGAACTGTAACCTCAGAATTACAAAAAGATGATATTTCTATTACTGTAGGTGGTGCTGCAGATACACCAAAAGAAAAAGAATTAAGTTCAGCAATTACTGAAGGTAGTGGAGTTAGACACACTTTAACTTTAGGTGGATTTAATAGAAGTGGAGATTTAGCTTTTACTATCGCCGGTGGTAAAATTAGTGATGGTAGTCATAATACTAACGTTTCAAAGACAATTACTCCAAATGTAACTGTTAATGATAGAGTAACTGTTACTTTAAAATCTAGCGGTGGAGTAGAATTTATAGATGAGACAATTTATTGTGATATTGAAAACGGAAATAGTAGTTGTGAAATAACTCTTCCAGATATCACGCCAATTGCTGGTTATAGTAATCCTATGTGGTATGAAGATAGTTCTATGAGTAGTGAAGGAAAAACTCCTCGAAGTAGAGTATCTGTAAGTGATGATAAAACATTCTATGCTATCGCAACAGATACAGAGAAACCTACTTGTAGTATTGTTAGTGAACAACCATTAAGTTTAAATAGAGAAGAAAGTACTACTATAGTTATTGAATGTTCTGATACAAGTGGAAGTGCTACTTCATTCTTAAATACTTCTGATTTTACAATATTAGTTGGAGGCCAAACTGATGAACCTAATATTAAAAGTTCTTCAAAAACAACTGAAGATGGAAAAGTAAAACATACTTTAACATTAGGTGAGTTTGGTAGAAGTGGACAAGTTGCCATATCTATACCTGCTAATAAGGTAAGAGATGAAAGTCTAAACTATAATATAGCTACAACTCTTACATCTAAAGTATTTGTTAATGATCGTATAACAGTTAAATTTGAGAAAGGTAATGGAGTACAATCAGTAGGGGATGATGAAATCACTTGTGATGTAACTTCTGATGGTGGATGTACTGTTCAGTTACCTGATATTCAATCTTTACCAGGATATGATGATGGTTTATGGTATAACAATGAACAAGGTACAGGTATAGGTACTAGTGCAGGACAACAGGTAACCGTTAATGAAAGTACAACTTATTATGCTATAGCTAAAGATTCAACAGCACCAGTATGTAGGTTGTCATCAGCAACCCCATCTGAAATAGGTCCTGAAGAAACAGCTACGGTTGTAATAGAATGTACTGATACAAGTGGAAGTGTAGTACCAAAACTTCAAGAAAGTGATTTATCTGTTTTAGTAGGTGGAGCTCAAGATAATGAGGTAACAAAAACTCTTAGTAGTTCAGCTTTATCTAACGGAGTTAAATATAATATTAAATTATCAAAATTCTCTAGAGTAGGTGCTGTGTCATTATCAATTCCAACAGGTGCGGTTGAAGATGGTAGTGGTAATAAGAGTGCTGGTGAGACATTTACTTTGGGAGTAGAAGTTAAAAAGAGAATAACAGTTTACTTTGAACCAAAAGATGGTGTTGTCTCAATTGGTGAAGATAGAAAATCTTGTGATTTAACAGGATCATCAAAGAGTTGTTCTATAGAATTACCAACAATTACTTCTCAAGCAGGTTATGATGATGGTTTATGGTATGAAGATGAATCAGGTAGTGGTTCTGGAAAAACTCCTGGAACTTCAATAACAGTTACAGAAAGTACAACTTATTATGCCATTGCTAAAGATACTACTAAACCAGTATGTAATTTTGTAAGTGCTGAACCAGATTCAATAGCCAAAACAGAAACAACAACTGTTACTATAGATTGTACTGATACAAGTGGAAGTGTTACATCTTCACTTACAGATAGTCAAATTACTGTAAATGTTGGAGGTACAACAGATACAGGAGTTTCTAAAACATTAAGAGAAGAAAGTGTTGATAATGGAATTAGATATAAAATATCTATGTCTAACTTTACATCAGGAGGAGCAGTATCAGTAACTATACCAAGTGGAGCAGTACATGATAGTAGTAATAATCCTAATAATGCTTATACGGCTTCAAGAGTAGTAACAATAACTGATTCTAAAAAACTTACAATTATTCGTAAAAGTGGAATAACAGCTATTGGTGGAGATACAGCTTCACAAGTAACTTTAACTTGTTCAGTTTCTAGTGGTTCATCTTGTAGTATTGATTTACCTGAACTTACTGTTGCTAATGGATATGATGGTGGTGCTTATTCAACTACTACAAATGGAGATGGACTTATTCAATCATCTAATATAACGATGACTAGCGATACGACGATATATGCCTTAGGATATAAGGAACTAGAATTACAACTAAGAAAACTTACAGGAGTAACTTCTCTAGCTTCTGATACAGCTTCATGTCGTGCTTATGGCTCTTCATCATGTCAAGCTATGTTACCTTTAGTAGTAGGTTTTGAGAGTGGATATAATTCTGCGAAATATGTTGCTAGTAGGGCAGCTACTACAGGAGGATATGATCCTGGTAGTTTCATAACTATTACTACAACTATGGATGGAAGTACTTACTATGTAATAGGAGTAAAGAAAGTTACTGTTACCTTAGTACGTGGTAAAGGTGTTTCATCTATTAATGGAAATCAAACATCAACTCAATATCTAGAATGTGTTAGTTATGGAGATGCCCAATGTAGTGTAGATTTACCTGATATTACTCCAAGTGCAGGTTATAGTAATCCAATGTGGGTTTTAACAGGAGGTAGTGCTGCTGTTTCTTATCCACCATATTCAACAATTTATCCAACTGAAGATCAAACTTATACAGCAAATGCTTATAAAGATTATACTTTAACAATTAAGATGGGTACTGGAGTTAGATATATAGATGGTTATGCACGTACTTATACAGCAACTTGTTCTGTTCAAAGTAGTGGAACTTGTACCATTTCTGTACCATCAATTACAGTAAACAATTCTTATACTGGCGGTGGTCTAGTTTTAGATTCTGAACCAACTAAAGTTCTTTATAAACAATTTGAAGATATTACTATGACAGATGATGCCGAGTATACGGCAGTTGGTTATACTGATATAACAGTTAGTTATAGATATGGAACAGGAGTAAGTAGGATTGGAAGAAATTCCGATACTTGTGAGTTAGTTGGATCAGCTAGTAGTTGTTCTATAGAATTACCAACCATAACAACATCTGCTAGTCCTTATGTAGGTAGTTATTGGTATGAAGGAACTTCAACTACAGGTCATTATGAAAATGGATATAATCCTGGTGATACAGTTAGTGTTAGTTCTAATAAAACCTTTACCGCAATAGGAACACGATTAGTACAACTACAAATTTATAGAACAGGTTCAATTACAAGGATAAATAATAGTACAGCTAATCCTTATACAATGAGTTCTTATGCTTATGGTAGTGAACAAGCTAGATTTTATTTACCAAGTACAACTCCAGCTTCTGTAAATGGTCATAAATCTTATTTTAGTACAGATTCAGATGGAATAGATTCAGTTGGAGAGTCAGGAGATGTTTACTATGTAAGTCCTTCTAATATTAGTGCTACTCCAACTAAAGTTGAAACACTTTATGCTATTATAGAAGAACCTATTACAATTACTTTTAAAGCTTATAGTGGTGCCGGAACATCTTATTTAAATGGAAGTTCTAGTACTACAGTAGTAACTAAAGAATGTTACAAGACTGGTAATGAAGAATCTTGTGAAGTTCAAACTCCAACTATTTACGTAGCTAGTGGATATGAAAGTGGTACTGGTATGTGGTATGAAGGTAATAATTTAACAACAGCTCCAGAAAATGCTGTTGGTACTAGTGGAGGAAGTTATTTAACTGTATCAAAAAGTACAACTTATACCGCTGTAGCGACACGTATGTTTAGTGTTAACTTCTATGATACAGTTTCGGCAAAACCTAGTGGTAGTTCTGGAGGTTATGCCACTAAATCATGTCATGCTTCTGGTTCAACAGGTACTTGTAAATTAACAACTCCATCAATTACTAGAAGTTCTACTAGTTATTCATCAACTGTATATTATTCTAAGAGTAGAACAGGAACATTATCTTCTACAGCAGGAGATGATAGTACTCCTACAAATGATGCGGGTAGTGGTGTGCAAATCACTGTAAGTTCTAGTTCTACTAAAACATTTTATGCAATTTCAAGTAGAATTTTAAATAGATATTTTTATAATAATGATGGTAGTGCTGGAGGAATACAATCCATTGGTACACAAGGAGCAGTAACTTGTACTATATATGGAGATTCAACATCTTGTTCTATAAAATCTCCAACTATTACTGCAGTTAGTGGTTGGCTTGATCCTCAATGGTATCCAAGTTCTGATGCTACTACTGGTGGTTATCCATACAATGCTACTATGGTGCTTAACACTACAACTTCAGGTAACAATGCGACTGGCCAAAGTTACTATGCCAGAGCTTATCGATATTTCTATGCTAATTATCATAATGCACCTGAAGCAGGAGTAGTTCAGTACGATACTTCAGTATCTAATAACTGTAAAGTTTTTGGTAGTACTTCAAGTTGTACTATTAATTTACCAACCATAACGGTTTATGCACCATACTTTGACGGTGCTATTTGGACAACTAGTAAGGACTATGATCAAACAAGTGGAGATCAACCTGGTGCTATTAAAGTTTTAACCGCTGTAAATCAAGATTTTTATGCAGTAGGTTATCAAATCTATAATGCTAATTTCGTATTAGGTGAAGGAGTTACTAGTATCAGTCAAAATTCAACTACTTGTTATAGTTGGGGAATTAGACATGCTTGTAATGCTTCAACGCCACAAATTACAGGTTATGCTCAAAATTATGGTAATGGATTCTTTACTGGAGATCAAAATGCTCAAGGTGGAGTTACTCCTGGAGATCAAATACTTTTATCAGGAGATGGAACTGTAAAAGAATATACGGTTTGGGCTAAAGCCGTAAAAGAAGCTATTACTAATTTTGCTCAGCTTTTAATAAGTAAATCTAATAATTCAGATGCTAGTGGTTGGGACTCTAAAACTCCTCAACAACACCAACAACCATTCATAACTATTCAAAATTCAAATTTAGTTGGTAGCGATCATCCTATGTACAGATTTATGGGTAATATGCCTGAAAATTATGTTTATTGGAATGGTGAACAATGGCGTGTCATTGGTGTTGAAAGTCAATATTCTGATACAGATGGATGGAATAATTATGTAAAGATGATTAAGGCAACGTCAATTGGTGGAAGACCATGGTATAATAGTTCGTCTAGAGGAACAGATTGGAGTGGTTCAGCAACTAATGCTTATTTGAATAGTACGTATTTAGTATCTATGACTTCTAATGTCGATTATCTAGTTAGTATGCGTTGGTATTGGGGTGGAGATTGGGAGTCAAACTTTTCATATAATAGTGCCTATGAAAAAGAAAGACAAAATGCTAGTGAAGTTTCATATGGTCGTGCAGGACTTATTAACTTAAGTGATTATTTAGGAAGCCATATGCAAGGATACAACCAAACCTGTGTTAATAACAGTGATAATTGTAATACCACACCACATAGTTGGATATATGATATAAAAGGTGCTACTAGTCAAATGTGGACATTAACCGCTAATACAGTAGGATCATCAGCATTTGTTATAGGTAAAGATGGATCTGTTCCTAACCACTGGACTGACACAAGTTATCCAATATTCCCAGTAGTATATTTAAAAGCTAATACTATAGTTGTTGGTGATGGAGTTGGTGGTTCAGGAAACCATTATCAAATCGGTTTAGGATAAAATAATAAACAAAGGAGATAGATAATATGTTGAATTACATTAAAGATATTATGAAAGATTTAATAAAATTATATCGTGATGCTTTCAAAAAAGCCTTTAAGATGTCTAATATTATCTATCTTGCTGTTTTAGGTTTAATTTTAGTTATTGTCTTTAGTTTTATATTTGCCAGAGAATTTACTAAACCAAAAGATTTAGAAGCTTATTTAGTTAGTCAAGGATATAAAAGAGATAAATGGGATTGTTTAAATAAAAATGTTAAAAATAATTCTAAAACATTTCCTGTAACTGAATATGTAAGTTTCTGTTTTAATGAATGTAAATATTATGCTAATTATTCTAATGAGAGAACAGCAATTGACCTTAGAACTTTAGACATTTATCATACTGATGGTATAGCAGTTGATTATACGATGAATATAAATGATGAAATAGGAACTTGTACATTAAATGAAACAGCACCTGAAAGAGATATTTCTGAAGATACAGAAACATATAAAGTCTTTTGTAGGAATGCTAAGGCAAGGGTTCCGGACAGAATTGCCAATTTTAAAAATATAGTAAAAAACTTCAAAGTTAGTGAATATTCTGTAAATTGTAAAAATAAACCTAAATAAGAAGGTAAATTAAAATGAAAGGAGAAAACTTTATTAAGTTGAAGTGATAAAGTAAAAGTAGACACATAAAAAGAATGTGATCTACTTTTATTTTGTTATAATTAAATAAGAAAGG